>CAYNKY010000106.1:0-5888 GCA_964397895.1 uncultured Prochlorococcus sp.
CCACTCGGGCACCGACCCCTATATTAAAAATTTATCAGTTAATGGTCACTTTGTGCACAAATGTTTTGGTTTTTTTGTTTCTTTATAGATACGATATTTAAAAGATGAGTAATTTCTTAATGCATATTTTATTAATAAATGGGCCTAATCTTAACTTACTGGGAACTAGAGAACCAGAAATATACGGTAAAAAAACTTTGGTGGAAATAGAGAATGAGTTGGTTGAACTTGCAAAAGCTAAGGGTATTTTTATGGAATGCTTTCAAAGTAATCATGAGGGTGCAATTATAGATAAGATACAAACTTCAATTGAAAAAATACAAGGAATTATTATTAATGCAGGTGGGTTTACCCATACTTCAATAGCTATTAGAGATGCTTTAGTTGGTTCAAGCATCCCTTTTGTGGAGATACATATTTCTAACATATTCAGTAGAGAAAATTTTCGAAAAGAATCATTTCTTACTGATAAAGCTATCGGAATCATTAGTGGTTTTGGAATTAATAGCTATAAACTTGCTCTTGAGGGTATTACTGAATATTTAAAAAATAAATTTATATGATTGAACAAATCAGGAGACCATCTTTTCATATAAAACATTTGTCATCTTTATCATCTAACAAATGGATAAATTTAGCTTTAGCTAATCCACTTGAAATATTGATAGATCATGCTCATTGTGAGAAAAAAGCTGCTGGTGTAGCTATTCAATTAATGTTTAGATATCCATCAGAGCCAAATCTATCAGAGGTATTAAGTCCTATTGCAAGAGAAGAGTTAGAACATTTTGAAAAGATACTTTATTTTCTAAAAAGCAAAAATGTGGAGCTTAAACCTTTAAAGCCACCACCTTATGGCTCTGAGCTTGCAAAGAATATTAGAAAAGATGAACCATTAAGAATGTTGGATAGTTTTTTAGTCGCAGGAATAATAGAAGCTAGAAGTCATGAAAGATTAGCAATTTTAGCTTTAAACTCGATTGATAATGCTTCTAAAGTTCTTTACGAATCTCTTTTAGAAAGTGAGGCAAGACATTTTGGTGTTTATTGGAAATTAGCTCAAAGCAAATTTGATAAAGCTAAAACATTAAAAAGATTAGAGGAATTAGCAAAAATAGAAGAGCAAATTCTTTCAAAAACATTTGAATTGCCTCGGGTACATAGTTAGATTAATTATGCTTAAAATCCAATCAATTCATTTACAAAAATTTCTTATAAAGTGGTTAAATTTTTTTATCCACAGTCCTGGGAAGTCTTCTTTAAAAATTATAGGGGTTGGGCCTGGGGATCCTTCTTTACTAACTTTAGCTGCTGTTGATGCTATTAAAAAATCATCAGTAATTTTTTATCCTGTTTCAGGGGAAAATAAAGAAAGCCATGCCGCTAATATCGTCAAAAAATATATTAAATTAAAAAGAAAAATTCCTATCATTTTTCCTATGGCAAGGAAAGAATTTGATGCTCAGGATATTTGGCGAGGTGCAGCTAAAGAAATATTTTGGTATTTGAGTAATAAACATACAGTTTCATTACTTTGTTTAGGAGATACTTCTATATATGCAAGTTCTTACAATATTATGAAAGAATTTGAGCATTCTTATCCTCAAATTGATGTAAAGATCATTCCAGGAATTTCTTCGTTTTCTGTAGCTGCATCATTGAGTAATTTTCAATTGATCAAAAATGAAGAGACTTTAGAAATTTTTGAGTGCCCCAAAGATTCAAAAGGATTATTTAAGTTGTTAAATAACAAAAATAAAAAAGTCTTAGTCATTATGAAAGTTGGTAAAAAGTGGAAGTGGGTCAAGAAATTTCTCAAAAAAGAATCTTTGATAAAAGAGACAGTATTGGCTATAAATTTAGGGATGAAAAATCAATTTATAGGTTGTGCTTCTATTTGTAAACTTGACGAACTCCCTTATTTTTCCTTACTTATGGTACGGTTTAATTAGTAATTATTTTCTAAATTATTCAATAAAAATATTTTTTCTATATTTTAAGTTTTAACTTAAATTTTTTTAATTAAGAAGTTTAAAAATATATAAAAATGTATAGTTATATAAGATATCGATTTTTTTAATATTTTGTCCTCTCCTAGTGTCGCTATTATTGGAAGACCAAATGTAGGAAAATCTACTTTAGTAAATAGATTTTGCCAAAGTAAAACTGCAATTGTGCATGATACACCAGGGGTTACAAGAGATAGAACATATCAAAACGCTGAATGGGGAGGTAGAGAATTTCAGGTTATTGACACCGGAGGTTTGGTCTTTGATGATGATTCAGAGTTTCTTCCAGAGATAAGGGCACAAACTTTTTTAGCATTACAGGAAGCTAGCCTAGCTATTTTTATTGTTGATGGAATTCAAGGTATTACTGATGGTGATCTTTGCATAGCAAAGTGGTTAAGAGGTACAAAATGTCGAATTATTATTGCAGTCAATAAATGTGAATCAACTACTCTTGGGGCATCTTTGGCCTCTGAATTTTGGAAGTTAGGTCTAGGCGAACCATTCCCAGTATCTGCAATTCATGGATCTGGAACGGGTGATTTATTAGATCTTGTCATTTCAAAACTTCCTGAACAAAAAGATAAAATAATTGAAGAAAAGTATTGTTTGTCAATAATTGGAAGACCGAATGTTGGGAAATCAAGTTTATTAAATTCACTTTGTGGTAATAAAAGAGCAATAGTTAGTGATATAAGTGGAACCACTACGGACTCCATAGATACTTTTCTGCATAAAGATGAAATGTTATGGAAAATTATTGATACAGCTGGAATTAGAAGAAAAAAAAATGTACAATATGGGACCGAGTTTTTTGGTATAAATAGATCTTTTAAATCCATTGATAGAAGCGATATTTGTCTCTTAGTTTTAGATGCTGTTGATGGAGTTACAGAACAAGATCAAAGATTGGCCGGAAGAATAGAAGAGCAAGGGAGAGCATGTTTAATTATTGTGAATAAATGGGACTTAATAAACAAAGATAGTTCAACTATTTATTCTTTTGAGAAAAAACTTAGGTCAAAATTATATTTCTTAAATTGGTCTAAAATGTTATTTATTTCTGCCTTAACAGGTAAAAGAGTTAATGATATTTTTCAATATTCTACTTCAGCGATTATTCAACATAGAAGAAGAGTTACTACATCAGTAGTAAATGAAGTTTTAAAAGAAGCATTGTGTTGGAAGAATCCACCTACAAAGAGAAGTGGTAAACAAGGCAGAATATATTATGGAACTCAAGTTAGAAACAAACCACCAACATTTTCTCTTTTTGTGAATGATCCTAAATTATTTACCAGTACTTATCGTCGATATATAGAAAAACAAATTAGAGTAAATTTAGGATTTGAGGGTACGCCATTAATATTGCTTTGGAGGGGTAAGCAACAAAGAACATTAGAGAAAGAAGTTTCAAAAAATAATGTAAAACTAATTCAATCTGATTTATGAAGTTAACCAACAAATTTCCATTAGGTCAATATATAGAGGGAAATAAAAGTTGGTTAAGAATTATTGATAGTAGATTAAAGCTAATTATCCTATCTCTTTTCTTAATTACGCCTGTTTGGGCAGGCACTTTTTGGAGAGTTAGTGTGGTTATATTTTTGATAATTATTACTTTTCTTAGTTTATTGCCAGTGAGATTTTGGTGGAGATCATTTATTTTTTTACTCTTGTTATCTTTGATAATAGGATTATTATCAATATTTGCGACTTCAAATATTTCAACTTTAGAAATTCCTTTTAGAGATCCTAAAGAATTAGAAATTACCTTAGAAAATGCACCTGCATGGAATATTCTTGAAATCCCAAAAATAAAATTAGGTTTTCTAAATTTAGGGCCATACAATTTTTCACGTAAAGCTATTAATTTGGGTATAAAAACTTCAACTTTGATTTTTACAGTTGTTCATAGTGTTAATTTAATTCTTTTTACTACGTTGAAAGAAGAACTTGTATGGGCATTAAGTTGGTTTATGAATCCTTTAAAAATGTTTGGATTACCTGTTGATAAGTTGTTATTTCAATTATTACTTGCTCTTCGATTTATACCTTTGGTTCAAGAGGAATTTCAAAATATTTTAATGTCTGTTTCTGTTAGATCTATAAATTATCGAAGTTTGGGTTTCAGAAAGATCTTTAAAATCATAATAAGTATTACAGAAAGACTGCTTTTGAATATTTTGTTAAGAGTAGAGCAAGGAGCTGATTCACTTCTTGCAAAAGGAATATTAGAAATTAATACAAAGAGATTTATCCCTTTAGAGGAAAAAAAGACTTCTAAAACTTTAGCTGATATGATATCAATTTTTTTTATTATCCTAGCTATTTGTCTTAGAAAACAGTATGGTGCAATATAAATAATATAGATTTAATTTGACTTCAGAGCGTTATTTAAATCATCCTACATTTGGGATGTTATATCAAGTCTCCCCTGCTAATGAAGGTAAAGATATTTATGCAACGCTATATGCTCAGAAGATGTTTTTTTTAGTATCAATCAAGCAAAAAGAAATATTATTTGAAGTAATTCCTTACTTAAATGCAAGAAATCAGGCAGAAATAAATCTTCAAAAAGCAAGAAGAGATGGATCAGTCGATTTACCAAAATGGGAAAATTTATTTAAACAAACTTTTTTATAAAACAAATTGGAAGAATTAAATTATTTAAAGTTAAAAGAACTATTACCATCAAATGTCAATTTGCTAGTAGTCAGTAAGGGATTTAAATCTTCAGATATTGAGCGGATTCATAATCTAGGTCAAAATCATTTTGGAGAAAGTAGGGTTCAAGAAGCACTTGATAAAAAAATCTTTATTAATAATTCAGGAAATATAAAATGGCACTTTATAGGAAGAATTCAAACAAATAAAATAAGGAAGATTGTTCAACATTTTGAATTTATTCACTCCTGTGACTCATATAGAAAATTATTAAAAATTTCTGAAGTTGCTCTCCAGATGCAAAAAGTGCCTACTATTATGATGCAAATAAAGTTATTAAATGATCCAAGTAAAGGGGGAATGTTTTTTGAAGAATTAAAGGAAAAATGGGATCAAATAAAGGAAATTAAAGGTATTAAAGTTAATGGATTGATGACTATAAATCCTAAAGGACTAAGTTTAAATGAAAATCTAAAATTATTTAGAAAATGTCGTTCATTAGCTGATTCTATGAATCTGCCAGAATGTTCTATGGGAATGTCTCAGGATTGGAAGCAGGCAGTAGAGGCCGGATCAACATGGATAAGAATTGGATCACTAATATTTGGTAAGAGAACTATTTAGTTGTTAGTAATTAATAATATTAAGTAAAATTTTTGGCGATAAGCTTGCAGTAATTAATAACTAACGTTATTTAAGAGTAAGTAGTTTTTCAAAATTATTGCGAATAAATTACTTTAGTTTTTTCACTTATTAAAATTTAAGGGGATTAAAAAGTGTCACTTATTTCTCGATTAAAAGCTGTTGTCGCAGGTGATGATTATCTGGATGATGATTTTGATGAACTTGATTATTCATCGGAAGATGAATTTAATTCAATTAATAAGAATAATAATAAAAATTATGGTGCCCTTTCAAATGCTAATCCTTTTGAATTTATGAACAATAAATCATCAAAAGTTATTGGGATGCCTGGAATAGCAAATTCATCTTCTGAGGTAAATCTAATGGAACCAAGAAGTTTTGATGAGATGCCGCAGGCTATACAAGCTTTAAGGGAGCGTAAAACAATAATTTTAAATTTAACTATGATGGATCCAGATCAAGCTCAAAGGGCAGTCGATTTTGTTGCTGGAGGAACTTATGCTATTGATGGGCATCAAGAAAGGATAGGAGAAAGTATATTTTTATTTGCACCAAGTTGTGTAAGTG
>CAYNKY010000107.1:0-5849 GCA_964397895.1 uncultured Prochlorococcus sp.
GTATTCCTAGCTTTGCTGCTTTTCTCTGTTTAGAACATACTTGATTTTTATTGCCTTTTTTTAAATTAATTTCAATCTCATTTAGTATTTGAATTGCTTGATCTCTTTTAGAATAAAAGTCATTTAAGTAAAACTGAAAGGTTGTTTGAGCTCTAATTGAAATTGGCAAACTAATATAAATAAATAAAATAATAATTATTTTTAATACAAGATGTTTTATAGAATGCAGCATCAATTAAAAAAATCAATAAAGGTAATTTTATGTTAAAAGTATACTCATAAAAAGCTTTGATTTTATAATTTATATTTATCATAAAAAAATATTAATTATATAGATAAAGCTTTACATATACTTCTTAAAGGAAGTAATAAAGACTAATTATTTTAAATATAATTGATTAATTAGTTATTACTGACAAAATAATAAATTTTTCTATAAAGTAATATAATGAATACTTTAATTTATTATATAGATAATTATTTAGTTTAAGCTTTATAAATTTTAAATTTGAAACCAATTAGGTCTATCTTTTATCCATTTATCATTGTCTTCTATATTTACTGTCCATAACAAGATCTGAGATAAATATTTTAAGGAGTTTCCAATTAAATATCTTGACTTAGGGCTAATTGATAAAAATCCCATTACTATAATTAAAAGAATTACTTTAAAAAAACTTTTAATCATTTTACAAGCTTTTTCTATATAAAGAGATCATAATTAATATTTACCTTAAATCTAATGCTAGATCTTTATAAATAGGAAAGGATTAATTATAGATATATTACTATTTCATTTTTTAATAAATCAATGTTAATAATAATCTTATTGAAAAAGTAATTTTTTTTCATACTTGACAAATACACTTATTTCCTTTCCATGCAGAACATTTTTTCTTCTTACATTTCCATTTATTTTTTTTCTTTTTCTTCAATATTAAAATGATGATTAACTATATAATATTATCAAATTTACTAAATAATGTATATATTTTAATATCGACTAATCTTATATACATTTTTCATAGAAATTTACTTGATGAAATTCCCAAAATCATTAAATAAAAATTTTAAAAAATTATATTCTATTTAAGAGAAGCAATTTGTCTAATTAAATTTAAGTATGGTGATGCCCACTTTCCTAACGTTATAGTTAATTTTTTAGAATTATTTGGGGTTGATAATACCATTCCAATAAAATCTGAGAAAAATAATTGCTTATTTGATTTTTTTTCTAATATATTATTTTTGATGGATTTTGATTTTGCTTTATTTTTCTTTTGTGGTAAATAATTCTCAATAAAAAATAATGTATGATCTATTATTGTTTTATTATTAGTATGGTTTAGCTTATTAATTCTGTTAATAATCATAAACACCTTAAATCTTTTTTAATAAGCTTAATTTGCCATCATTTTCTTAAATAGCAATAGATATATATTTTATTTTCCTGAAATAATCAAAATATCAGATTTATATAAAGAATTATTTTTAATAATTTAATAATTTTATTTAATTAATAAATCTTTTTTTTAATCATTAATATCTAAATTACTAAAAGAATAAGATTATTAAGGATTTGACCAAGAATCCTCATAAAGCCAACTTAAGAAGGTCAAAGTACCTATATTCATTAATAAATAAACACTGCCCCATAAAGGATTATAAATATTTGCAATGATTATAGACATTATAAAAATTATAATTCCAGAAATCACTAAATCTTTAACTGGTAAATGCTCAGTATTAATCATAAACAAAATTAAATTTAAATTTATTTTAACTAGAGGGACTTTAAACTGCAAAATTTAAAGAAAGTCATTAAATAGATAAAAGAATTTAATATTTTTTGATAAAAATAAAATAATTTGAGAATAGTATTGATTTGATTCTAATTGCATATATATTATTATTAAATTATATTCCAAAGATTTCAAATGGCTAAATATGAAGAAGTAAATGTTGATAAAATCGCTAATATTTATTTTGAAGGTAAAGTTATTAGTAGAAATATATTTTTTAAAAATGGCTTAAGAAGAACATTAGGCGTTATGTTGGAAGGAGAATATGAATTTAAAACTGAATCCATAGAAATCATAGAGATCAATTCTGGAAATTTAAATTTAAAAATTGAAGGTGAAGATGAATGGAAATTAATAACAGAAGGTATGGAATTTAGTGTTCCTAAGAATTCCGCCTTTAAGTTAAAAGTATTAGATTTAGTTAACTATAGTTGCACATATATTGATAATTAATTATTTTATATTTTGGAAAATGATTGATTATTAGAAATTTCTAATATTTTTTAAATTTTGATTATTTAGAAAATATAAGATTTGAGACTCTTTATAATTTTTTTAAGCACACATTTATCGATATTAGCTTTCTTTAATTGATATTAATTTAGGTCAAAGCCATTATTATTTTAATATCTATAAAAATCTAATTTCAAATTTCAAATTGGAAATTATATTTCATGATTTCAATAATTGATATATTTAAAAATATAAATAATTCTACCTGATATTTTATTTAAATTTTTATTTTAATCAATTGACAGGTAATTTAAAATAGTTTAAATTTTCAAATTCTCTTGGATTACAGATTATTTTTCCCTGCTACTCAAAGGAATAAAAAATATATTGGTGATGTATTATCAAAAATACCTATTAAAACAGGCTGTATATTAGAAATTGGCAGTGGAAGCGGAGAGCATGGAATTGAATTCCAAAAAAGATTCCCAAAAATAGTATGGCAAACAAGTGATCCAGAATTAGAACATAGAAAAAGTATTAATTCTTGGATTAAATATGAAAAATTGAATATGAAAATGCCTAAACCTCTAGATATCGATGTATTAAAAAGTCCTTGGAGAATTCCATCTGAATTGATTGAAACTCTTCAAGGAATTATTTCGATAAATATGATTCATATAACTCCTTGGGAATGTACTAAATCACTATTTAAAGAATCTAAAAAATTACTACATAAATCTCAATTTCTTATGATTTATGGACCTTTTAAAATTAATAATATGCATATTAGTGAGAGCAACGATTTATTTGATAAATCTCTAAGAACAAAAAATAAATATTGGGGCGTTAAAAACTTAGATGAAGTTTCTGAAGAAGGAAGAATAAATGGATTTATCCAAACTGATCTTATAAAAATGCCAGCCAATAATTTTTCAGTAATCTATAAAAAAGATCTCTTATAAATTTATTAATTTATAAAATCAAATTACTAATAATAAAATATTACAAGTTGATAGAATTTTAGAAAGTAGATCTCTTGGCTTAATGTTAGATTTTTGAATTATAGAATTTTTTATATAAATAAATTGTATTTTTTAAATATTTAAAAGTAATTATAATTTTTGTATTTGATAACGGAATTTATAATATCAGTAAAAATATGATTAATAAGACCTAAGACTTATCTTTATATATTCTTTTTGTAAAAAATATTAATAAAAGTATTTGATATCAATATATTTAGAGGTAAGAAATTAATTAAACACTAAATACACATTAATAGTAAATTATACTTAATTACATTAGAAAAAATATTTAATAAATATACTATTACGACCAATTCATATCAATGAAGAAAATCTACAAAAATTTCTTTAAAAAGCTCCTCACACAAGTAGATATGTTTTGGTCAGAAATTGAACTCAAATTTATACTTCATAGAAGTTGGTACAAGTAGAGTTAATTAAATTAATGATTAATAATGATTGATTCAAAACAACTAAGTTTATTATTCAGCTTTGCGATGATAATTTTTATCTTCATTATTTAAAGTATAAATTTATTTTGCAAAATCATAAATAATAGAATTTGGTATTTTTGCTTATTGATCACTTCTTATATTGCAAATAATATAAGCAAAATCTATATATAAAAATTATGAGTATTCAAAATAGTCAGTCCCATAAAAGAAACGAAGATAATACTGAATGGTTAGATGAACTTATTAATGAAATTGGTTCAAAAATAAAATTAATTGAGATAAATCATGAATAAAGAAAAGAGAAACTTGTCTCAAAAAGAATTGAACCCATTTGATGCTTTTTATAAATGCTTATCTTATTGCAATATTAATGCTAAAGGTATAGATAAAGATTGTGAAAATATATGTATAGAAAGGCATTTAAAGGATAATCTCTAATAAAAAAATTTTCATAATAGTTAAACTATTATTATTTTGTTTAGATAATTTAAAAAATTTATTTACAAATATTGAATTCAATTTAAAAGTTTAATTTAATTTTCTAAGAAATCATGGAAAATTTGAACTAAAAGACTAAAGAAAATTCTATAAATACTTTCATGTCTATAATTAAAATTACCTTTATTCTTAAATTTCCAATTTATCTTTTAATGGTTAATTTCTAATAAAAAGTTATTATTAATAATTATTATAATTTTATCGACGCACAAAATAATAATAAAAATAAAATTATCGCTTAAGTAGAGGCGCTTTAAATATTAAATCTAATCAAGAGATACTTACAATAAATATTTTGAATTCATTTATAAATATTATTGGTATAAATTTATTAAAAATAACTTCTAATTAATTAAAATTATAAATATGTAATTCCTCCCTTTATTTATTACACTTCTTTCAGACGCATGTATTAATTTGGATAAAAACAATAAGTATTTTAAAAGAAAGAATTTAGTACTATTTATATGAATTAAAAAAAAATTAGCTCATGAAATTCATCTTAAAATCCTATTTATAAAACAACTTAGGCGTTTACACTACATATGGTGTATCAAGTCAATAAAATTTTACTATTTATGGGGTTGTCCAATCCTATTTTTTTTGCCATGATAGAAATCCCCATCACCTAGGCTCTGCGCTGTGCGTAAGAGTCTTTTTTTATACAAAAGTAATATTTTTAAAAGCATATTTTTTATAGTCTGTTTTTTAATAAATCCATTACTTCAATACTAAAGAAATCGAATTAAAGGCTTTATTTAAATTGGAAGAGGAATTACTTTTTCTTTTTTTTAAAATGAGTCAGGTATAAATTTGTAAAATTTGCGAGGACTAATAAAATAAGCAAAAAAGTATTTAGCTCCATATTCTGAAAAACATTTAAACATTATTACTAATAAAATAACTCTTTTTAATAGAAATTTTTATTTATAAATTTAATGTGTTCAATATTCAAGGTGACATTAATCTTTTGCTCTACTTGGAGATTAAAAAAACCTCTAGAAAAAAACTTTAGAAGGTTTTCTTATTTTAATTGATTTTTAATTAGAAAATTCATACTCTATATATAAGAAGAATTTTTCAACTAAATCATGGCAACTACAAAAAACAAGCAATCCAATATATCAACTTTTCGAATGGGATTGTTTACTACTTCCAAACTTGTACAGAATTTAGGTTCAAGAAATGAGGTTTATAAATTTGATGGTTATTTTAGAAGTGCTCATGGCAGAGATTAACCTATTTAGCCTTTTTAGTTTTTAGAATGTATAAAATTTAAATTTTTAATAAAATGGTTGATTTTAAAGATGGTTTTTCAAGCGAAAGCTATACTCCAGATAGTAATTACTATCTTAATCAGGACAAATCTACTAAAGAGAATCCAGTTTCAGAAGATATAACATCCAATATGAGGGAAAATTTTGAATGGCCAAATACCTATTGGTTTATTGCAGAAAGAACAAATGGAAGACTTGCAATGATAGGCTTCATGGCTGTAATTATTAACTATGGTTTATTTGGTTGGATAGCATATCCAATTCTCTAAATGGCTCGTGTTAATTAATAGGAAAGGTGGCTGAGTGGTCGAAAGCGAACGACTCGAAATCGTTTAATAG
>CAYNKY010000108.1:0-5841 GCA_964397895.1 uncultured Prochlorococcus sp.
CTTTCCTATTAATGGTGCAAATTTAAAAGCTTGGCCAGATCCTCCAGAAAAAACAGTTATATTTGTTTTTGGTTTATCAAGGATAAAATTTACATCTTCAGTCATAGTATATGGGCTAACAAAAACTTCATCACACTTAATAACACCTTTAAGATTATTGAAAATAAATTTATCTAGCATTAACTTTAGAGGTTCAACGTAAGGATTATTCATTACATTTTTACTGTTACCAATTAAATCTTGAGGAGACCAGTCAATACCAACTTTAATCCTTGAAATATTATCTTTATTTCTACTTATAACTGGAAAGCCATAATATAAACCGCCATCTTCATTTCTAGCCCTTTGAAAACAAAACCATTGAGGATATTGAACGGCAAAATTTTCTTCAACTAGATAATATCCCCAAACCATTGGCCAAATTTTAATATCAAGATTTAAACCTAATGGTTTTAATAAATCATTTGACCACATACCTGAAGCGACTATTAATTGGTCAAATTTGACTATATGATTACCATTAAGTTGAATTTCACCATTCGATTCATCAATAAAATCAACATTACAATTTTCATATATTTTATTTCCACTTTCCTCAACGATATTTAGCCAATTCTGTATTGCTTTATCACTATGAATAGCTCCTGCACTTGGTTCAAAAAGACCCACAAAATGATCTTTTGGAATTATTGGAAATCTATTAGAAATATCCTTAGCTTCTAAATAATCATAAGGTATTCCTTGCTCATTCATAACTTTTTGAGCTCCTGGAATTGATCCCTCTATTGTTTCCTCTTCCCATGATTCTCCATAAAACAATAATCCATGTTCCTTTCTCAAAGAGAGACCTGCTTTATCTTCTAGTCTTTTCCAAAGTTTATTTGATTCTTTAGCAAGTCTACAAAGAACTGGATTCGAATACATTTCTCTGTACATTCTAGACTCACCAAAACTACTTCCAATGGAATTAGCAACTTTATTAGATTCGAATACAGATACGTTTTTAATACCTAATTCACTAAGTGAAGCAGCTGCGCTTAAACCAGCCATACCTCCGCCAATTATTGCAATATCAACTTGATTTGGGAGATAATTATTAATCATAGTTTTAAAAGGTTTTTCCAATAATTTGACAATCTTCTTCCCGAATTAGTTGAATACTTTCTTCAACATTTAAACCACTTTTGACAAGTGATAAAAAGGCAAAGGATTTTTTTCTTATTGTATCTTTTATAAAGGAATAAACTTTATTCGCAGATGTTTTATCCCATGCATCTGGAGAATATCTCTCTATAGAATCAGCTATTACAGCACCAGCATTTACGATAGGATCAGGAATGATAGTAACATCTAAATCAATTAATTTTTGTGGAATTATTTTATTTGTAAAAGGAGCATTTGCTGCTGGAATAATTGCTTTTTTATTAACAAGAAATGGTGCAATTTGAGTATCAATTAAACCTGAAATTGAACAGGGTATAAGTACATCAAACTTTCTTTTAAACCAATTTTTATCATATTCTAAGGAGATCGTTCCTGATATATTTGTTCTATCGACATCTTTATCAACAACAAATGTTTTGACTCCTTTCTTCACTAATTCCTCTGCAACTATTTTCCCAACAGCACCGCAACCATGAACCAAAACACCATTTGAAATATCAAAATCTGCAGATTTTTGAAAAGCTTCAAAGGCGCCTATTACTCCTAATGCTGTTGCACTACTTGCATCAACTTGACTATTAATTGCTGCTAAAACATGAGGAGTTAACTTAAATAACTTTTCCATATCTTGCATATTTGTATTTAGGTCACAACCAGTAATCATTCGCCCCTCAAGATCTTCAAGTAGTTTTGAAGTAACAGAAATTAATTTCTCTTTAACTAATAGAATATTAGAAGATCTAGCCACAATTTTGCCACCAGAGAAACCGGTTGAATAGATATCATGCTTAATTCTCATTAGGTTAGCCAGTCGAAAACCATCTTGGATACACTCTATATCCGAATCATAATCTAAAAGCCTTAAACCTCCATTAGCAGGTGAATTCAAACCATTATTCTGAGCAACAATAAACACAGATAAATCATCTGATATATATTCAGCTATAACACCTACCTCTCTTGTTTTTTGAGTTAGTAAATTAACCATTATACTTTCTCCATCATCAAATGATGTTCAACATAATCAAGGCTCCAATTCTCAGGATTAGATTTTATTCTTTCTACTAGTCTTTCAAAAAGTAAATCGGCTGGATTAAAATCTCTTACTTTATTATTATCAAGTGCTGAGAGGAAACTATGTCTACTCCAACTTCTTATAGTTTCCATTAATCTTTGCGCAAAATCTTCAGTATTTTTAGACGACTCCCAGGCTTTCTTATATGGGCATTCAACATAAACTGTTCTTTCTTTGAGGAATCTCAACCCATTCTTATAAGATTGTGAATTTACATCTTGGAGTGGGCTAATAAATTCACTTGGCGATTTATAGAAATTTTGTATAGTTCCTTTTTCATATTCCTCTTCACTTATGAATTTTTCATTTAATAGTTCATACCAAAGTGAATGAATCTCATCATGAACATTAACTGTTTTGCCACCATTATTTCCTAAATATCTATTATCTTCATCCCTAGATAAATTAACAGTTAATAATTTTCCACCAACTTTTATCTCCTTACTTCTCCTTTCAAGTAATTGGTTCCAATCAAAAAGTGCCTGTTTGCGAAATTCTTCTAGAGAATATTCGTCATTAGAAGCTAATACATGAGTATGATTTTTTAAGGAGGTAACTTTCTTATTCAGCCAATGCATTGCTGTAGCAGAAAATCCAAAATCAATAAACTCATTAGGAACTAATTGATCATAAAAACTCCCTGGACATAAAAATGTGGACACTTTGTCATTTCCAAGTGATTGAAAAGAAAGGTTATTTAAAAGCTCTTGATTATCATTTGAATATAAATCATTACCAATTAAAGAGACTTGTATTTCAGGTTTCTTATTATCAATCTCTTTAATAATTGTTTGCCAAAATTCAACAGCAGTACCACCATCTGCTGCACCGTAATCCATTAAAAAGATTTTCTTACCTTCTCCTATATTGTTTATACATTCCAAACCCCAATCAGTAGCCTTATCAATACAGTCTTTAGCTCCAGCAGTTTGCTCGCTATAACCACGAGTCATTGAAATAGCCATGAAATATTAAGAAAATATTAAATATCCTACAAGAAGATTTCTTCGTTCGGGGGGATTTTGCTGAATAAGGCTCTAAAAGGCACAGTGATATGAAATAAAGATACTTCAGACTGTTATTGTAGGACTATTTTAGATTTTTCATAAGAAAGAATATTTTATTGTTGACACTTTAGAAATTTGATCGAAAATTAATTTAATAGATTTTTATTTATGCCAAAAATATTTAAAAAAAATAAGCTTGTTTTACTATTAACTAATATTTTTATAATCTATATATGGATTTTAATTTCATCTTTTTTGAAGGATGTAGTTATTTATGAAAACGCTCCCTTTTATATTTATAAATTGTTAGATATTTTTAAATATCTTCCTCCAATATGGATAACTTATTATTTTTGGATAGTTAGAAAAGGATTAAAATAAATTTAAATATTAGTTCGTTATATTCCTATATACTTTGAAAAACTGGAGTTAATATCCCCCCATCATAATCATCATCATCATCATTGCTATCATCAGAAAACAATAACTGTCCAACTTCTAATCCTAAATACAAACAAAAAATCCATATAAATATATCTCCACCACTAAGTCCATAAATCCAACTTAAAACTAAGCCAATTAACAAACCTGTTCCAACAACAACAATTTCCAAATTAAAATTTTGAATTCTTAATACATTAACTTATGGGATATTTATCCAAAGTACAAAAATTAGCAATTTAGCGTGTAATTTGATTTATTTTTTAAATTTTTTAATACTTTTTAAAAAATTCTTTAGAAAATTCTTGTTATTTATTCCTTTGTAAAAGATAATTCAAGGCAACGCCGAAAGAAACTAGTAATGTCGAAAATATAATAAAATTAAATAGATCAATAAAAGATTTATCGTTATTTATTTTTAGGAAAGTCAATAAAAATAAGATCGAGGGTAATAGCAAAACGATTTTATTAATTATATCTTCATTCCACTTCTTGAGTTGGCCAAGATCATCATCCTCTTGAAGTTTTCTAATAACTTTTTCTAAAGGCTCTTGATTCTTTTTCATTATTTTAAGAGAACGTAATAATTTAACAATATAGATATAAATACCGATGTATAACTAAAGTTTTTTTGTCACATTTAATAGAGATAAAAATCTTATATGAATATAGTAGCAGGATTAGAATTTTTCCTTTTATTAATAATATTTGGATTAATAAATTTTTCAATTATGTTGATGAGATATACAAATGATCTTAAAAGAAAAAAAATATCACAATTAAAAAAAATTGCAAGTCTTTATCCAAAGGGAACTTATATAAGTACTTAATTAATTTTCTATTGTTTTTCAGCTGGAATTTCCATTTCACTTTGAATAATTAATTCTTCTGAGGAAGAAAACTCTTCTTCAGTAATTAACCCTTTCTTCATTAAGGCAGAAAGTCTTTTTACTCCTGCTTCAATAGTTATTCCCGTTTTTTGCTGTTGCATTGATTAAAAGTATAGTAAAAACAATAAAAAATCTTCTTTTCTTTGTCAAGAAAAATATTTACAAATCAAGGAATTAGTTTTACAACCTTAATGAATAGTATATTAATTCTTAATTATTTTTAGATAAGAGAGTTAAAAGATATTTGAAAAAATTTATTTAATTTTATTTAAACTATAAATTATTATTTTTAAAGTTTTCATCATAAATATAAATGCAAATATTTGCTCCTATTATTTTTTACTCACCTCTTTTCTTTTTTTCAGTTATTCTTTTTTCTTGAGATTTTCTAGAGAGATTTGTTGCTTTTTTGATAGTTATTTTTGCATTTAAAGCACATTTAATTATATTTGTGATTTTACAAATTGCTTTTTGGCGATTTCTAAATTGCGATCTATTCTTTTGAAAACTATAATACATTCTTTAATTAAACGAATATTATTGTCATTTCTTATTTTCAATTTTTGTTGAGATGTTAAAAATTTGGAATTTCCCACACAAAAAATTAATTCGACTTTGCTGTCATTTTTGTTTATCTTTTGTCTATCAGGACCATTCGTGAGTGTGAATTTCCAAAGAAGTTCACTAGAAGGGATAATTAAATCAGAATTTATCAATAAATCCATTTTATAAAATTCTTCTAGCAACTAAAATGATCTTTTAATTTAAATTAGATCCAATTTTTGATTTAACTATCTATATCATTAAAACAATTTAATTAATACTAAAGGTTAATAAAGTTAAAATCCTACAATTATTATTAATTCTTAGTTTTATCAAGAGTCAAAAAGTCTTATTTTTAATAGTCTTTCAAATGTATTGTATTTTTAATAAAAAATTTAAAATTTTAAGAATTAGTATATAATTTTTAAAGTTTATTTTAGATAAGAATGTCATTAATCCCTTTTAAAGCTACCGATAAAAAAGGAAAAGCCAGTGGTAAAAGTCTTTTTGCTTTGGCAATATTTTTATTCGCCCTTACTGGATGGGCATTGGTTTTTAAGTAAAGATTAAATGTTAAATAATAATCAATAGCAAAAAGAACTTAAACATTTTCTATCTTTTAACTTTATAATAAGAATTAAACTTAAATTGAAAAAAATTAGTAAAGATGAAGTTTTAGCCTCCTCTAGCGGCTGGGTGGCATCCCTATTAAATTTCTTAC
>CAYNKY010000109.1:0-5710 GCA_964397895.1 uncultured Prochlorococcus sp.
TTTTTCTAGAGAAAGAACCATGTCGTATGCACCAAATTACTTTTGTTTTATATATAAATGAAATTATTAAACTTAAAAACTGTGTATGGTACATCCAATATTGTGTGATACTTGGTTTATATTTTCTAAATGTTTTTAATAATATATTTACTGAGTAAATCAATGAAAAAGGATTTAATTTTAACTTTAAACATATAACCTTAATTCTTCCGTTTATATTATTACGAAGTTTACTTTCTTCAAAAATATTTGTATTATCTTTTATGGAAATAATTACATGTTCATAACATAATGATTCTTCCACAAGGAGTTTTAACTGGTTCTCCGCCCCACCAGGGATGAAATTAGGAATAATATGGAATATTATCTTTTTAGATTTTTGAGAATTTTTTAATAAGTTATTATTCACTATAGTTTTTATTATTTAATTGTTATGCCAATAAATTTATTATCGTTTTTTATTACTGCAAATCTTGACTTCTTACTTTTAATAAATCTTCTAAATGAAAGATTATCTTCTATATCATCTGAAATTAAAATACCACCTTTTCTAAGTCCGTTCCAAAGAAGTTCGTAACCATATTCTCTTCCCCAAACACTCTTATCAGAATCATAATGTGCTAAATCAAATTTACCTAAATTATTTTTAATAGCTTTTTTAATACCTGGTTTATCTGGTAGCCTAATTAACTTCCATTTTTCTTTTAAATAGTTTGGTACCACTATTCCTACATATTCATTACTTTTAGAAGAAGGATATGGCATGTCTATACTTACTAAGCCTTTTACATCATTCTTTTTAGAAAGAGCATGTAATATTGCAAGACTTGACCATCCATAAGCAACACCTGTTTCAATGACGTATTTTGTTTCTGTTATCAACGCTATTATATAAAGTAAATTAATGTAAGCTTTCCCACCTAATTTTTCAGAGTTGACTGATGAGAATATATTTATTTGAGAAGACTTAATTAATTTATTCCCATTATCAATTAGATCTTTGTTGATCTTAAGCTTTAGGTTCTCTTCAGAAAAATTTAAACCAATATGGGTCAAGGCATTTAAAAGTGACTTGGAATTTTTTTTTGCCCACTCTAACCCTTCTTTTGATTCATTCTTTTTATTAAAAATAAATTTTCTTTTTACTAACTCTAATGAATGTTCCCAAAAAAGAGGTCTTAATGAATACCACAAAATTATTTTAAATCTATAAAACATATTATTTATAAAGAATTTCAATGAATACTACCATTTTAGATGTTTCAAAGTTCAAGAGCATCAAGATATTGATTAGTGACTTTGTCTATGTTAAATCTGTTTAATCTACCTTTACTTGAGTTGGAGAGATTTTTATTTTTTGAACGAAGCTCTTCTATCATTGCATTGGCTAATTCATTTAAATCATTAACTTTAATAAGTCTACCCCATTTACCATCCTCTAATATCTCCCGAGGACCTGCATCGCAATCGGTTGATATAATCTTGCAATTACATGCTAAAGCCTGTATGAGAACATTTGGTAAACCTTCCCATAAAGAAGACATAACATATAGATCACAATCTTTCATATAAGGAAAAGGATTAGCTATAAATCCAGGAAAGAAAATTGACTTACTATCTATTCCTAAATTTCTGCATAGTTCTTCCAACTTAGACCTTTCTGGACCTTCTCCAAGAATGATAAGCTTGCAATTAATTTCTCTTCTAACTATTTTAAAAGCTTTTATCAGTAAACTATAGTTTTTCTGAATAGTTAAGCTGCCCACAGAAAGTATGATTTTTTGATTTTCAGATTTAAACGCATTATTTATTTCGTAATTTGAAATACTTTTTGACTTTAATTTATTTATTTTTTTGAAATCACATGGGTTAAATATTGCCTTTACTTGATTCCTTTTGAATTTATACGTATCGATTATTGATTCCCTTACTCCTTCTGAAACCGTAACGATACATTTAGCTTCAGGATATAAGTATTTAATAAGCAAATCTAATATAATTCTCTTGAATCCAATTTTATTTAATGTATTTCGATAACTAATATTCCTCTCTGAAACAACAACCTTAATATTTTTGTTCATAATCTTTCTAGATAAAAGAGCGACACAATTTGCGTGAGACAAGGCTGAAATAATTCCATTAGGACTATATTTTTTAATATATTTTGATAGGCTAAAAATACTTAAGATAGTAGATTTACAGTTGAGGTTGATTATATTAACGGATGGGCTTATCTCCTCTAAGTATATATTGCCACCTTTTGCTAAAACTATATCTATCAAATACCCACGTTTCGAAAGATTATTAGCAATATCTATTATTACTCTTTCAGCGCCTCCATAAGTAAGTTTTGGTATAAAAAAAGCAATTTTTTGAAGATTCATCAATAGTCATATAATTTGTCATAAGATAACCATGATTGAAACATTAAAATTATCCAAATTTTATTTGACCAATCCCTCTTGCCATCTAAATGTTCAGCCCATATTTTGCTTACTTTTTTATGATCTAGAATGCCATGTTGTTTCAACTTTGATTCATTTAATAATTCCATTGCCCATTCTTTTAATTGTCCTTTTAACCATTCTTTCATTGGAATACTAAAGCCTTTCTTCTCATCCTTTATAAGATTCTTTGGAATATAGTTATACAATACTTCTTTAAGTATATTTTTTGGATTGTTAATTTCATAAATAAAGTTTCTCGGTAGACTCCAGCAAAATTCCACAATATTGTGATCTATAAAAGGTATTCTTGTTTCCAATGATGATCTCATAGCCATTCTGTCAACTTTTGTTAGGATGTCATCTGGTAAGTAATTAATGGTATCTGAGTACATTGCTACATCAATAATATTTTTACTTTTAATAAAATACTCTTTATTCCTTCTATTATCAAAAGATTTCTCAAATTCAGGATTCAAAATTGAATTACCGCAAAAGACTTTCATATATTCATCATAAAAATTTTCTGGGGAATCAGATAATATTAATCTCCTCAACTTATTTAAATAGCTGAAGCTCTCTTTATTATTTATTTTATCTTTAAATGATTTAATAATATCTAGAAAATAAATTGATTTTTTGGGAATAAAATTGATATAAGAATATAAATTTCTGATTCTATAGTACCTTGAGTAGCCCGCAAATAATTCATCTCCCCCATCACCTGATAAAGTAACAGTTACATGTTCTTTGGCAAATTTACTTATTAAATAGGTTGGAAATTGTGAAGAGTCACCAAACGGGCCATCAAACATAGTTGCAACTTTTGGTATCAATTCTTGAACATGTTTTTCTGAAACTATAAGTTCATGATGATTTGTCCCCAAATAATTTGCTAACTTTCTAGCTTTACCAGATTCATCATAATTATGATCTTCAAAACCTAATGTAAATGTATTTATTTTATTTTTAGATATGTTTTGCATTATAGAAACGACGCAAGAGGAGTCTATACCTCCAGATAAGAATGCTCCTAGTGGTACATCTGCAACCATTTGTCTACTTATACTTTTCCTAAGAAGACTGTTAAGCTTTTTTATAGAATCTTCCTTGGTCCCACCAAAGGAATCAAAATTATTACTTATGATGTTAGAAAGTTTCCAATATTTTATTTTTTCCTGTTTAAATAATCCATCATATGTAATCTTAACAAAAGTTCCAGGAGTAACCTTTTTTATATTTTTATATATTGTATTTTCTCCACTTATAAATCCATAGTCAAAATATTCTGAGATATTCTCGTAGTTTATTTCTTTAACTAAACATGGATGCCTTTTTAATACTCTTATTTCAGAACCAAAAATAAGTAAGTTATTGTTTATGTAATAATATAATGGTTTTTCTCCAATACGATCTCTTGCAATGTACAAGCATTCTTCTGTCTTGTCCCATAAACTAAAAGCAAACATTCCCTCTAATTTTTTAATGGCTTTCTCCACTCCCCAAAATTGAATTGCCGCTAAAATTGTTTCCGTATCAGTACTAGAATTCCATCTATATTTATAACCAGATTTATCTAGAATCCTCTTTATTTCTTTATGATTATATATTTCGCCATTGAAACAAATAACATATCTATTATTAAATGAATGCATAGGCTGAATTCCTTTATCACTTTTATCTATGATTGCTAATCTCGTATGACAAAGTGCTAAACCTATACTTTTTTCTAGCCAATATGCATGATGATCTGGTCCCCTTTTTCTAAGTGGCTCAAGAAGTAATTCAGCTAAGTTTTCATCTGAACCATTTTTTGGGGACCAATAACCTCCAATTCCACACATCTAATCTTTCCAGTTTTTAATAATTTAAACTATTTAAGTGTAATTGATTTCTATTTTATAATTAACTTAGTAATTGATTCTTTTTAATTTTACTTTTTTAACAGCAGATAATTTTTAAAGCTTTAAATTAATAATGATAATTTTATCTATAAACTTATAAGTTCATATTTTTGTAAGATATTTACCATTCTATAAATTAAGTTGTTTATAACGCTTTAGATAATTTAAGTTTTAAACCAAAATATTTATTACTTATTTAGCTTTGAAATCTCGATAATATTAGAAAATTTTTAAGTATCATCTAAACATACTTTATAAATGAATAAGAATTTTTTTAAGTTGGTCAAATTTTTTGAAAAGTAGTAAAGGAATTTTAATAATTAAATTCATCTAAAAGTTACTGATATTAATTTATGAGATTTTTGGAAAATAATCATCTTAGTTTATTAATCCAATTTATAAAAATAAAGTTACAAGTCCAATGGAATAGAATAATAATTTTTAAGGTACTTAATAAAGAAGAAATATTATAAAATTTTATATAAGTAGAAGTAATGCAAAATATATATTCTTAGATGATTCTTTATAGAATTAACTAATAAGATTTTTTCAATATAAATTTTTATAATATTTTCCAAGTCAAGTGAAAAAGATATGCAAAGCAAAATAATTGCTAATTAATTTTTAATATAAATTATTTAGAGCCATCTCCTATCCTCCATAAATTTAAGTTGCATTTCATGATTTTATAAGGATCTACAATTGATCTGGCATCAAAAACCCATGAGGGTTTACGCATCTTTTTAGAAACTATTTCCCAATCTATTGAGGAATATTCTTTCCATTCTGTTAAAACTAAAACTGCATCCGCTTCAAAAAATACTTCATAAATATCAGGGCAAAATATCCATTTACCTTCAATATTTTTATCATCAGTAGTATTATTTTCTTCGTTAATCTTAATTGGAAGGCTATTCAAATCTTTTGATATTTGCTCTTCTGAAACTTTAGGATCATGAATTTTAAGAATTGCACCTTCCTCTAGTAAATCTTTACAGATTTTTATTGCTGCAGATTCACGAGTATCGTTTGTATTCGCTTTAAAAGCAAATCCAAGAATTGCAATCTTTTTATTTGAAAGTGTGCCAAATAATTTTTTTGTAATTAAATTTGCAATTCTTTTTTGATGCCAGTTATTTAAAGTAACGACACCCTCCCAGAAATTAGCTACTTCTGGGAGGCCAAAATAATTTGCTAAATATACAAGATTCAATATGTCCTTTTTGAAGCAACTGCCTCCAAATCCAGGACCTGAGTCAAGGAATTTTGATCCAATCCTGCTATCAGTTCCGATTGCCCTAGAAACCTCTCTAACATCAGCTCCAGTATTCTCACATAATGCTGAAATAGAATTTATGGAAC
>CAYNKY010000110.1:0-5539 GCA_964397895.1 uncultured Prochlorococcus sp.
GTAGTGGGGGTCGTGGGTTCAAATCCCGCCGTTCCGATATTTAATTCTTTGAATCATTATTTATTAAAGATTTATATAGCTTATAAGAACTTATTCCCACGGCAATAAAGGTAAAAGAGGAAAAGGATATAAGAACTCCAAGTGTTAGATTTGAAACTTCTACTTCTCCTAGTTGTATAGATATAAAATGAATCATTTATTTTTACTTTAAGCTTAAAGGATAACACATTAAAATAACTATTCTAATTTATTAAAACTAAGTTAAGTGAGATAATAAGAAAACCAAAAAATAACTTGAAGTATATAAAGCTTTTAATCCTTTAACATTTAAATAACGAACTAAAAACTTTATAAAAAAAAAGAAGTTATAAAAGCTGTATTTACTCCAAAAAAAGGGGGCAATAAAATATTGTTTTTTCATTAAAAGACCTTAATAGTTCAACAAAGATGCTGATGATATAGATGGGATTTCTAATAAAAAAGAAAATTTTGCAGCATCAACTTTGTTCAATCCCAAATATAAAGCTGTTGAAATTGTTATCACAGATCTAGAAAGCCTGGAATCATTGCTAATGATTGTGCAGATCCAATTAAAAAACTACTTATGTAAGAATGATAATTTAATGACAATTTATTATTTCTTATTAAATCAGCAAAGAATATTAGAAAAGCTGTAAAAATTGATATAAATCCAATTAATAAATTTGAACGAAAAATAGAATCTGAAAAGTTTGGAGTTGTAAACTTCACAAGAAAACCAACTATTATTATTTAAATTGTGCCAATAAAAATTAATTTAAGAATTTTTAAATTTTGAGATTATTTCGTTTATTTAAATCCTTAAAAAAATTCCTATCATCTTAAAAAAAAATATAATCGCAAAAAGACTTCCTAATTGAATAATTGCTGATAATGAAGAGCTAGGTTCTTCTAAACCTAAAAACAAAGGACCGACTTTCAAGTGAGCACTACTACTTATTGGTAAAAATTAAGTTATTCCCTGGATTATTCCATAATCAATATATCTAAAATAATTCAAATAATATTTAACGTAAATTTTTTCTATTTTAGATAGAAAAATTTCATTAAAAGAAGCTAGTAGTCAATTATTATAATATTATTACATGAGTTTATTGATGTTTAAATTCCTTTTTATTATTAGCCTAATAACCTCAATAAGTCCATTAAAAGCTAATTATTGGTTAGTTATTGGTACATATAGACAAGGACCTAGTGGCAGGCCAGAAGTAAGCGGAATAACAAGCCCATCACTTTATTCTCTTCCTATGAGAGACCTAGAAACCTGCATGAAAGCGGGTGCCAAAATTACTGATGAGATTTATAAACCTGTTTGGCAGTTTGATAGCCAATGGACATGTATTTTTAGTGGAAAGAATAATTAATTTTATCTTTTAACATCGTGAGCACATCCATCTCCCTTGTAATTATCACTTTCATAAAAATTACTTTTTGTTCCAAAATAAGCAGTTAACAAAACAAATGGGAAACTAAAGAAAAATAAAATCGTCGTTAATTCCATGAGTAAAACTTTAAAAAGAAAAAACTAATTTACTAATTTTTAATAACTTGTTGGACCTTTTATACCAAGATAAAAAAAGCCAGCTAAACCTACTAGAAGTAAAGCACCAGCTAAAGCTGCAGAAGGGACAAATCCTCCTATAGCAAAAGATGAAAATTGATACATTATAATAATATAACTGAACAAATAATATCAATAGAAGGAAAATTTATTTAAGAAAATTTTGAGTCGAAGACAAAAATAATAGAATTAAAATAATTGATTAATAAAAATTATCATTTTTGTTTGATAAAAATAAATAATGTTCAAACAATCTCAACATAATAAACTTATGTAATTAGATTTAATTTTATTGAGAGTCTAAGATTTTTCATATTCCTATTAATAACTAATAATAGGTGATTAATAGTTAAATTCTAGCTATTTGGTCCAGCCCAAATAACATGTCTATTTTTATCTAATATTAGTAAAAAACTTGATTTAATTAGTTCAAAACTATTTTGTGGAATTGAGGTATTAAGCATTCTTAAAAAGTTTGATAAATTTTCTCCTTCTAAAGCACTTCCTTTAATTTGAAGCATTTTTCTTTCCTGGTTAATTTTCCAATCATCCATAAATTTAAATTCTTTAGGTTTTAAATGCCAGATATTATCAATAAGACTCCAAATATCTAAATAATTTTCAAGACTTTTTTGTATTTTATATCTATAAGAGATTTCCTCTGGTAAAAGATTACAATAACTATCTTTTTCAATAAGAGTCTTCTCTAAAATTGGATTAATTCCCAAAAACCAACCTTCAATTATTAATATTTCAGGATATTCAATCTTCCAAGAGACTCTATCGCCTAAACCAGATCTGAGAGATTTATCAAAAATAGGTACGTGTAATTTTCCAGTATTTTTCCATTCTAAGATCTTTTTTTTCATTAAATTCACCGAATGGCTTCCTGGGAAACCTCTAGAAACCCCCCATGGATTATCACTAATAGCTTTCTGCATTTCGTTTGAAGGTAAATAGAAATCATCCAAAGAGACAATGGCTATCTTAATTTTTAAATTTAAACATAATTTCTTAATTAATAAGCCAAGTGTTGTTTTACCAGTTCCAGGTAATGCTGACAATCCTATAATTTTTTTCTCCTTAGAAAAATTTTTTAAAAAGTAAGCATCCGATAATAAAGGTAGTACTACTCCCCACAACCAATCTTCCTTAAATTTATTTCCATAAAAAGTTTTTGCTATTTGAAAAACCTCTTGACGTTCATTCCAAAATCTCGACCATTCTTCAAAAGATTCCCAGCCAATCTTAATAACTAATTTTTCAAATTGATCTAAAGGAAAATCTACACTTGTTTTATTCATTAAAAAATTTTTTTTTAGTATCATAAATTCTTTTTACGACTTTTATAACTTCATCCTTCCATCCAAAGCCATTTGGCATTTTAGAGATTATTATTTTTTCTCCATCTAAGGAATCTAAAAGTTTTTGGTTTGGTCCACTAATTCCTGAAATAACAATTTTGTAATCAGAATTAATTAAAAGAGGAAAATCATTTGGAGAGTCACCTAATCCAATAATTTTTACAGTTTTGATTTTTGAAAACTCAGTAAGTTTTTTTATCGCTTTACCTTTATTAGAATTTATAGAAAGTAAGTGGCTCATTCGATTTCCACGAAAAATATTAACTTGATATCTTTTACAATAATAATTAAGTTTTTCTTCAAATTTTTCTGGAGGACTCAAAAATGGCATACTCCAATGTCTGTCTCTCATTAAAGTAAGAGCGTTTCCTGAAAGTCCTGTCAAGTCATAAGCCTCAATATCATTTAGTTTATTAAGTGGTACTAAATTATGATTTATATCCTTTGAAAGACTTACCAAGATTTCTTCAAGAATTTCATATTTTTCTCCCAGAATAATTTCCCATGGTTTACCTTCTTTCGTCTCGCCATAAATTGCAGCACCATTTTCAACAATATATGGATGATTTATACCCAGTTCTTTTCTTATAACTTTAACTTCTGAAGATGTTTTACTAGTGCAAAGAATAACAGGTATTCTCAACTCAGATAACCATCTTATTGTATCTTTTGCTGGAGAAAGATCATAAGAATGATCCATTAATGTTCCATCAACATCAGTAACAATCCATAAAGAGGCAGTTTCAAACATCTAGTTAAAGGCCAATCCAAATAACTTGAAAAGGGTCAAGCATTACATTTAAATTATTATATTTCTGCCCACTTAAATAATCTTGTAAGATTAAATTTTTTTTAAGTAAATTAATTGTTTCAATATCGTTGATTAAATAATTCAATTTATTTTCTGTTATGTTATGAATAGCCAATATAAATTGTTCGTCATTACTTCTCTTAATTACTACAATATCACGGCGATCCTTAGATAAACATTTCATTGTAGAAGAGGGATGGAAAGATTTTATATTTGATCTTTTTTGCATTGCATCAGATAATAATTTCAAATTTTTACTAGCATAAGATTTATTATCTTGTAAGAGTAATAATAATTTCTCAAACTCAAATTTTTCTCTATTAAGATCTCTTCTTTCTCCTGTCATTGAAAAACTTTTTATATCATTATCTGATGCCAATACCGCAGGAAGATAAAAAGCAGGAACACCCTTTAAGGACATTGTAAAAAGTTGAGATAAAATAAATCTTTCTTGCTGAAATCTCTTTGAATCTCTACTTGAATCTTCCATCGCACTCCACCAACTTATATTGAGTTCATAAGGTTTATCATCTCCATTAGATAATTTTCTGTGACTAACTAATCCACCTCTTTTTTCACAATTTATAAGTAATTCCTTTAATCTATCTTCATTCATTAATCCTTCTAGAGGCCTTAGCCCAACACCATCATGTGATGCTGTGAAATTAAATAAGGTAGTATTATTAGGGAGTTTAGGCCAGTTATAAATCCATTCATTTAATAAGTCAGCTCGCGAGCTAATTACTGCCTCTAATAAAAGTGGTGGTAGAGGGAAATTATAAGCCATATGAGCTTCATCTTCTGTTTCTAAATATGAAAGATTTTCTTTCTGAGGAACATTTGTCTCAGTAATTAAAACGCTCTCAGGTAAAAGACTTGATAATTGAATTCTTAGAGCTTTAACAAGAAGATGGGCCTTCGGTAAGTGTAAACATGTAGTTCCTGATTCCTTCCAAATAAAGCCAACTGCATCTAATCTAAACCACTTAATTCCGCTTTTAACATATAAAATAACTAAATTTAAAAATTCCAGTATCATTTTTGGGTTTTGCCAATTTAAGTCAACCTGATCTGAACCAAAAGTTGTCCAAACCTGCTTTTTTCCTTTATTTGTATTTACCTGAGAAAATAAAGAAGAACTTCTAGGCCTTATAACGTTATTCCAATTTAATTTTCTTGATGGAGCAAAAATATTGGAGAGGCCTGGTTCTTGACCTTTAATAAACTGTTGAACCCAAGGATGAGAAGAAGATACATGATTTAGTACCAGATCAGCCATTAAAATATGATTCTTAGAAATTCTTTTTAAATGTATCCAGTCCCCAAATTTCTCATCTAATAATTTATGACTAGAGACAGCAAAACCACCATCACTGGTTGATTTTAAAAAAGGAAGTATATGAACAACTTTTGATAAATTTTTAAAATATTTGTCAAGTATGAATCTTAAAGTCTCTAAAGAAAGCTCTCCATCTTTTTTTACAGAGTCAGCATATGTAATTAATACAGAATGTGATTGATTCCATGGAATAACATTTTTAAAATCAATGTTTTTAGAATTCAATTTGAAATCATCAAGTAACTTGGATAATTGATTAAAAACATAATTAATTTCTTCGCTATTATGATCATGGTAAATTAGTTTTAACAACTCTTTCAGTTTAAATCTATCCAATTTTTTCTCTGACACTTTTTTCATTACTTTGAATAAATCATCGAAGTTATTACTACTATTCTGCACATCAAATAGCAAATGGACTTTCA
>CAYNKY010000111.1:0-5445 GCA_964397895.1 uncultured Prochlorococcus sp.
AGTTCATGCTCAATTAGATGCTTTACATCAATTATTAACTGAAAAAAACAAGAAAAAAATTAAAAATCAATTTGATAATTTTTAAAATTAATAATTTATTTATAATTACTTAGTTGGGATTCTAAATCTCTTCTGGTATCATGCATTTTTTCTAATTTATTGTATATATCTTTTAATTGCAATTGAAGATTATCAGTTGAACCTATGCTACTTAGTGATTCCAATGCAGAAAGTAAACTTTCTTTGGCATCAATTAAATTCCTACATTCTTTACTTCCAGCTTCGTATGACATGATTTATCAATTACTAACATAAATATAGTAACTTTTAAAAAGAATTGCTTGTTAATTATGATATTAAATTGGGATTTATTTTATTAGTAATTCTGGAATTATTTTACTAGAAACTTAATTATGCTCTAGATTTTTTTTCTAATATAGATATATACAAAAGAAAATCTTTTCAAATAAATATGTACTTATTTTTAAGTATAATTTTTAAATTTGAAAAGTTTTGACTTAATTGAAGAAGTTTAAAAAAATTTCAATATTAAAGAATCTATATTTTATAAATTTAAATCTAATTCAAATTGTTTTAAATAATTACGTCGATTTTTGATTCTTTTTCTTTTTAACGATGATTTCTTTCTTGAGCCGTGTTTTTCATAAACCTTTTTAGAGATATCTTTAAAACCATTTTTTAAAGATATCTCATATAAAACCTTTCTTGCTAAATCTGAAGACTTCTTTATATCAACAATTGGGGAAATATAATTCGTATATTTAATTATTTCATAATCCTCTTGACTATTAATTAACCAAGGTTCATGTATGAATGTTTTCGATATTTCTCTTAATTCAGGTACCCATTTTTTTATAAAGATACCATCAGGGTCATGATCTTTTCCCTGTTTAATAGGGTTATAGATTCTATTTATGTTTATTGAAGTAGTTCCTGATTGCATTTGACATTGACACCAATGAATCCCAGGCTCATAATCAACAAATTTCTGAGCTAATTTCATACCTGTTTCTTGCCAAGGTAGCCATAGGTTATAACTAGCGAAAGACATTAACATTGCTCTCATCCTAAAATTTATCCAACCATTATGATTTAAAGACCTCATGCAAGCATCTATAAATGGAAAACCTGTCTTACCAGTACTCCATAATTCAATCAAATAATTATTACTTTCACGAAGGTTTGAGAAATATGGATGAAATTCTCTGAATTCTAATTCTGGTTCGCTTTCTAGCTTTTGGATGAAATGACAATGCCAAAATAATCTACTTTTAAACATTTGGCTATTATTCTCTTTTAATTTATTTACTTCTGAAAATATCTCTCTTAAAGAAATGCATCCCCATGTGATATATGGTGAAAGTCTTGAACAGCTAAAGTATGATTTTTGTGGATTTGATATATCCTTGCTATAACTGGATATTTTTGAGTTTAAAAATAATTTCAATCTTTTTAAGCCCTCCTTTCGTCCACCTTTTAATCTTCCTAAACATGGGTCATAATTAAATTTAAAATATGTATCTGATGGAATTTTCTCTGAATTAATTTCTAATGGTTGGAATTTAAAATCCTTATTTATAATTTCTTTATTAATATGACTTTTCCATAATTCACCCCAATGATTTCTGTCAATAGTGCCTCTAAAAACACCAAACTGTAAATATTCCTTCCAAATTATATTGTTTTTTTGTGCCCATTCTTTAACTTCTTTATCTCTTTGAAATGTATATAAATCTCCTGTTTCTTGATGACTATAAATTCCTTTTATTTCAAAATCCTTTTTTATCTGCTCAAAAGCTTCAACTACATTGCCAGTTCTTATAATTAATGGCTGTCCCAAATACTCTAAATCTTTTTGCAAGTCTTTAAGGCATTCCTTACAGAATTGCCATTGCCTATCTGAGTGTGATTTTTGTTTCCATAGATCTTTTTCAACAACATAAATTGGTAAAATTCTGAATTCTTTTGATGACTCTAATAATGCTTCATTATCAACTAATCTCAAGTCTTTCTTAAACCATAAAATATTAACTTCTTGCATAAAAAATTTATAACTTATTAATTTTAAACAATTAAATTTGAAATTGAAATTATTTACTAGTTACTCTATATAAAGCCAATAAACTTAATATAAAAAATAATATTAAAGCTATTGTTAAAGGTGAAAAATTAAACATTGTCTGATAATAATAAATTGCTCATTTAAAATTTAGTTTTTTAATTTTAATCATATTAACTCATATTATTTATTCTCTTTGATAAGAAATAAGTAAAATTCTTCAATCTCTTTTTCCTCAATAAGAATACATTTATTTTTATAATTTTTAAATTTGTTAAATATTTCTTTTAAAACTTTTTTTACTGTAAAATCCATAATAAATTTCTAAAATATTATCTTTCAAGGAAATAAATTATTTCTTTCCCAATTTTGTCAGGAACTGTTAATTTACATCCTTTATCTTTTTCCATATCACAATTTTTATTTGCAGGCACTGACTTCCAAGAACAAATTTTTTCTTCTGAATATTCTTTTGTAATTCTCCAACCCTTTGAAATGTAATTATCTATATTAGATTTTTTACATGCAACACTAACTTTTAATTTCTCTTTGCCTTCATTTCTAATAAGTTTATTTTCTTTTATATTAATTTCTTTTTGATTTTTTAAGCCATTACAAGAAGATAAAAAGAGAAGTATCATAATAAAATTCAAATAATTCTTTAAGTAATTCATCCTATAATGAGTAATTTGGGTATTTTGATAATTTATTTATTTTCAATAGTTTTGAGTAAAACATCCATTTTACTCATGAGTATCTTTACTTCTTCAGGCTCAGGTAATATTAATTCTTCTGTAACTGCTAAATGCATCCTTTTGAGATCAGATCTTAAATCTTTTAAATGCATTTTTACATCTTCTTTTTTTTGGCCGATATCAGTCATGAATGTCTTAATAGACTATATTTAGTTATTTTGTATCATTATATATATTATTATCCTTTTAGGTCGTTTGTTACTTAAATTGAAATTCAATTTTTATCTAAATTGTTTATTTCATTTCCACCATTGCAGAAGTTTGAAGCAATCATTTTAACTTTTGAAATATCTTTTTCATCTATTTTCTTTGTTTCTAGGATATATTTTGTAGCTGTTCTTTGACACTTTAATTTTGTTTTAGAATATTTAGTTACCGGCTGGAAATAAATTAATGTAAAACCAAATAATAGAATATAAAAAATTAGCTTTTTTTCATCTTTATAGATTTCAAGAAATTTCTTTTTTGTTTTAAGAATTTTAATAAGCCATTTATCTGGAAGCCCAATTTGTACAAATAATAATTCTACCCACCATGGAAGTTTTTTATCTAGTTCCTGAGATGATTTGGCGAGATTTCTTTTTTTTCTTTGATCTAAGTTTGATCTTTTAATTTCTTGTTCATTACTAAAATTCTTTTTTTCCATACGAAGAAATTATTTATTTGGAATATAGTTGTTTTATTTTGATTTGAAAACTATATTTTTATTTTTAAAGTTTTAATTTAATTTATAATAAAATTTTATTATTCTAACAATTGATAGTAAAGTATTTCAATTAATGCCAAAAAAAAGGAGAAAATTAGATAAAAATTTTGAAAAGATAATTTATGCTGCACAAAAAAAAATAGAACTTATCCTCGCAAAGATATATGATATCAACGATGAAGATATACAAAAAGAATACATGTCTGGTTTTGGAGAAGTAGTAAATTTATTTGATTTACTTAATGATGACTATGCACAAGTTGGCTTTAATGAGAATTCAGATACATTGAATAAGAACTTTCAAGAAGGAATATCTAAGTTTGAATCTGAATATGAAATATGAAGTCCTCTATTTCCTAAATGGCAGTACTGGAATTTCAATAGGCTTACCTTGATCAAGAAATTCTCTATTTCTTTTTAATCTTTCAACACATTTCTTTCTTTTCTTTTGATATCGACAAATCTTTATAATTTCAAAATTAGTTATTGCAAAAGTTTCTGAATAAAAGTTTATTGATATTAAGTTTATTATGATTAAGATTAATAAATTATTCATATGATTTTGCTGTACTAGAGACAATAGGAATTCAACAAATATTTTAATTCATCTTTATTCATATCAGTTGAAATAAAGATTTCTTGTGCACTATGACCTTTTCTGGCAATTGCCTTGAAACCACTAATCGTATCAATAGAAATACGTATAATTAGTTTTGAAGACCTACCTCTAACTTTTGATATTGTTGCTGGTGTTATTGTTTTTATTCTCTCATTAGATGCCAATTTCTTCAAAATAGGAATTAATCCTTCAATATATGTGCTGTGAGTAATAACAATTCTTCCCAATTATCTAAAATTATTTAATATTATTTTAATAAAAAATAACTATTTTTATGAAATCTTATTTTATGTGTTTTTAAGATATATTTTAAATTAAGAATTTACAAATACTTTACTGTTATATTAAAAATAATGTTGATATAAAAATGATTTATCAGTTGGGTTGGGCAGCACTTGCTGCAATATTTACTTTCTCTATTGCAATGGTTGTTTGGGGTAGAAACGGCGATGGTTCTATTGATATTTGATTCTGTTAAAATAGAAAATATTAATAGACTTCTTATTTTAGGATCTTTTGTTCTTTTAGTACTTATTACAATTGCAGTGGTCTATATTTCTTTTATTTCTTGGAAGGATAAAAGACGCATTGAAAATAGGTAGCTTATTTCTTCCTTTTCTCTCTCTCAGATAATATAGTTTCTTTTAAGAGTTCTTTTGCCTGTTCAAACTTTATAATACTGCTTTTGTAAATACTGATATCTTTTTCTACTCTTGTTAAAGGAAATTTAAGCTTGTTGGAAATATCTGAAACCTCTTTAATTTTGCTTATATCTTGATTATCTTTAAAATCACTTCCTAAGGAAATTATCTTGTAAATTCCTAAGATTAATATCCTTGAGTAATGAAGTTTTGAAGAACTGTTTTTTATAATTTGATCTAAAATCAAACTTGTTTCCTTCTTTTCATGATCACTTCTAGTCTTCTTTGAAACTTTTAAGATCTCATCTGAATCGAAATTTGTCGATTTACAAAGGGCAGCAAATAATAAATCTACGTGCTCTTTTGGTTCATAACCATTTGTTAGTTCCTTAAATGTTTCAGCGAGACCCACGCAGAAGTAAGAATCTTGTTTAAATTCACTTTGGTGATTTAAAAGATTAAGTTCTACCAGCAATTCATCAACAATCCTTTTATATAATCCAGGAATTACAAAAGGAAATTGCTCATGAAATAATGTTTTGCTATCAGAGACAGTTAATTTTTCTTTCAATTTTTTATATGTAAACCTTAATAACCTTAGCGTAACTTGACACAATATCGTTAAGATCTAATAAACTAATAAA
>CAYNKY010000112.1:0-5280 GCA_964397895.1 uncultured Prochlorococcus sp.
AACCAGACAGTATCGGAAAATTTGACAGTTGACTACCTATTTGTTGTAGATAATCCCGAACCGAAACAATTGATTTAAGAGAAAACTCTTGGTACTATTAACTTTTTGAGATTTTATGTATCAAACAGGGTTTACAAAAACTTCACATTTGATCACCTTTTCATAATAAAAGTAATAAATAATGATTTGAAATTATGAATTTCATTTTTAAATTTTCAATAGTTTTTAAGACGAGTTAATGTAAGATTGTGAAATAGAAAGCATATAGAATTTCGGCTAAGCTTAGTCACAAAAACCTCTTTAATTAAGAGCAATGAAAATATCTAAAAATAATTACAGCAAATTAAATACTGACGAAATAGAGAGATACAAAAGACATTTAACTCTTAAAAGTATTGGAATTGAGGGACAACTAAATTTAAAAAATAGTTCTGTTATTTTAATTGGCGCAGGTGGACTAGGTTCTTCAGCGATTCTATACCTAGCTGCAGCTGGAATTGGAACAATTGGAATAGCTGATAATGATCAAGTAGAAAAATCAAATCTTCAAAGACAAATAATTCACAATAGTCAAGAAATAGGTTCATTAAAAACTTATTCAGCAAAAAAAAGAATCAATGAATTAAATCCTAATTGTCTAGTAAAAACATTTACGGATAGAGTGAATCCTAAAAATATACTTTCAATTATTGAACAATTCGATATTGTTTGTGATTGCTCAGATAATTTTGGCACTAGATATCTTATTAATGATGCATGCATGATCCTAAATAAACCTTTTATATATGGATCAGTACAAGGATTTGAAGGTCAAATAAGTGTATTTAACTTACACCCAGAAAGTCCAAACTTAAGAGATTTCATTCCAATCTCTCCTCAACAATATGTAATCCCAAGCTGTGAAGAATTTGGAGTAATAGGAGTGTCTCCAGGATTAATTGGTATTTTGCAAGCGAATGAAATTATTAAAATTATTGTAGGAAAAGGAGATATTCTTGACGGGAAAATTTTTGTATTTGATTTGTTGAACTGCACAACTAAAACATTAAATTTAAAAGCTGATAATAAAAATAAAGAGATAGCTGATCTAATTAAGTTTCAAGATGATTATGAAGAAGAGACTTGTTTGGCTAATAAAGCAAAAATATTAAAAATAAATCATGAAGATTTCACTAAAATATATAATAAAAACCTTAGACAAATTATAATAATTGATGTACGTGAAGAAGAAGAATATAAGAAATTTTCATTAAAGGGATCTATTTCATATCCACTAAGCCTTATGAAAGGTGATAGAGATAATTCATATGAATTTATAAAATCTATCGCAAATGGGAAAAAAATTTATACTCTTTGCCAAAAAGGTTTAAGATCAGAAGAAGCTTCAAAAATATTAATAAAAAAAAATATTGAGTCAATCTCGATTGAAGGCGGAATAGAAAAAATAAGAGAAACAATTAATCTTAAAACATCTGAAAATTAATAATCAACCCCTTTCTTTAAATCAACGCCAACATTTGCATAATGTTTATGACAAACCATCTCTGAATAAACATTGGCAAGTTGAAAATATGATGGTTCATTTTTGCATCTTCCTGTCAAGATAACTTCAGTCTCTGCTGGTTTTTTCAAGAGTGTTTGATGAATAGACTCAACGGGTAAGAGTTCTAAATCAACAGTTGGATTTATTTCATCTAAAATTACTGTCTTATATATTCCGCTAAGAATTGCCGCTTTAGCAATTTCCCAAGCTCTCTCTGCCTCAATATAGTCAATTGGTTGTTGTTGTCCTCTCCAGACTATTGCATCTCTGCCAGATCTTAAATGATCAACCAAATGAGGATAGCTTTCTCTCAATGCCTCAATAGCGGCATCTTCTGTATACCCAGAACCACCTTTAAGCCACTGCAAAATTAAGACTCTATGGCTTTTATCTTGAGAAATCCCTTTCCCAATTGCTTGCAAAGCTTTTCCAAGAGCACTAGTGGATTTTCCTTTCCCTTCGCCTGTATATACCTCTATACCTCCAAAATTAAAATCATTAATTAGTAAATTTTGATCTCCATTTGTGCGGGGTCTCATTTCAGAATGAAGCTGTGAGATTCTAATTAATGATAAGGGAGCTGCTCTACCCGTAACGATTATTTCAAGTCCATTTGGGCGAGATTCTAAAGTTTTTACAACATCATCTAAATCCAACATCCCTAATTCTAAAACTGGATTTAATTCATCAAGCACTAATACAGAATAAAGAGAACTTGCAATTGCCCCTTTAGCAATATTCCAACCTCTCTCAGCTTCTTCCTTATCAAATTTTGTAACTTCTTTTTGATTAAAAAACTCTGAGCGTCCAGTTCGAACATGATCTATTAAGTGTGGGAATCCTCTCTGAAGTGCATCAATTGCTGCATCTTCATCATAAGATCTTCCTGGTCCTTTCAGAAATCTAAGAAGTAGTACACGAGTTTGTTTTTTTTCGCATATTCCAAGCCCGATTGTTCTTAAAACCACTCCTAAAGCAGCCTGACTTTTCCCTTTACCTTCTCCATCATAAATATGTAATTGCCCTCTAGATCTTTCCTGGCTTCCAGATGCCGTTACTATGCCTATTCCTGTATTTCTATTCGTGTTTGACAATTTAAATTTTAAATATATTTTAAATCTAAGTTATAGTTAGTGAAATTATTAAAAATTTAATAATAAATTCAACCTGATATATTTATTTTAACTTTCTTATGTTTAAACAGCTTGAATTTATTTCTGAGGAGCAAATTTTAAAGCTTAATAGCCTCAGAAATTATCTAAATAATCTTAATAGTGCTTGTGTTGCATTTTCTGGTGGTGTAGATAGTAGTTTAGTAGCATCTATCGCTTATGAACAACTTGGATATAAATCTATTGCAGTCACAGGAGTATCGACTGCTTTAGCAAGTCAACTTTTAAACGAAGCACGTTTACAAGCCAAGTGGATTGGGATTGAACACCTTGAGATAGAAACATTTGAAATTGAGGATAAAAACTATAATAAGAATCCTAAAGACAGATGTTTTGCATGCAAAAAAGAGCTACATAAACATACAACCTTCTTATCAAAAAAATTAAACTATAAGAATGTAATTGATGGAGTAAATTTTGATGACTTAGGTGATTATAGACCTGGTATAAAAGCGGCTCAAGATGCAGGTGTAATATCCCCATTAGCATTATTAAAATTTTCTAAGAAAGATATTAGAGATATTTCGAAATCACTAGGATTACCATGGTGGGATAAGCCTGCTCAACCTTGCTTATCTTCTAGATTTCCCTACGGTTATGAGATTACTAATTATCGTTTAAAAATGATTGACGAAGCTGAAAAGTATATTAGAGAAATAGGATTTAAAGATGTTAGGGTCAGGTGTCAAGGAACTTCTGCAAGGATTGAAATACCAAGTGATCATATAAACGATTTTATCCAGAATTATAAAAGGAAAGAACTCGTGAATTATTTTATAAAGTTGGGTTTTAAAAGCATAAGTTTAGATTTAGAGGGTTTAGTTAGTGGGAAGCTAAACAGATAATTTTATAAAGCTTTTCTAATTTTATCCTCAATTAATTTAGGGTGATTTCTATGAATAGTTTGAACAGTATGATTAGTTGCCTCTAAATGTTCAATTAAAAAATAACTCGCTAAATCAGGTTTCATATTTCTGCCACATGTAAAAATATCTATAGCAGAATATTGAGATTCAGGCCAAGTATGAATAGATAAATGAGATTCGGCAAGAAGAGCAATTGCAGTTACTCCATATGGCTCAAACTTATTACTAACAATATTCAAAACAGATGCATTTGCTAATTTCGCAGCACCATTCAATTTACAACGAAGATAAAGTTCATCATTTAATTTTTCTCGATTACAACCATAAAGTTCTAAAAGTATATGTTTCCCTTGGAACTCTGAGATATCACTTTTTGAATGTTCAGAAAAGATTTTAATTTTGGGATTGTGGTTGGATATGTCCATACTTAAAAACAAATATTTAAAAATTATACATTAGTTAGATATACCAATTTTTAAAATTATAAGTGAATAATCTGCGAAGTATCCAAAAAACTTTTATTGAATTTATCCAAATGAGTTGCACTAATAAAACATTGACAATTTTTTCCCGCTGAACTTAATAATAGATTTTGCCTTACCACATCTAATTCAGCTAAAACATCATCTAAGATTAGGATTGGATTAATTGATAATGTCCTACTCAATAAGTCAAGTTCAGCCATCTTCAGAGCTAATGTAATCGTTCTTTGCTGTCCAGAGGAAGCATATTTCTTAATAGAATAATCATTTATAAAAAACTCAACATCATCCCTGTGTGGGCCAACCATGCATTTGCCAGTAATAGCCTCTAATTGCCTTTTTTGACGTAAATTTGATAGATATATATCCATTATCTCTTTTTCGTTATCTAGCTCGCTTGAAATCTGAATGGATGAAATATAGTTTAAATCGGTAATTTCCTTTGAAAAACTTAGTTGTTTATGCCAGTTTTGAATATATGGTTTTAATTTATTTAATGCTCTATTCCTCCTCCTATAAATCCTAGTACCAGCTAAAGCTAATTGGGAATCAAAACTTTCTATTAGGTTGTCAGAATTAGAGTTATTAGTGATTTCAGATCTCCAATAATGACTTCTTTGTTTTAGTAACCGATTATATCGCGACAATAATTCTACATAAACTGGTTCTAATTGAGAGACAACTTTGTCAAGCCAATTACGTCTAAACTTTGGCTCACCTTTAACAATATAGATATCATCAGAATTAAAACAAACACTTCTTATATAATTTTTGATATCACCCTGTTTTTTTAAAAGGCAATCATTTACATAAACTTTCTTTGCTCCTATCCTTAAAAGCTCAATCTTTAAAATATGACTCAAATCAACCTTAGCAATTATTGATGAATATTCAGAATGATTATTAATTAGATCTCTATCATTGGATGCTCTATTAGATTTTAATTGACTTAAAAACTCTACTGATTCTAACAAATTTGATTTTCCAATACCATTAGAACCAAGAACTATAATTTTAGGCTCTTGAATTTTAAGATCAAAATCTTTATGATTTCGGAAATTTTTAATTTTTAGGTAATTTAAAAAAATTTTCTTTTATGCTTTCATTGTTTAAATTAGCTATTTTATTTGAATTTAGATTATCCTAAGTGTAAATTGAAAAATTTCAGGGCATGTAGCTCAGTTGGATAGAGCATCAGATTCCGGTTCTGAGAGTCG
>CAYNKY010000113.1:0-5277 GCA_964397895.1 uncultured Prochlorococcus sp.
AATATCTTTATGCATTTATGGTCAATAAATGTTTTAGGACAATTTTATATATTTTCCCCTTACTTGATTTGGTTTACAGGTTTTAGACGTAAAATTCTAGGCTATTCGCTAAATTTAACTACATCTTTGTTTTTTTTATATAAAAACATTTTTAGTATTCAATAAATCTTTTAAGCGTTAAGATTAGATTATGAAAAATAATTTTCTATACTTGTTGAATAATTCTAAAGAAGTTATTAGGACATTTTTATTTTCTCTCTTAATTTATTTTCTTCTTCTTTTTCTTTTTATTATTCAAGGGGAATCTCCAATCTCAATAATTAGAGATTTAGCGCAAACATGTAATCAATCTTTAGGTGTTGGTTTTATCTCAAACTTAGGAGTAATTTTGTGGGTGGGCATTTCATTTATTTTGTTTTTTGCCTTAAAAAATTTTAATTTAGGAAATTCAAGCTATAAAAAATTTATTGTTTCAGGATTTATACTTTCTGGTTTACTAGCTTTAGATGATTTCTTTTTAATCCATGATAAATACATAACACAAGAATTTATTTTTCTTTTTTATTTAATATTCTCTATATATATTCTAAAAAAGTTCATACAACAAATATTATTAATTGATAGATATCACTTTTTTCTTTCATACGCCCTTTTTTCTTTTTCAATAATTGTTGATATTGTTCTTCAAAATTTATTCCCATCTATTTTAATTTATTCTCAGATAATTGAGGAAGCTTTTAAATTCTCTGGAATTTGTTGTTGGTTTATTTTTTGGTGGAAAAGTGTGATTTTTATTAATAATGAAAGAAACTAATTCAAATTATGATATTTTCAATTCATATGAGAAATTTGAACCTTAAAAGACTATTCTTTTGTCAAAATAATTCTTGAATTTTTTGATATAAATTTAAATTAATTATGAAACTAATTTTTTATCTTTTTGTATCCTTTTATTCTTTATCAATTTTTAGTATTTATGCAAATAAAGTAAAAGAAGATTCAAATAAAATTGATTCTGTAAAATGGGAAGAAATAGATGATAATGATATCAAAGGTAAATCAATATTATGGAAGTCTTTTAATGATGATGAGAGCTATTTTGAGGAGAAAAAAGATAATAACGTTATTAATTTCTTTACAAATAATCAAATAGAAAAATTTCTCACAAATATAGATTCATTTATTCCTACAAATAATTTTCTTAAACCAGGAAAATTTCAAACAAAAATAGAGTGGAAGTCAACTTTTGATGGAGGAGAATCTAGAGGTATTGGCCAACAAAATCCTTCTTTATTAATTGATTATGGAATATCGACAGATTTTCTTCTTTCCCTATATTTTTCAGAAGCAGATGACGAACTTTATAATCTTATTGACAAACAAAAGATTCCTTATAATTGGCAAACGATAGCTGTTTCATTAAAAAAAAGATTATACGAGAATACAAAAAATAATATTTCTATATCAATGGTTTCAACAATAGAATATTTGAGAATGGTAAGTGGTTCAGAAACAACAAAAAGTATTTTTAATAATCAAGATGAATCATATAGTAAAGAGAAGTTTCATGGTCTAGTTGGAGCTGTTTCTCTTCCCTTTACAAAAAAAATCAATAATGATATTAAAATCTTACTAATACCAGGAATTACTTTTTTGCCTGAAAAAGTTGGAAATAAAGTGATTGGTAAGAATTCATATGGAAATAATTTTTATCTAAGTACAGCTGTAATTTATGACTTGTCAGATAACTTAAAACTTTTAGCTACATATACAAACCCTTTTGGTCCTGGGCATAATTATTTTAATAAAAATTTAGTTTATAGAAATAATCCGCTTTATAGTTATGGATTTATATGGCAAATTAATCAAAAATTAGATTTTGAGGGGAAAATCACAAATTCTTTTGGTTCCACTCCTTCAACTGGACTTCTAACTATCCCTTCTGATAATAAAAATTTATACGCTGCTAATTTTGTTTATAAACCATTTGGAAGCGATACCATGCTTAATAAATTAGATAATACTGAAAGATTAATTAGTTTTGGAGGTTTAACTGTTAATAATGCCTTAATTCAAGATATAGGAAAATCGCAAGGTGCCTTAAATTTTGATTCACGTGGAAATATGTTTTTTTCTTATAAATACTCGTTGTCAAATATTTTTCAAATCGAATTTTTAGATATTGGTACTTTTCAAGACGATATTTCTTCAAATGGGAATCTTAGGATTAAGGATAATTACGTAAACGATGAAAATCTTAATTTTAGATTGGGTGGAAAATTATTAATCTTTTCGCCTCAAAAAAATGATTTAATTTGGACCTCTTTAAGGACATCTGTTGGTAGAAATGATGATACGAATCAAGGCTATATGTATTCAGAATTAATAAATACTCTAAAAATCAAGAAATGGATGACAATTAATTTTACACCAAAGTATTTTCACAGTGGTATTGAAAGTTTTGGGGCAATTGGGTTTTCAAAATATATTAGCCTTTCTAAGGATTTTCAAATTATTCCTGAAATAAATGTACCTTTAAAAAAAGATTTTGAATATAATTCAACCTTATCATTAAGGTATTTACTAACACCCACTAAATCTCTAGATTTATACTATTCCAATGCTTTAGGTTTACAAGACTTGGGCCAAATTCTTAAAGGTGAAGATAAATTAGGACTTAAATTAACTTTTATTTATTAAACATATCTTTTTAATTACCAAAAGGGATCTTGTATAAACTCAACCTTAAGTTTATGAGAATATGTATCATTGATATTTTCAACACAAGGCCTTATAACTTCTCCATTAACTTCTATTTCACAGGTTCCGCATCTACCGACAAGACAGCCAGAAGGAATATTTAAATCTGCTTTATATGCGTTAAGGAACCAATCTTCTCCCTCTTCTGCATCACTAATGAAATTATTAGGCCAAATAATTTTGAAGATCTTTTTATTCAATTTAATAATGGAGAGATATTTATGTATTTTTTAAATTGAGTTGCAAGATTATTAATAATTGCATCTTGCTTTATTTTATAAGGTTTTATTTCTTTGTCAGATATTTTTAAACCTTTTTTTATTCTAATTAAGTTGAGGTAATCGTTTCTCCATAAATCGTTTTCAAAGATACCGTGTATATATGTTCCTGCGATGATTCCACCATCAGATTTATTTAAATACCAACCATAATTTTCTTTCTTAAATATAGGTTTTATTTCCTCATATTGTTTCTTATCAATTAATTTAGTTATTCCATTATGAATTTCGAAGCCATTAATAATAGTTTTATTTGGCCACGTAGCATGACATCTTACTTGTTTTGTGATTTTATTTTTAATAAATTTTGTATTTATTGGAAGTAATCCAAGCCCTTCGACGGCTAAATCGTAATTCTCTATAATTCCTTCTTTACACAGTGGATCTTCTAGAGAATTTCCAAGCATTTGAAGGCCTCCACATATCCCAAATATACTTCCTTCATTTTTTGAATATATTTGTATATTTTTAAAAAGACCTGAATTTTTTAGAAATATTAAATCTTTAATAGTTTGTTTACTCCCAGGAAGAATTATAAAATCAAACTTCTCTAGATCTTGAGATTTTGATATCCAAGTTAATTTAATAGATTCTTCATTCTCTAATGGGTCAAAGTCTGAGAAATTACTTATAGAAGGAAGTTTAACAATACCTACATTGATTTCTGGATCTTTATGAAGACTTTTTCTCTCTAAAAGGTCTAAAGAATCTTCTGGAGGAAAAACATTCTCTAAAGAGGGCAATATTCCTAAAATTGGAATTTTAGTTTTATCTTCAAGCCATTTTCGACCTTCACTGAATAAAGAAATATCTCCTCTAAAACGATTTATGATAATGCCTTTTATCAGATTTCTTTCATCTGGTTTAAGTAGTTCAAGGGTTCCTATAATTTGTGCAAAAACTCCGCCTCTTTCAATATCTGCAATTAAGATACAATTTGCTTCAAGATACTTAGCAATTCTTAAGTTCGTGAGATCTCTATGTATCAAATTCATTTCAACAGGGCTTCCTGCTCCCTCAACAATTAAACGACAATTTATATCGTTATTAGAAATTTTATTAAGACTTGATACGATAACTTCCCAACCTTTATTAAACCAGTCCGAGTAGTAATTTCTAGCCGTTGTCGTGCCAACAACTTTCCCTAAATGAATGATTTCGCTAATTGAATCGCCTTGAGGTTTTAATAAAATAGGGTTCATTTCTACTTCGGGATTAATTCTGGATGCAAATGCTTGGAGCGCCTGCGAATAGGCCATCTCTCCCCCATTCTTATCAACCCATGCATTATTACTCATATTTTGTCCTTTAAAAGGAATAGGTTTCTCTCCCATATTGTTAAGTATTCTGCATAATGCTGTAACAGTAATTGATTTTCCTACCCCGCTTGATGTCCCTAGAACCATTATCGGCTTGTTTTTGGTTTTAAAAATTCTTTTAGATTTCATTCTATAAATTGATATTTTATTTGTTATTAACTAGGCTTCATATAAAACTAATAATTACTTTAGCTAATTGTGTTAATTCTAGCTTCTGCATCACAATCAAGAAAAAATCTTTTGGTAAATTCTGGTATAGATTTTTTTCAATTTCAAAGTTCTTTTAATGAAAAAACTATAAAAAATGATTGTATACAAGATTTATCTTTAGAATTGGCTTCTGCAAAAGCTAATAGCATTTTGAATAAAATCCTTGAAATTGATTTAAAAACATCCTCATTTAAGATTCTTGGCTGCGATTCTATTTTTGAATTTAAAGGGAAGGCATATGGAAAACCAGTTGATAAGAATCAAGCTTATCAAAGGTGGGTTGAGATGTCTTCTAATCATGGTTTTTTGCATACTGGACATTGCCTATTATTTTGCGATCTAAAAGAAAATGAAAAAACCATATTAATTAGAAAGGAGGTTAAAAAAGTAATTAGTACAAAAATATTTTTTTCAAAACTGAATGATGAAGAAATTAAAGAATATATTAATAGTCTTGAACCATTAAACTGCGCAGGAGGATTTGCTTTAGAGGGAATAGGTGGCAAATATATAAATAAAATAGAAGGCTGTGTGAGTAATGTAATGGGCTTAAGTTTACCTTGGCTAAGAGAAGAACTTTTAAAAGAGTAAAATTTCTCAATAAAAAAAACCCTGAAAAATTCAGGGTTTTTTTAAGATAATTAATTAATAAATTGACTAATTAATTAATCTAAATCAGGCATTTCTAATGCTGGCTCATCATTTCTGTC
>CAYNKY010000114.1:0-5182 GCA_964397895.1 uncultured Prochlorococcus sp.
CTTCCATATCTTTTCTAATCTTATTGTAATAAGAAAGTTCTTCTGGATCATCAGAACCAAGATCATACCCCATGGTCGCGGCCAGATAAATCCTATACATTCTGTAAGAACTTAATTTTATTTTTTAATAATAAACAATCGATAATCAATTTATTAACAACAATATAATTACAAATAATATTTGTCCAATAGATAATAAATTTTCTAATCTCCATTAAGAGAATTAATAGTAGAAATAGTTTCTTTGAATTGGTTACCTTCAATATAATTTTCTTCTGAGTGATGATAGGAAACAAATTTTGCTGTATTTTTATTCATTGAACTATAAAAATAACAAGCATTTTTTGCAGATCTAGGCGATGCACTTATTTGTAGCAAAGGTTCTAATCTTAGAGCTTTTGTTTGATTTAAGTAGGCTAAATATAAAGATTCTTGATCTAATGCCATTGTCATATCTCTTGATTCTTTAAGAAATTCAGAATTACTTCCTTTTAATAGAGAAAAGTGATTTGTATAAACCTTACCGCTTAAATGAATTTTATAACCTTTAACAAGAGAGATATCATCCCAAACATTTGTGAGCAAACTTCTAAACTTCTCCAGCATTACTATTAATTCATCATTCAAAAATTTAGCACTTTCATTCTCTATGTATCCTCCATGTCCTTTAGTCTCATTACGAAATCTACATGAATTTTCTAACAATTGTGTTAATTCAATCTGACTAATTGAAGATGGCAAAACTAAAGATGAATCTTTAAAATAATCTACTAATTTATCTCTAGCATCAGAAAATTTAATATTCCTATTATTTTCCTTAATTAACATTCTTGTTTGCTTACTGTAATAACGAATTACGTTAATCCAAGTACCAAAAGTAGATTTATGAAAAGATAAATTATTTTTTTTCATATTTTCCCTAATTTTAATTTTATGTTTCTCATAATCTGGATCAGATTGAAAAGCACTTATATAAATTGCGCTTAAAAACAAAGAAGATGCCTCAAAAAAATGCAAAAGATGTTGATACTTTTCTATATAGTCCGATTTTTCAGTAGCTTGCCATGTTCTTAAAATTGATGCTAACGGGAATGGAATAGTATCTATCCATTCTTCAAGACTATAATTAGCTTTTCTTTTAGATTCCTCTGATGAATTTAATGAAAAACTCTTTATTTGCTTAGATATTTTTTCTATTTGATTAGGTTCTGTCCATAATTTTTTCTTTAGATCAGAAAGATAGTTTCTATAATTTAAAATTACTTTTTCTTTTTCATTAATAGCTGAATCAATTAATATTATTTTTTCTTGATGATCTATTGGAGGTAAATAAACATTAATTAATGCCAAGTCTTTAGATCTAATTGATTTGACAATTCCCATACCTTGCGAAAATTTTGCGATTTCAAATTGGCCAATTTCTGAATTTAAAAACTCAGCCAAAAAGTGTGCCTTTGACTTTTTGGGATCAATAATTAGCTGGAAATAATTTATTTGTTTAAGAGTTAATTCATCTAAAGAACAAACGACTTTCGATTTCCCTGTTTTAGGAATATAAATTGTATTGGGGTAATCCTCAAAAATCTCCTTATTTAGTTTTCCTATATTTACTTTTAAAATAAGATCCTTAATTTTTGCAGGCTTAAATTTTAGATTATTTATTTTTGCCTGCAAAAGCTGATTTTCTAATTCAGCATTTTTTCCATATCTATTTATTGATAAGATATAGTCATTTTCAATAATCTTTTTTATATTCACAAAAAAGCAATCTTGTTTAACATTAGAGAAATCATCAAGATCAAATTCGAATCTTTTTTGCCATATATTTAAGCATTCAGGAAGATTATTTTGACTATGTTCTTCTTCTGTAAGTTTATATTTAGGATTTGGTCCAAGTTTTTCATAAGGCAAAAGTTGCTTTCTACGATTATCTAAACTAAAGCCATCTGCTTGTAAATCATAAAACCAAATTTTCTCCCTAAAATTATCACGACCTTTTTCAAAGATTAAAATAGACGATCTTACTCCTGTATGTGGCAAAAAGCTTCCACTTGGAAGAGAAATAATTCCTTGTAAATAATTTTCATTAATCAATTTTTTTCTTAAATCTATATGAGCTTGTGAAGAACCAAATAATAATCCTTCAGGAACAATTACTGCAGCGCGTCCATTAGGCTCAAGGATTTCTATAACATTATTTAAAAATAATAATTCAGTTCTTTTTGTTTTGTAGTTACCAATTTTAGTATTAATATGTTCTCCTGATATCATTCCACCGAAGGGAGGATTTGATAAAACAACACTAAATTTTTGTTCAATGTCTAGATTTTCAAAGTCTTCAATGAAATTCGAATTTTTAATATTAGGTTCTATACCATTTAGAAATAAATTAATACTCCCTAGCATTAACATGGAAGTATCAATATCAAATCCATAAAAAGTTTCAGTTTTAAAAATTTTATTTTTAGTTGGATCTAAGTTTATATCATCATCTTTAGTACGAATATATTCACCAGCCTTAACCAGAAATGCAGAAGTTCCACATGCAGGATCGCATATCTTATCTTTAGAAGATGGTGCTATCAAAGAAACCATTAATTCTGTTAAGTGAGAAGGTGTTTTTATTTGAAATTCACTTCCAGATGTAGAAACTTGGTTAAGTAAATACTCAAAAAATCTTCGGTTAGATAAGCCTTCTAATGAAAAAGCAGAATCAATAAGATCAATAAGTTCTCCTATTCTGAAAGATTCAGGAAATTTTCCAATAGATCTATAGCTATTCTCCCTAATAATATGTTGGGCAAATAAATAACCTTTATGTGCTAAATCATTAAAAAATGGAGGAACCTTGTTTTGAATTAAATATCTAATATCAGGATTTCTGGAACAGCCTTTTAAATTTTCCCATCTTAAACTTTTATATTCTTCAAAAAATAATTTATCTTTAGATAAATAATTATCAGTATCATTAACTATTTCTAGATCATCAAAATACTTCAAAAAAATAAAAATTATTGTTGTATGAAGAATTTCAATAGGATTTCTAATTCCAGCTTCAAAAAATAATTTTTCTATTTGCTTAATAATAAATATAACTTTTTCATCCTCTGGAAATTCTATGGGAGATTTATTTGGTTTAATTACAAACTTAGAAATTTTCATAAATTAGTTTATTAATTTACCTGATATGAAAAAATCTTGCTCTATCTTGGTTACAAAAATTTTCTCTTTAAGTTCCACTCCTATTGAAAATTCAATCATTAATTTTGCTAAATAAACTTCTTTTTAAATTTTAAATATATATGAAAAAATATGAAATAGTTTTTGACTATAGTTTGAAAAAATTTATATCAATTGTTGTTCTTTAAACTTACTAGATCATATTCCCATCAGAAAAACAATTTTGTAAGCATTTTCTTTTCTCAAAATCTCTCATTGGAATATATTTAATCGCAAAACGCCATATTTTTAATAAATGCATTTCATTAATAAAATATTTTGTTAATTTCTTGAGCTCATTAATATTTAATTTTCTTACTTCAGATGCACCAGGCCACTTTGATTCAATTAATTCAATAGGGCAACTATTATAAATCCCTAGTCCCTTTTGGATTTCTGAAGTCTTACTTAATAAAGCTTGTTCAAGAAAAAAAGCTTGCTTACGCGTTTCAAATTTTATATAAACCTCTTTTTTCCCATATTCAATATCCTTTTGTCTATTCCCTGTGGAGTCAATTCCTAATTTGAAAAATTCGGGAAAAAACTTAAGTTGATAAATATAAAATGCGGTTTCTTTTGTTGTAGAAAAATTATGAGAATTATTTAAAGCATTTTTAATATTATCGAATCCTTTAGAAGCACAGCAAGAGAGACCAAAACCACTCAAGCAATTACTAGGTCTAGCGGGAAATATTTGACCATGAATAATACATCTATGTTTAATAAGTATGCGACTATCTATATATTCTTCAACTCTTATTAAATATTTATTAGCAGCTCTAAGTTTTTCATCATATTCTTGAGCTGCTTTTGTAGTTCTTTTTAATCTATATGTCTCTCTACCGCAGCAATGCATAGATTGGCCAACAAGTAAGTTACCTGGTTGAGTAGGTCTTATTTTTAGATGTTTTTTACATAAATATTCTGTAGGCTCATCAATACCTAACCATTTTCCTTTTCTAAAATAACCTCTTTTTTCTAGTTCAAGATCAATATCTTTAATACGATCCTCAGATAACTTCCATCGCCCTTTTAGATTAAGTTTCTTTTGCATATTAGTACAATTTCCAAATGCCACTTGAACTGGTGTCATTGCACCAAACTCAATTAATTCATTAACAGTTGGAGATTTATCAGAAGGTAACTGATAAAATTCTTGACATTCTTTTACCTTATTTTTAACTCTTTCTTCATTCCAATATTTAGTACTACAACCAGTGAAGATGAGATCCATTTTATCAGCGATTTCTCGTAGTGTTCCATGGATTTGAATAGCTTTAGCAATAGATGGACGTAATGCTTTTGCCCTTGGCATCTCATTAGGATGACCCCCTATATTATTTATATCTACTCTTATCTCATCAAAAAGAATATTTATATTATCCCATTTACCTTCAAACTCTTGCTCTTTGAGACCTAATTTATTTCTCACAGCTATAACACCTCCATTTACTTCAATTCCATATCGAAGGGATGAATCCACTTGAGATTTGAAAGGCATATATTCTGAAGACATTTTTAGATATTTCTGTGCCTCTTTAATTTTATTTTTTAAATTATTTAAATCTTTCCAATAATCTTTTTCTTTTCTTGAATAAGAGAGGCCGAGTTTAGTTGCTATTTTTTTTGCACCTCCATGAAGAGATAAATGCTTATATAAAGTAGGTTGAAATAATTTTTTTGAAGGCCAAATTGATTCATCAAATTCTCTTCCTTCTCTATTTGCTTTTATTTTTTCATTATCTAGTAAAAGAAAAATTTCTTTTTCTATGTTTTCCCATTTTTCCCAATAACCATTTGGTCGCGCCATCTTTCAAAACATTAAATAAATTTAGTATTTTGATTTATTATATTTATTTTAAAAAAATTCAACCAATTAAGAGCCATATGACATGAATTGTTTAGGAGACCAAATTTAAAAGCCTATTCTTTATTACTTGATGGCTTTGAGTTAAATCAACAG
>CAYNKY010000115.1:0-5104 GCA_964397895.1 uncultured Prochlorococcus sp.
CAAGCTTTTGGATTAAATTAAGAGAATTAGATTCTATCGTTACTAGTTCTCAGTATAGCGGCAACGGATTCTCAGATTATAGTAATTTAAATGGTTTTAATATCACTCTAATTACATGTTTATTAATAGTTTCTAGTGATATTGGTTCATACTTCATAGGAAAAAAATTTGGGAAAACATTCCTTTCTCCCATTTCTCCAAGTAAAACAATTGAAGGACTTTTAGGAGGAATATTATGTTCTATTGTTACCGGTATAATATTTGCATCAATATATCATTGGAATAATTCAATTTTGATTGGCTTCATTTTTGGGGTTATCGTTTCATTAATGGCTTTAGTAGGAGATCTTATTGAATCAATGATGAAGAGAGATGCAAAGTTAAAAGATTCAGGAAACTTATTGCCTGGCCATGGAGGAATTCTGGATAGAATAGATAGTTATATTTTTACACCATCATTAATATACTATGCAATTTTAGCTTTGGATTATTTAAAAGTTATTTGACTTAAAAGGTTTGATTTTTACCTGTTTTATTTGCATTAGATTATTGTTTTTCTTTGAAAAAATCAAATATTATTTTGCTTGTTAATTGGGGCAAATCCAAGTGAGGTAAATGACCGCAATTCTTTAGGCCTATGAAATTTAACCCTTTGGTATTTTTTAATTTATTAATTTCATCTTTGCCAAGGATCCTATCGTTTAGTCCGCACACTGTCTTAATCGGACTATTTTGTAAGTATTTATAAGAATCCCCAAAACCCCCACTTCTGGCAAAAGAAGCTAAGGAATTCCTCCATCCATCACAACCAAGATGGATAGATGCTATTTGCTCTTCTTCAATTCCAACACTTTTATTAGGGTAAGCAAAAGCTTGTCTGCAGAGATTTTTTCTTACTAATGGTAATCCTAAGAAAGCCGCACCTATTTGATTGAATGGTCTAGGGATACTTTTTGATTTCCCAAATAAACCAGCAGGTGATAGTAGTATACTTTTATCTATATCCATATAAATTTCTTTAGAGAGTAAAAGAGCGACAGATCCCCCCATAGAGGCTCCAACAATTTTGAGTCTTCTTGAAATTTTGAGTTCTTTTACTAAATCTATTAGATTTAAGATAATATTATCAGGATTATATATATCATTAAATATTCTTGGTGAAAATCCAAAACCTAATAAGTCAGGGATAATTATTTGGAAATGACTTTTTAAATATGGGTAAATTCTCCTAAATTCTAAGAGACTGCTGTCAAAGCCATGTAAAAACAATATGGGATCTCCAATTCCACTTATTAAGACTGGGAATTTTGCATTACCCCATTTATGATTTAACTCTATCCATTGCGTATCATTTAATATATCTCGGCCTAAAGGGTCAATAATTGTATCTTTGACTTTATTCAAGTAATTGTAATTTGAATGTTTTACGCTATTTTTATTCACTTGTAATGAAAAATTTAAATAGAAATTTTTTGACTTTCAAATATTGAAATCGTATTGACAATATCATCAGGTTTTACAGGAAATGGGAGAAAGTGGATTTCAGATTCTTTTCTGCAAGTAAAATCAGCAATCTTTTGAAGATTATTATTATCAAATATATCTATACCAAGTTGACCAATCGTCGTAGGTAAATTGAGCTTTTTCATGAATTGCACTAATTGTTTTATAGATTGATTAGCTAGTTTATTATCATTTTTAATTTGCTCTAATTTTAATTGAATTAGTATTCCAACTCCTACTATTTCTCCATGTAATGGTTTATTTTTAGGCTTAAGCTGCGTAATAGCATTATGTATGGCGTGGGCTGCCGCTGTCCTACATTTCTCTCCGCCAATGCCGCCAATTAGTCCAGCTGTTAAGCTATTGCCCTCAACCACATTTCTCCATGCAATATTATCCTCTGATGGTTCCACTAATGCCTCATGGCTATCTATAAATAATTGATCTCTCAAAACCCTTGAGATTTGAATTGCTTGTTGAACAAGACCATCTCTATTTGATGAACTCGTGATTGATGATTCGTACCATTTAGCTAAAGAATCAGCTATCCCACTAGTAAGTGTGATTTTTGGGGCAGTTTGTATAAATGAATAATCTAGAACTAAAATTTCTGGGCAAGATTCAAGGGTTATATCTTTAATAAATTGACCTTGTTTAGTATAAATATTTCCTAAAGCAGTCCATCCGGCGCAAGTAGAAGCACTTAAGGGGACCGTAATACATGGAATTGAGAGATGGTGTGCAAGTATCTTCCCGGCATCTAAAACTTTACCTCCTCCGGCAGCAATAATGGCATCACAATGATTACTAGAAGATATATTGCAAAGTCTATCAAGATCATCTTCGCAACAATCAAATTGCAAAGTTTCAGTTATCGCTTTTACATTATTAAGATTTAAATCTTGTAATATTATTTTTCTTAGATATGCTGTTGAATTACTTCTTCCTAACAATAAGGGTGATTTTGTTAATTTTGATATCTCTGGTAAAGCTTTAGACCAAGCTTTATTCCCTTTAAAAACTCTTTTGGGAGATACTAAGTACATTAAAGTTGATTATTAGAAGTTTGCTCCTGCTAACTCTTGAGGGGTTTCTTCAGAAGAAATTTTAACAGTTACTTTTTTGTTGTCGTCAATATCTACTAGCGCGATATCTCCATCTTTGATTCTTCCAGAGAGAACTTCTTCAGCAAGACTATCTTCTAATAGTCTCATTACAGCTCTCCTCAGTGGTCTAGCTCCGTAAGAAGGATTATATCCTTCCTCAACTAATCTCTCTTTAAATGCATCTGTAACGCTTAGCTTTATTCCTTTCTCACTAATCCTAGAGAACACTTCTCTTAACATTATTTCAGCAATATCTTTAACTTCATTTTTAGTTAATTGTCTAAATACAATAATTTCATCAAGTCTATTTAAAAATTCTGGCCTAAAATACTGTTTAAGCTCTTCATTAACTAAAGATTTGATTCTATTGTACTGACTATCTTCAATAGACTCTCCCGAGAATTCGAAGCCGAGACCTCCACCTCCTTTTTCAATAACTTTTGATCCTATATTTGAGGTCATGATTAATAAAGTATTTTTAAAATCTACAGTTCTTCCTTTAGAGTCTGTTAATCTACCTTCTTCAAGAAGTTGTAATAATAAATTGAAAACATCAGGATGTGCCTTTTCTACTTCATCAAAAAGAACAACTGTGTAAGGTCTTCGTCTAACGGCTTCAGTTAACTGTCCCCCCTCATTAAAACCAACATATCCTGGTGGAGACCCAATTAATTTACTGACGGTATGTCTCTCCATAAACTCTGACATATCTAATCTAATCATTGCTTCTTCGCTCCCAAAGAAATATGAAGCAAGAGCCTTTGTGAGTTCAGTTTTACCTACACCAGTAGGCCCTGAGAAAATAAAACTTGCTATAGGTCTATTAGGATTTTTTAGGCCAACACGTGCTCTTCTTATAGCTCTAGATACAGCCTTGACTGCCTCATCTTGACCAATTAGTCTCTTGTGAAGAGTATCCTCCATATTTAATAATTTAACAGACTCAGTTTCTGTTAATTTTTGAACAGGTACTCCTGTCCAAGAAGCGACTATATGCGCTACATCTTCTTCACTTACTACAGGGTTATTAACAATTTTTGAGTCTTCATCTGATTTTTCACCGTCTGCTAAATCTTTATCAACTTGGGTATCTTTTTTATTTTCTAAGAGTTTTTTTATTTGAGCTGATAACTCTATCTCTTTTTCTCTGAGTTGGCTAGCTTGGTCGAAGTTCTGATCTCTTACTGCTTCTTCTTTTTGTTTCTGTACTTCTCTTAATTCCTTATCAATTTGCTTGGCTTCAGGTGGTAACTTAGAATTTATTAACCTTACTCTACTGCCAGCTTCATCAATTAAGTCTATAGCTTTATCTGGTAAGAATCTATCAGATATATATCTATCACCAAGATGAGCTGCAGCCTTAAGAGCCTCATCTGTAATCCTGAGACGGTGGTGTTGTTCATATCTCTCTCTTAAGCCTCTAAGAATCTCGATTGTGTCATCTATAGACGGTTCTCCTACCATTACAGGCTGGAATCGTCTTTCTAAAGCAGCATCACGTTCAATATGCTTACGATATTCATCAAGAGTTGTTGCTCCGATACATTGTAATTCACCTCTAGCTAAAGCAGGTTTTAGGATATTTGCAGCATCAATAGCTCCTTCTGCAGCCCCAGCCCCTATCAGCGTGTGAACTTCATCAATTACAAGAATAACATTTCCAGCTGATTTTATTTCTTCCATTATTTTTTTCAGACGCTCTTCAAATTCACCTCTATATTTTGTTCCTGCCACAAGCAATCCTATATCAAGAGTTAAAACCCTTTTATCTTCAAGAATGTCTGGGATTTCACCTTGTTGTATCCTTTGAGCCAATCCTTCTGCGATAGCAGTTTTGCCAACTCCTGGTTCACCTATTAAAACAGGGTTATTTTTAGTTCTCCTACCTAGTATTTGTACAACCCTATCAATTTCATCATGACGGCCAACAACTGGATCTAATTTTGATTCACTAGCTAATTTTGTTAAATTTGTTCCAAATTCATCTAGAGTAGCAGTCTTAACATTACCTTTGCCAGATCCGCTACCAGGTCCTACCTCCGCTGTTTCTCCTAGCATTCTAATTACTTGAGTTCTTACTTTGGTTAAATCTATCCCTAGATTTTCTAAAACTCTAGCTGCAACACCTTCACCTTCTCTAATAAGTCCTAAAAGTAGATGTTCTGTACCAATATAGTTGTGACCTAATTGTCTTGCTTCCTCTAATGATAGTTCTAAAACTCTTTTTGCTCTTGGAGTAAAGGGAATTTCAACTGCTACAAAGCCAGAACCTCTACCTATAATTTTTTCAACCTCAATTCTAGAATCTTTTAAGTTTACACCGAGTGATTTAAGGACTTTCGCAGCTACACCAGTGCCCTCTCCAATTAAACCTAAGAGTATTTGTTCAGTTCCCACAAAATTATGACCAAGTCTTCTGGCTTCTTCTTGAGCCAGCATTATGACTTTTATTGCTTTTTCAGTAAATCTTTCAAACATTACTATTTGAGCTTTCT
>CAYNKY010000116.1:0-5056 GCA_964397895.1 uncultured Prochlorococcus sp.
TAAAATCACTAGAAATAGTAACTAAATCCTCGTCATTTTCTAAAATTGGAATAGCTGACCAAGGTTTCAAGAAAATTATTCATAATTATTAATTCAATATTTGCATATATTTATAAAAATTCAATAAATAATTCAATTTAAAAAATCATGGATAAATTTACTACTAGATTTATCGAAAAGGATTTTTTTTAATTCTTTATTACTTTCCAAGTTGGGATCTTCAAATAATATTTTGATTGCTTCATTTCTTGCAATATCAATCAAACCTTTATTTTTAGGAAGGTTATCTAGCACAAAATCAGGAATCCCTGATTGCTTATATCCTAAAATTTGTCCTGGCCCTCTAAGTTCTAAATCCTTTTCAGCTACATAAAAACCATCATTTGATTTTTGTAATACATCAAGTCTTTTATTTAATGAAATATTATTTTCGCTCGTAACCAGATAACAAAATGATTGATAATTATCGCGACCAACTCTTCCTCTTAATTGATGTAACTGAGACAATCCAAATCTTTCAGAATTATAAATAATCATCATTGAAGCATTTGGGACATCTATACCAACCTCTATAACTGTTGTAGAAACTAATATATTAATTTTGTTTGAGCAAAATAGATCTATTACTTTATTCTTATCATCAGGACTCAACTTGCCATGTAATAGCCCTACTGTAAAGTTTTTAAAAATATCATTGGATAAATATTCATAAGTTTTTTTAGCAGAATTTAAATTTAATTTCTCAGATTCTTCTATAAGAGGAAGTATTACATAAGCTTGTTTTCCTTTTTCTATTTGTTTTTTTACGATCGGAAATAGATCAGATAAATTATTTTCATTAATAATTTTTGTTATTGTAGGAATTCTCCCCGGAGGCATTTCTTTGATTTGACTTATATCTAAATCTCCATATATTGATAAAGCTAATGTTCTTGGAATCGGTGTGGCTGTCATTGAAAGAAAATGAGTATTATCACCCTTTCTCAGTAATCTATTACGTTGACTAACGCCAAATCTATGCTGCTCATCAATTATGACTAAACCAAGATCATTAAATACAACTTTTTCTTCAAATAAAGCATGAGTTCCTACAAGAATATTAACATGACCATTTTTTAAGTCTTGAAAAATTTGTTTCCTTCTCTTTTGTGGGGTATTTCCTGTAAGAAGTTCAACAGTTATCAATAATGGATTTATGTTATTAATTAAATTTTTATAATGTTGCTCAGCAAGAACTTCTGTAGGAACCATTAAAGCCCCCTGATATCCTTGTTCAATAATAAAGATGAGAGAGGCTATTGCTATTATCGTTTTTCCACTGCCAACATCCCCTTGTAAAAGGCGAGACATAGGACTTGAACATGATAGATCTTTTTTTATTTCATCAAGGACTTTTATTTGTGATTTTGTAAGTTTAAAGGGTAAGTTTCTTATAAAATCATTAAAAACCAACTTATCATTGCGAATTTTTTTATCTAATATAATGTTTTTTCTTTTGTTTCTTTTAAGTAAAAGTTTTAATTGTAATAACAATAATTCATTAAAAACTAAACGATTTTTAGATTCCTCTAATGAAGATTGATTTTGAGGAAGATGAATATTTATTAAGGCTTGACTAAGCGGGAGCAGAGATAATTCATTAAGTTGGTTTTTATTTAGAATTTCAGGATAATTAACAGCGCATAGAAGTACTTTTTTTAATATTTTAATAAAAGTAATATTTGCGATAGAATCACTCAAAGAATATATTGGTAAGATTTTACCTTTAAAATTATTACAATCACTATCATTTAGTATTTCAATTTGAGGATCTACAAATGATTTTCCAAATTCTGTGAGTTTAACCTTACCAGAAATAGCCAATTTAAAACCTGTTTGAAATTTTTCTTTTTGACTTGAAAAAAAAGTATAAGATCTAAATCTCTTTCCAATAAAAAACTTAGTTACTTTTATAGATGCTGTTTCATCAAAAATAATTATATTCATTATTGCTAAGTTAGGATTATTCTTACTTTTATATAAATAGAATTTCTTTATATAGCCAATACATGTATATAGTTTGTCTGGTCTTAAATTTCTAATCTTTTCTTTATTTGTATAATCCAAATATGTTCTTGGAAAGTAAGTTATTAGGTCATTTATATTAAATAGACCTAATTGATTAAGATTATCTTTTAGGACTTTTCCAACCCCTTCTATTTTTGAGACATCAGAATGAAGTGTCAATTTAGTATCTTTTAAATTATTTTTAATTACCTTAGATTCACTTTTATCCTCAAGCGAATTTAAAAATTTATTTATCTTAAAAAGAAATTTTCTTGTATCAATAATAAGTCTTTTTCTATGATTAAATTCCAATTTAGAATAGATTGTATATCTTTCAGAAAAGAATTTAATATTGTCTCGATATTCATTTAATATAGAAAAATTATTTAAATTACTAATAGATTCAAATAAAAATTCATTAAAGAATTTTTCCTTACCAAGAATATTTATAAAACCGGCCTCATATTCTAAAGTTAATGACCTTTGCAGTGGCCTTAAAAAACTTCTTACATTTATTAAATCACTTTTATTTTGCTTCAATTTAAAAAAACATTAATTTATAGTTTATTGATTAATGACAAATTTTTAATAGAATCTTTTTTCTTTTTATTCCAATATTTTTCTTTTTTTATAAGCAAATTAAGATTATTTTTAATTTCATTAATTTTATTCTTAATAACACTTATTTTCATATTTAAAAATTCTAATTCAGTTAAATTAATCTGAAAAAGATATATTTTTGAATAATTATTATTTCCTAAGTATTTATTATCAATATATTGGGTATTAGTTATATCAAATAGAATAACGAATGGAGAAGGATTTGTTACTAAAAAACTATTATCAAATATATAGTTTATAAATTCTAAATTTAAATCCTTATTCATAATGTTTAAAGTTATAAAATTATTAATTTCAATAGAAAGTTGCTTAAGAATTTCTTCTATGGAAGAATCAATAAAATTTATCCATTCAAATATCTCAATTAAATTTTTAGAAAATAGATTATTGTCTTTTTCAGACTCAAACTCTATATTTAATTGAATATAATCCTCTTTTTTGAAAGAGAGTGTCATAAAAGAATTAACAAAATTCTTATTATCTTGATATGTGGTTTCAAATTTATTACTTAAAAAATAATTATTATCTAAATCAATTGACATATCTTTTTTCTCTTCAAAAACTAATTGATAGTAATCGCATAAATACGAATCTTTTTCAGAATGATTAAATAATTGATAACCTTCAACAATGTAATTGATATCTGATATTAACGATTCATCCTCTTGATAATCATTAATTCCAAATAGACTTTTATCAAGATTCTTGGATATGGACAATTGTTCTATGGTTAAAAATGGAAGTATCCTGTTAACTAACTCTATAACTTTATTTTCTAAAGATTTTTCTAATCTAATTTTATCATCATTTTCAGTTGAAGAATAATCTAATAATGAGCTAACTCCTTTTTTACAAGAGTCTCCTATTTGAGATCTAATTATTTTTAAATAAAGATCATAAAGAAAGTATATTTCTTTCTTAATTTTAATTTTCTTATCCTCGATCATTAACAGCTGATTATCAGCTTTATTAAAAATCTTCTTAATTAAATGATTTTCCAATATATCTAATTTGATTTAAGTGATTCAACTTCCTCTGCAAAATCTAAATCATTAACTTCAATCCCCTCTCCTAAAGTATATCTAGTGAATCGTCGAACCTTAATATTCTCTCCTATTTTTCCAGCAGTTTGTTTTACAAGATCTTCTACAGTTATTGAACTGTCTTTAATATATGGCTGATCAAGAAGCACTAATTCTTTTAACCTTTTTGTAATTCGTCCTTGTACAATTTTTTCTTTTATTTGATCAGGTTTTCCAGCTAAATCATCTCTACCCATTTCAATTTGTTTCTCCTTTTCAACAATCTCTGTTGGGATTTCATCTACCGATACATATTCCACATTTGGGCAAGCAGCTACTTGCATTGATACATCTTTTAAAAGAGACTGAAAGATATCCCCTCTTGCAACAAAATCAGTTTCACAATTAAGTTCAAGTAAAACGCCAACTCTAGATCCAGTATGTATATAACTACCAATTGAACCTTCCGCTGCAACTCTTCCAGATTTTTTCTCAGCACTAGCTATTCCTTTTTTCCTTAACCATTCAATAGCTTTATCTAAATCCCCATCAGTTTCACTAAGAGCTTTTTTACAATCCATCATTCCTGCGCCAGTTTTATCACGGAGATCTTTTACTAATTTTGCTGTGATGTTTGCCATTGTTTTTAAGTAACTAAAGTTGTTTTAAAATTAATAATAATAAGTATAAGTACTAAATTTAATTTTTTCTCTGATCATTGGCTCCTTTTCTACCTTCATTTATTGCATCTGCAAGTCTCCCTAAAATCAATTGAACAGATCTTACAGCATCATCATTACAAGGTATAGGGACTTCACATAGATCAGGATCACAGTTTGTATCTAACATCGAGACAAGAGATATATCTAATTTTCTTGCTTCAAGAACAGCATTAGACTCTCTTCTTTGATCTACAAGGACAACTACATCTGGTAATCTCCTCATATTCTTAAGACCGCCAAGATACTTTTGTAATCTTTCAAGCTCTCTCCTAAGGACTGCAGCCTCTTTCTTAGGTCTCATTGCGATTGCACCACTAGACTCCATTCTCTCAAGATCCTTTAACCTTTCAATGCGAGCTTTCATTGTTGTCCAATTGGTAAGCATGCCTCCTAACCATCTTTGGTTGACATAGGCAGCACCACATCTTGATGCTTCCTGTGCCACTACTTCAGAAGCTTGCTTTTTAGTACCTACAAAAAGAAACCTTTTACCACTTTTAGCCGCAGTTCTTGTCCATTTATAAGCATTATTCATGCAAAGAGCAGTCTTAACTAAATCAATAATATGAACACCATTTCTAGCGCAATATATGTATTTAGACATTTTAGGATTCCAACGTCTAGTTTGATGCCCAAAATGAGCAC
>CAYNKY010000117.1:0-4953 GCA_964397895.1 uncultured Prochlorococcus sp.
TTCTAAGCCTATACTTGTTATTTTTAGTTCACCTAGTTGTGGGCCATGCCATGTCCTAAAACCTCAACTAAAAAGAGTAATTAATGAACTTCAAGGGGAAGTTCAGGGTATTGAAATAGACATTGATAAAGATCAAGATATTGCAAAGCAAGCAGGTATTAATGGTACACCTACCGTTCAATTGTTCAAAGATAAATTATTGAAAAGACAATGGAAAGGAGTTAAACAAAGAAGCGAGTTTAAAGATGCGATAAAAACTTTATTAAAATAAAGTGTTACTTTCCCCTTCGATTGTTACTTTGCCTAGGATTTGTAGGTCTTGAACCTCCTCCTCCAGTATTTCTTTCTCTATAGGTTATTCTGCCTCTAGTTAAATCATATGGGCTTATTTCAACTAAAACTTTATCACCGGCTAAAAGTTTTATTCTAAATTTGGTTAATTTACCAGCAGCTCTACATAAACATTGATGTCCCTCTGGTTGTTCAAGTGTTACTAGATAAAAACCATTCCCTTGTTCTTTTTCAATAACACCTGATGTTTCAATCATAAAAATTTAATTACTTTACTTATATTATCAGAGAATAAAAAAAAGTATAATTTACATTCTTATAAATCATTTAAGCGAACATACTCAAGAATTAAATAACTGAATTTCCTTAATGCATAGCAACTGACCATAGTAGAAATTTGCTTTTGCAATTTTATCTTTACTATCAAGTTGATCAAAATAAGCGAATCCGAAATTTTCCCAAAGAGAAGATTCACATACTTTGTTCAATTCCGAGATAGCTTCCTCTGCAAGGATAGTTAATCTTCTATCAAGATTTCTGGATTTAGATAAAGACATGATTATTTCTATATAGTACAATTATACTACTAACAGGATAAGTTGCAATGCTAGAAGGGCAATCTTTTCTTCTCTTCAATATCCAAATCAACTTCCATTTCCTTAAGTCTTTTTAAAATTTGCTGATAATATTCCTTTATATAACTTTCAAGGGAAGTCATACTATCAGCACTAATATTAATTAATTCAAGAGTTTCTTTCATATCCGCATTTAACTCTTTGCCACTACTTGTCACTTCTGCGAAAGCAAGTCTTTCAGCAATATTTAAAGAATCTTGAAAGAATGAAACTACAGACTGAGTTGCTTTAAGTATAAAATCAGCCACTCTAAAAACTTTAGCTTTCCTTTTACTATATTTTTCGCATAAAGAGATAATTTCATTAGCATCCCATGCTTTAGGACCAACTAATGGGAGAGAAAGTTTATAAGTTTTTTCATTCTCTAAAGAAGCAACAATAATATTTGCCATATCTTGGGTGTTTATGTATGCAATTTTTGTAGGTGTTCCACTCATCCATACCGCTTGGCTATCAAGAATAGGAATTGCAAATTGACCAATCACTCCTTGCATGAAAGCTGCACATTTAAATATCGTAAAATTAAATTTAGAATTTTCCAATAATTTCTCGGTACAAAATTTTACATCCATTAAAGGTACATTTCTAAATTGCTCAGTCAAAAGTATTGATAAAAAGATAACTCTATCTATACCCTTTTCCTCGCATTCATTAAAAAGGTTTAATTTACCTTCCCAATCAGTTTCATAAATACTTTTACTATCATCAGGCCTACTAGTGGCTGCATCAATAACTGCCTCAATATCTTGAAGAGCATAATTTATATCATCTTTTTTCAATAAATCACCTTTTGTTAATTCGCAACCCCATTCTTGTAAAAAAGATGCTTTCCTAGGATTTCTTACAATGCATCTCACATCATGCCCATCCTCTATAGCTCTTTTAGCTATTTGTCTCCCGAGGGTGCCAGTAGCGCCAACTAACAAAATCTTCATATTTATGAATATACTTCACCATCAGAGATTAACTTACTTTTGATCAAATTCGCGAGAATTAATCACCTTGATATTTCAATAATAAAGCTCCGCCAATTAAACCAACTGGTATCAAAATCCAGAAGATTGCAGCTATACTAAAAATCTCTTTAGCCATTTTATTTAGTATTCAATATTGAAATTATTGCATTTTTTTTTAAAAAAGTTAGATAATGTATATAACTTTTAAATTTTTGAATTTAAATAAATATGAATTCCAATAAATTTATTCAAGATAATCATAAATATTGGGATTGGAATGGATTAAAAATCTTTTGGAGTGTAGTGAATGAAAGCAATAAAATACCTATCTTACTTTTACATGGCTTTGGAGCAAGCAGCGCTCATTGGAGAAATAACATTTCAGTGTTTGCAAAAAATGGTTATGCCGTTTATTCAATGGATCTTTTAGGTTTTGGAAAATCTGCCCAGCCAGGAATCAAACAAATTGGTAAATTGGATAATGGAATATGGTGTGATCAGGTAACTGACTTTATAAACGAAATAATAAGGCCGGTAAATAATAATAAAATCGTAATTATAGGTAATTCACTTGGCGGACTAATTGCTCTCACTTGCGGAGTTGCTATTTCAGAGGAGATTTCAGGAATCATTGCTTCTCCCTTGCCTGATCCGGTAACTCTTAAAATTGAAAAAGGTAAATATAACTCATTTAAAATTAAATTAATAGAAATTTTCATTAGTTTAATACCCATAAAGGTTATCTTATTTTTCATTAATAGGTTCGGAATAATTGAATTTTGCCTTAAAAGTGCATATTGGAAAAAGGATCAAATAGATAATGAATTATTGGAAATTGTTACGAAACCAACTTTAAGAGATACTGCTTCAAGATCATTAAGGGCTATGTGCTTAGGAATGACAGTGAGGTCTTATAAGCTAAAGGCCTCATATCTACTAGGCAAATTAAGTAAAATTAAAAAGGTCCCATTTCTTTTGATTTGGGGAGAAAAAGATAATTTCATTCCTCTTTTTTATGGGGAAAGGGTTGCAAAACTGTATCCATGGGTAGAATTAAAAATAATTGCTAACTCAGGTCATTGTGTACATGATGAAGATCATTACAAATTCAACAAAATGTCCCATGAGTGGATTAAAGGACTAAAGACTTTTTGAAAAATGAAACATACATTATCAGTGCTTGTAGAAGATGAATCGGGTGCCTTAAGCAGAATCTCTGGTTTATTCGCAAGGAGAGGCTTTAACATTGACAGTCTGGCTGTTGGACCAACTGAAACTAAAGGCATGTCAAGATTAACAATGGTTGTTGAAGGAGATGATGAAACTCTCCAGCAAATGACAAAGCAACTTAATAAACTTTTTAATGTTTTAGGAGTTGCAGACCTTTCAAATCTTGCTGCAGTAGAGAGGGAATTAATGTTATTAAAAGTTTCCAGCAAGGAAGAAACAAGAGGGAAAATATTAGAACTAGTTCAGGTCTTTAGAGCTAAGGTAGTCGATGTTTCTGATATTGCCTTAACTCTTGAGGTTGTAGGCGATCCAGGCAAGCTAGTAGCTTTAGAAAAGTTGCTTGAACCCTATGGGATACTGGAAATTGCAAGAACTGGTAAAATTGCTCTTAAAAGATCTTCTGGAGTAAATACTGAAATGTTAAAAATCAATAAATATAGTTTTGAAATTCAATAAGCCAACTCAATTCGCTTAATCAAATCATCCTTATCTATATTTTGTAAAATTTCATAGCCAGAAATTACAATTCCAAAATTTGAATATCTTCCATCTAATTCTGGAAATGAATCTAATGTAAAAAAGAATTCTGTTTTTGAAGACTTATTTACTCCAACCTTTACCATCCCGATGGAACCTTTTCCAAATTTATCTTTTAATTTATTCTTATCTGATAGATCATAAATTTGGGAATTATAAATTGGCTCGCTTAAGTTATTAAGTTTGATCTCAATAGGGATTGTTTTAATTTTGTTTAAAATCTTTTTACTAATATTTCTGTAATCATAATTATAGTCAATACCTCCATAAATCAATTTTGATTTTGGAAAATTAATTATCTTATAAAACTTTGAATTCGAATAAAGGTTTTTTTCTACATTACCTATGAAATTTGAAACTGTAAGTGGATTTGACTTGCCGAATAATTGAACTTTAAATTCACCTTTTGAGGTATAAAAAGTTATAACTTTTGTCTCTCTCTCGCATTTTAATTTATTTTGATTGCATAAATAATTGGTATTTTCATAGGTCCCTCTTTTGCAACCAAAAAGAAGATAAGAAATTAGTATTAAACTTAATAATCTATTAAATTTAATGATTATTTTATACCCTCCAAATTAACACTTAAAAATTTAGCTAGCCTTGCTCCTTCTTCCTCAACTTGAAGTAAAGGTTTTAAATCGCCAGAACTACTTAATGGAAGAATTTTTTTTCTTCCCTTTAAAACTAAAGCTATTCTTCTTCTAGGATTAAAACCTTCACTTATATCTAACTTTACAGATTTAATTTCATCAAAATTTATTTCAACATCAATATCTTTGAATAAACCTTTCCTTTTAATAAGAACCATTTTATTACTTTTATCAAAACGATTAAACCCTGAACCAAAATTTATATAAACCATATACCACAAATATAAATTTAATAGATTTGCCAGTACACCGTAGGCTCCCATTATCAAACCTTGAGGCACAAATAAAAGTGTTGATGGATTCCCTAAAGGAAGTAAATCTCTTCCGGTATAGCTTGAAATTGAAGCCAAAATAAAACCAACACCGCCTATCGTTAGCATACCCCCAACTAAATAATTCGAAATTTTCCTAGAACCCTTAATTGGTTGTTCAATTTTAGAAAATGAATTTAAATTAGAATTCATGATTATATAGAATGCCAGCTGTTTTATAATCTAACAAATAAGCAACAAGTATTAATACCTAATTTTGACCTAAAAAGTTAGGAAAGCTTTACAAGGCGTTTCATATATAAATATATTTCCCCACTTTACCCTTATTCTTTGTTAAAGTCTCAGCGTATCCCGAAGCTAAAAACGTTTTCTCATGACG
>CAYNKY010000118.1:0-4924 GCA_964397895.1 uncultured Prochlorococcus sp.
AGAACAAGATGCGGTACTTGAAGTATTAAAGAATGGTTACTTAGGTATGGGCAAGAAAGTAAAAGAATTTGAACATGATTTATCATTAATGATGAAAAGGGATGTTGCTTGCGTATCAAGTGGTACTTCGGCTCTTCATTTATCATTACAAGCTTGTGGTATAGGGAAAGGAGATGAAGTATTAGTGCAATCAATTACCTACTTGGCTTCATTTCAAGCAATCGCATCTTGTGGAGCGACTCCAAAGGCTTGTGATATAAATTTAAGCTCTCTTAATATTGACTTAAATGATGCAAAAAAAAGAATTACACGAAAGACGAAGGCAATAATGCCTGTACACTATGCAGGAGATCCAGGAGAAATTAAAAAAGTATATAAATTTGCAAAAGATTATAATTTAAGAGTAATTGAAGATGCAGCTCATGCCTTTGGAAGCAAAGTGAATGGAGAATATATAGGTAGTTTTGGAGATATTGTTTGTTTTAGTTTTGACGGTATAAAAAATATTACATCAGGTGAAGGAGGCTGCGTTGTTACTGATGATATCTCAGTATTGAATAAAATAAAAGATGCAAGAGTTCTTGGTGTTAAAGAAGATTCCGAATTGAGATTTAAAGGTAAGAGGAAATGGGAGTTTGAAGTTTCTGAACAAGGATGGAGATATCATATGAGTGACATAATGGCAGCTATTGGCATAACACAATTAAAGAAATTAGATTTATTAGGTGAAATTAGACAAAGCTTAGCGAAAAGATATGATTCTAAATTGCAAAAAATCAAAGATATAACTTTCTTTAAAAGAGATTATGATTCTATAATCCCTCATATTTACCCTATAAAAATACCTTCATATTCTGATAGGAAGAGTTTTATAGAGTACATGGAAAATAAAAATATTCAAATAGGTATTCACTATAAACCTAATCACTTACTTGAATACTTCAGAGAAATTGATTCTGAACCATTATTAAATACTGAGAATATTTACAAAAATTTAATTACACTGCCATTGCATCCTGACTTAAAATTTAATGATTTAGATTATATTATTGAAAATATAAAAAATTATAAATTCTAATTGAAATAAATATATATAAATGAATTCTTTAAATAAATCAAAAGTAAGTATAATCATGAATTGTCATAACGGAGAAAAATACTTAGATGAAGCGATACAAAGCGTTTTAAAACAAACATATAAAAACTGGGAAATAATATTTTGGGATAATCAGTCAACAGATAATAGCTGTAAAATTATTAAAAGTTATAAGGATCAAAGAATAAAATATTACTACTCAGAAGAATATAATAAGCTTGGAAAAGCAAGAAATTTAGCCATTGAAAAAGCCAATGGAGACTTAATTGCATTTCTTGACTGTGATGATTTATGGTTACCTAAAAAATTAGAACTACAACTATCTGTTTTTAATGATCCAGAAGTTGGCATTGTGATAAGTAACAGTGTTTTTTTTAATGATAAAGGAAAAGAGAAATTACTTTACAAAAAAAAGCCTAGCGAAGGTTTTGTATTTAAAGAATTACTAGAGTCCTATTACATATCTTTAGAGACTGTTATAATAAGGAATTCTAAGTTAAAGTTATTAAGTGAATATTTTGATGAAAGATTTGAGGTCATAGAGGAATTTGATTTATTTATAAGGCTTTCTAAATATTGCAAATTAGCTTATGTAAATGAGATATTAGGTAAATGGAGAATTCATGAATCTAGTTGGACTTGGAAAAGAAAAGATTTATTTCCTAAAGAAACTAGAATATTTATTAAAAAAATCAATAAGCTTATTCCAGAAACAAGAACAGTCTATAAAAGCAATATTGAGAAATTATATAATAATATAATTTGTCAAGAATTTCTAATAGCCTGGGAGAAAAATAAATACATTCATGCAAGAGAGAATTTAAAAAAAATTATTTTTAAATCTAAAAAGGGATTAATTCTATATTTATTATCTTTTATAATAAAATATAAAACTTTTAATTATTTAAACGCAAAGAGATTGTTAATCAAATAAAAATTCTTACACACAATTTATTAAAATATCTAATTAACTTAAATTCTTTATTATATATTGCGACAAATTTAATGGATTAGAAATTATTTTCAAATTTAATAATATAATAAAGTATTATTATATAAAAATTGGAGTATTTAATTACAGGCGGTGCAGGTTTTATTGGAACAAAGATATGCGAGGAATTGGAGCAAAATAATATTGATTATTTTATAGTTGATGATTTAAGCAAAGGAAAATTTGAAAATATTATAAACAGAAATAAGTTTTTGAAAATTGATTGCGCCTCTAAAGATTTTGAAAATTGGCTTAAAGAAAATAATCCCGAAAAAATCATACATTTATGTGGGCAAAGTAGTGGAGAGAGGAGCCATGAAAATCCTAGTAATGATTTTGTTAGAAATGTTTTATCTACAAGAAGAATTTTATCAGCATCAGAATTAAACAAAAATTTGAAATCCTTAAGCTATGCTAGCAGTATGTCTGTTTATGGAAATAAGTTAAACGCCAAAGAGAATGACCCTACTTTTCCATTATCTTGGTATGGTAAGCATAAACTAATATCAGAAAGATTAATAAAAGATTTTTCCGATTTTTATCCCAGTGTAAAACTTAACTGTTTACGTTTATTCAACGTTTATGGCGAAGGACAAGATTTAAAAGATCTTAAGCAAGGCATGGTTTCAATTTTTATTGCTATGGCAATAAAAAATAAAAAAATAATTATTAAAGGACCAAAAAATAGAATTAGAGATTTCATACATGTAAAAGATGTAGTTAAAAGTTTTATTAAAGCTGCTAACCGAAATCAAGGAAATAAGTTTGAAATTTTTAATATAGGTAGAGGGGAAAATATTGAAATTAAGGATATTATCAAAATAATATCATCCCACATAAATACTAGTTTTGAATATTTAAATATTAGAACTCCCTTTGATCAAGATTTTTGTAGTGCTGATATAACAAAATCTAAACGTCTTTTGAAATTTATTGCTAAATATGAATTAGAATCAGAATTACATAATATGATTTGTTGGGCCAAACAAAATTTTTGAAATGCTACTTGATTGTACTCTGAGAGATGGCGGATATTATACTAATTGGGAGTACTCTAATGAATTATTAGAAGACTTAATAAAATTTCATTATAAATATACCAATATAGCATTTGAATTTGGATATCTTAATTTAAAAAAAGAAAAGGAATTTAAAGGGTTATGCGCTGAATCTCCTTTCGAGTATTGTCAATATTTATTTAATAAGTTTACTGGAAAGAAAAATTGGCCTTTAAAAAAAAGAGTATTTATTATGCTTAATAGTAATGAAATAGCAAATTTAAATATTCACGAAAAAACAAAAATTATTTTATCAATAAAAGAAAGTATTTTCTTCAATGGGATTAGAATTGCTACTGATAAAATATTTTATAAAGAGGTATTAGATTTTATAAGTCTAGCCAGAGAAAATAATATATTTTGTATAATAAATTTTATGAAAATTGATAAAGTAAAAGATTCTGAAATAGATGAAATTATAGAACAATTAGCAAAAAAAAATAAACAAAGTCGACCAAACGTTTTTTACTTGGCTGACTCTTTTGGTTCATTATTTATGTTAGAGACAAAATATCTTGTCAATAAATTCAAGGCGAAATTATCTGATTTAAATATAGAGTTAGGATTTCATGCTCATAATAATAAAGGTTTAGGACTTGCAAATACTTTTGAAGCTATTAATAATGGCGCTGAATGGTGCGATGGCTCTTGGCTTGGAATGGGAAGAGGAGCTGGTAATGCAGAAATAGAGCACCTTATTTTAAATAATCTTATTAATGAAGAATCAATTAAATTTAAATCTAAAATCTCTTCTGAAATGCAAAATTTAATTGAAAAACATTTTATACCTCTCAGGGCAAAATATAATTGGGGGAAAAATATTTTTTATGACCTTTCCTCATCTGTTGGATTACATCCAACAAAATGTCTTAATTTAATTAATTCTCATAAATTAAGCAAATATACAAAAGCATATTCTATTCTCTCCACTACAAATATGCATTATAAAAAAGAAAAAGTATTTAAAGGATTCGATATAAACTTACTCAAAGATCATCTTAAAAAAATCCCGATACTAGTATATTCCGGAGACTCGGCAATAAAGAATATTACAGGATTAAATTTCCTAGAACAATCAAATAAATATTTTTTAATTAGGATTAACTACTCATCTGTATTTGATACTTTAAAGACTAAATTTATAATGACATCTTCTTCTCAAAGATTAATTCAGTTTCTTGCAGAAAATGATGCTGGGAAGAATAAACTTGTATGCATAACTCCAGAATATTGCTTAAAGGAGGCAGCCATAAATAATAATTTTAAAAATTTAATTATCTATAAAGAAAAAGCTATTTATAAATATAGTATAGATTTTGCGTTAAGCTTACTTTCTGATATAGGTTATAGGAAAGTAAAAGTTATTGGGCTAGATGGTAAGAGCAACTTGACATTAAAAGGGAAAGAGGAATTTAATGATACTAAAGAAATAATAAGAAATTACTCAAAATATTTAACAATAGAATCATTAACTAATACTCCTTATAATATTACTCTTACACCTATTTATTCAATTATGAAATAAGTGCCAAAACTAATAATCCCAGCCAGACTTAATTCTAAAAGGCTACCAAGAAAGCCTTTATTGGAAATAAATGGCATACCTATGATAGTTAAGACTGCTAAGAATGCTATAAATGCAATAGGAGATAAAAATGTTTTCGTAGCTACTGATAGTAGTGAAATTATTAAATGTTGTGATAAATATCAAATTCAATCAATCTTAACATCTGAAAATTGTCTCACTGGAACTGACAGAGTTATAGAGGCAGCTAAAAA
>CAYNKY010000119.1:0-2363 GCA_964397895.1 uncultured Prochlorococcus sp.
AAGGGATAGGAAAAATATGTAGGAAAAATAATTGTCTGTTCCTTGTAGACGCAGTTACATCATTAGGAGCAGTAGAGCTTTTTATTGATAAATGGGAAATTGATTTGGCCTACAGCTGTAGTCAAAAGGGCTTGAGTTGTCCCCCTGGTTTAAGTCCATTTACTATGAACGAGAGGGCAGAAGATAAATTAAAAAATAGAAAATCTAAAGTTCCTAATTGGTATCTTGATTTGTCTTTGCTTAATAAATATTGGGGATCAGATCGGGTATATCATCATACAGCTCCAGTTAATATGAATTATGCAATAAGAGAAGGTTTAATTTTAATAGCAAAAGAGGGTTTGAGAAATATATGGTTAAGACATCATGTTAATTCTCAAAAATTATATCAAGGATTATCTGAACTAGGACTTGAAATGCACGTTGATGAAAAGTTTAGACTGCCTACCTTAACGACAGTTAAAATTCCTAAAGATATAGATGGAGATGCATTTAGAAATCATCTTTTAAAAAATCATGGTATTGAAATTGGGAACGGTTTAGGAAACCTCTCAGGCAAAATTTGGAGAATTGGTCTAATGGGATATAATTCAAGCTCTGAGAATGTAGACAAATTGTTAAATTTATTTGATACTGAACTCAAAAAATTTACTATTTATCAGACCGCAACTTTTTAAACCAAAGTTTTATTAATCTTTGCGATTCTTCTTCTAATAATCCACCGTATATTTTCATTTTATGATGAGCACTTTTATGTTTTGATAAATCTATAGAGCCTCCTAATCCTCCTCTTTTTTTATCTTTTGTTGCAAAGATAACCATACCCATTCTTGCTTGAATAAGAGCGCCAGCACACATTTGGCAAGGTTCTAAGTTAACTAGCATAATGCAATCATTGAATCTCCAATCTTGTCTTAAAAAAGCAGCTTGTCTTAAAGCAATTAATTCGGCATGTCCAAGGGGATCCTTGTTTATTTGCCTTTTATTAGTCCCTCTACCTATACATCTACCATTTTGGTCTATTATTAAAGCTGCTATCGGTAATTCTATCTGACCTACGGACTCTGCTCTTCTTATTACCACTTTCATCCAATTTTTATATCTAAAAAAAATGTTTTTGTTACTAGAATTTGTACAATTAAATTTTTCTAATTTTTCTTTCATAAATTAATTTTAAAAGCAATCACTCATAATTAAAGTAATGAAATCTGATTTAAAAGAATTACTAATAGATTACTTTCCTAATCCTTATGGAGAAAACAAGGATTTACTTAAATTATTAAATCAAACTTCAAAAATTATCTGTGAGTGGTTTTCTCTTACAGAGGAATTATCCCCACTTCCTCATAAAACAAAAAATATAATTTCAGAGCCAAATAATTTAGGTTGCGAGATAAAAATACTTCTTGATGATATTAATACACTGATTTATTCATCTTTTAATCCATCTCATCCTGGATCCCTTGCTCATTTGGATCCTCCCCCTTTAACTATTTCTATTGTGGGAGATCTTGTCGCAGGAGCTTTAAATAATAATCTTTTAGCGGAAGAACTTTCTCCAGGTATTTCTAAAATTGAAAATGATTTATGCAAATGGTTTGCTAATGAAGTTGGTTTTGGTAATTCTTCTGGAGGTATAGCTGCAAGTGGTGGCACTTTAAACAATTTAAATGCTTTAGTTTGTTCTAGATATAATGCAGGGCTAACCTTTGATCCTGAAGCCTCTTTTATTATAAGTGAAGAGGCCCATGTCTCTTTTAAAAAATGTGCAAGGATTATTGGACTAAAAGATGAAAATCTAATATTTGTTGAAACAGATAATTATGGAAAAATGGATATATCAAAACTCAACAAAGAGATCAATAATAGTAAATCACTTGGTAAAAAGATCTTTTCTATAGTTGCGACTTTAGGAACAACCATTAGGGGGTCAATTGATCCTATTTATGAGATTGGTAATATCTGTAAAAAAAATAATATTTGGTTTCATATTGATGGATCAATAGGCGGCATTTTTGCGATTTCAAACAACAAAGAAGAGGATCTCAAAGAAATTAATCATCTTAATATTGCTAATTCGATAACTATAAATCCTCAAAAACTTTTGGGAATAACAAAAACCTCATCTATTTTATTAGTTGATGATATTAATCATCTTAAAAATACTTTTTATACTGGATTGCCATATTTAGATTCTACTGATGAAGTTCAAAATAGGGGTGAATTTGGTGTACAAGGCTCCAGACCCGCTGAAATAATTAAATTATGGCTAGGATTGAGATTTCTAGGTAAATTAGGTATTGATGACATTTTAAAAAGTTCAACTAGGAAAAAGATATTATTTGAAAATAATTTAGATAAAG
>CAYNKY010000119.1:2463-4837 GCA_964397895.1 uncultured Prochlorococcus sp.
ATTTTAAAAAGTTCAACTAGGAAAAAGATATTATTTGAAAATAATTTAGATAAAGACAAGTTTATTATTTATTCAGGACCTTTGCATATTATATCCTTAAAGCCTAGGAATATGAATCTTGATGAAGTTAATAAGTGGTCACTTAAAATAAAAAAAGAACTTCTAGCAAATAAAATTATGATTTCTCGACCATTGCATAATAATAAATATATCCTGAGGATTGTATTTGGGAACTTTAATACAAAAGATTCTCATATTATAGAATTAGCAAATTTTCTAAATAATAGTATTAATGAATAGATCGAAATTTATTGCTAAATTAACAGGATTTATCTCAATATTAATTTGTATTATTTATCTATTATTAATTACTATTTTTGATTTCCGAGGAACATTTAATGAATACCTTTCAAATATTTCTAAGAGTGTGGCGGTAATTTTTTTAAAAGTGGGTAGTTTTTGTCTTTTCTGATTTTTTTTATTGCCTCATTTATGAAGTTTTTCATAACTTCATCTCTTTTATTGATTTCATACAGACTCTCTACAACTTCCTGTATTCCCCCATCTCCCCATTTTTGATTTTGTTTGAAATATTTTACAAATGACAAACCCACTAACCTTATAATCCATGCTGATGTTATGGATTGAATGGATTTTGAAATAAAGACAGTAGTAAAATTAGTGGATAAAATATTTGATATTATATTCATCCCTCCTTTAACAACTCCTAAAGTTGCGATTACCTTGATTAATGATTTAGTAAGTTCAGTAGCTTTATTCTTTGATAAATTAACACCGTAGATTTTTGCAATTTCAATTACCATTTGAATATTAATTGCACTTGCAGCAATATATTCAATTGTTGGAATTGGAGTAATTAGAATTACTCCACATGTTATCCATGAATATTTATTTATTAATTTTTTTGCTGATTTTGTCCTTTGCTCATCAATTAAATTTTTACTTATTAATCCTAATTTATTGCATTGAAAAAGTATATTGTCAGCAAGTAAATCTTCTCCATTCTTATCAAGAGTATCTATTATCGCTTTGAATAAATTTTCAATATTTATGCTTTTTGATTTTGGTTTTCCTCCTATATTTGGTATTGTTTGTGGAGAAGCTATAGTTTGAATTATTTCATAATTGTTAGAGAAATTTGAGACAAGATTATCTATGTTTTCCGATAGAGCATCATTTTGATTAGCCGATCTTAAATCACATTTATTAAGGGCTATTATGAGCGATTTGCCAATCTCTGAAAATTTTTTTAAGAGGAATAATTCATATTTATTTAAATCTTGGTCAATTACAAAGATAATTAAATCTGACTTAGATGCCTCTTGTATTGTCCTTTGTTCTCTTTTCTGTCCATTCTTAGAGGCTTCAAATAAACCAGGGGTATCAATAATTTTTATCTTTCTAATTAAACTGGGGATTTTAATCTTGTAACTTGATATGCTGGTTGTTGTTCCAAAAGCTGGGGATATATCTCCGACCATAGTATTTAATAATGAGCGTGCTATTGAAGTTTTTCCGCATGAACCAGCTCCAAATAAAATTACACTATAATCTGAGTCCCTTAATTGTTTCTCAAGTTTTAGTTTTTGTTCAGTAATGATTTCGTAATTAACTTTATCATCTATTTGATCTTTTAATTCAGAAATTGAATTTAAACTCTTTTTTGCTGCATTAAATTTATTATTGAATTTAGAATTCTTATTTTTAAATAATGTTTTATAAAGAATTTTCTTAAATAACTTAGGATCTTTTTTATAAAAAAGATAAATAGAAATAATAATAATTAATAGAGTATAAATATTAAAAAAACTCTTTATAATATTACTTATAAAATACAATAATATTATAAAAGTTATATATCTATAATATTTTTTAAGGAAAAAAACCATACTTAATTTTTATATTTAAAGTAATTAATTATTAATATAATGCAACCCATATTTATTAAAATATCCGCAATGTTGAAAATTGGGAAATCAAATATTTCTAAATTTATAAAATCAATTACATATCCATTTATTACTCTATCAATCCCATTACCCAAGCTTCCAGAGAGAATAAATGATAATCCATATTTATTATATAAATTTAAAGTTCCTTTAAAAAATATAAAATAGAATAAAATTATGGATGTTAAAATACTTATTGAAGATAAGAATATTCTATTACCATAAAAGATATTAAAGGCTGCTCCATAATTTCTAATATATTTAAATGTAAAGATGAAGAATTCTTTATTTAAAAAATAATCAATGTTTATACTTATGATATATTTTGAAAATTGATCTAAAATAATTCCTATTAATACTAATATAAGAAATTTACTATTTTTTCTATAGAATAAATTCATAAA
>CAYNKY010000120.1:0-4619 GCA_964397895.1 uncultured Prochlorococcus sp.
CTATAAAGCTCGCAGCAGCACCAGCAACCAACAGTTGTTGGAAGAGTTTCATTTTACCTCACACGAAAAAACCCTGTTAAAAAGGGTATTTACAGTTTAAGTGGAGTAAACTTAATACGCCAGAATCAAAAGAGTCTTAATTATGTATTTATTTATACAAAAATAGAGATTTTAGTGTAATCTTGATACATTAATCTCTGATAAGAGGATGTCCAAGTTGTTCTCTCTGGTCAATCCATGAAGAAGCTACTTTTTTGGCGAGATTTCTAATTTTCTCTATATATTGAGCTCTATCAGAAACAGAAATAACTCCTCTTGCATCAAGAAGGTTAAAACAATGGCTGCATTTGAGTACAAAATCTAAAGCGGGATACGTGAGATGTTTTTCAGCTAAATTAAGTGCCTCATTTTGATAAATTGAAAATAATTGTCTTATATTTTCAGGATTGGATTCTTTAAAATTAAATGAACATTGATCTTTCTCAAATCCGAGCCAAATATCTTTATATGTAATGTTTTCATTCCATTTAAGATTCCAAATACTATCTTCATTCTGTAAAAACATTGCAACTCTCTCTAGCCCATAAGTAATTTCAATAGGGATAGGATGACAATCTAATCCTCCACATTGCTGAAAATATGTAAATTGAGTTACTTCCATACCATCCAACCATACTTCCCAACCAACACCCCATGCCCCTAAAGTTGGAGACTCCCAATTATCCTCAACAAATCTTATGTCATGATCCCTATTTTTTATTCCTAATCCTTCAAGAGAATTTAGATAGGTCTCTTGAATATTATCTGGAGAGGGTTTGATAATAACTTGGTATTGAAAATAGTGTTGTGCTCTATTTGGATTATCACCAAACCTCCCGTCGGTTGGCCTTCTGCAAGGTTCTGCATATGCAACTGACCAAGGTTCTGGTCCAATAGCTCTTAAAAAAGTATGGGGACTCATAGTTCCTGCACCCTTTTCAGTATCGTATGGTTGCAATATTAAACATCCCTGAGACGACCAATACTGATTTAAATTTTGAATTATATCTTGAAAAAACATCTATAAAGCTAAGTTAAAAATTCATAATATAAATAATAATTATATAGTTTAAAGTAACCGTAAAATAGATTTAATCTTATTTTTGTTTTTGAAAATACTTATTATTTTCAGCTGTAATAAAAAAGTAAATAATCAATCCATAAAGAGCAAAAAATGTTAGAACCAGTTCTAATGCTTGTGTTAGTTGCTCAGACATAAAATCATTCAATAGTAAATTATGAATTTAGGTTTTATTCCTAATTAAATCTTTTAAATAAAAAAATTTAGAGGGAATGGCCCATAAGTGATGGAATCTTTTGATAGATCATCATATTGACATGTTAGTAAAATCCCAACTCCAAGTCCATTTTCTGATCTTATGTAAACTTCGCCTGTCTTTTGATTACCTTTTAAAAAAACACTCCCTTTAGCTTTTAATCCAGTTAATTCACCAAATTCATTAAAAGAATATCTTTTAATAATAGTCTTTAAAGCTTTTTTAGCCTCAAAATCACTAAGAGCCATTATGCCAATAGTAAGCCAATCTGAAGAAATAATTTTTGGACTAATTTCTCTAATTAGTTTTAAAGTTTGCCAATGATTCAAAATAGGAGCTGACTTTAAACAATTCAAGGAATTTAAGCTTATTTCATCCATTAATTAAATTTTCATAGATATTTTTTTGATTACCCAAAAGTTCTTTCATTCCAGGCCCACATAGAGGGTGCAATATCAACAAAATTAATATAAATTCTATCAATAGGAATGTTTGTTTCTAATGAGATAAATTGACAGATAGGTTTTGCCATCTTAGATGGATTAAGAGATCCTATAGATCTTATCTCGACTAAAGAACATGGTTCATCATTACCTGAGAAATAAATTTGAGAACGATCATTTAATTTGACCATGACATAATTTTCCGATTTACCTAATAAATCAGAGAGAAAAATAGAACTTTTTTTTAGTAAATTTTCTTTCTCAACAATTTCACTTGAAGTTGAAATTTGCATCAATGGCATTTGAAAATATTTTTAATAAATAACTTTAATTTTATATTAAACTTTTTTAAATATTAAATCTATTATATTATGAGATTTAAATTATTTAAATCTGCATAAATTAAATTTCTTACCCCAAATAGATAAAATCCTTTCTAAGTTATTATTAGTTTAAATTTTTTTAATTGGAAATTTTAAATTTAAATCAACGCAGAAAGCTTGATGAAACTGATGACTTTGAATTTTACTCTAGCCCAAAGTTCGTTTATCATTTAGATTCGAATTTTCGAAATTATCTTACAAAACTCTATAAAGAAGAACTTTCAAATAATTCAACTATTCTAGATTTAATGTCTAGTTGGGATAGTTATTTGCCGAAAGATTATAAATTTAAAAAAGTAATTGGTCATGGACTAAATAAAGATGAGCTAGAAAGAAATAAATCTCTAGATGAGCATTGGTTGCAAAATTTTAATACGAATCAAACTATTCCTTTAGAAAGCGAAACTATTAATTTCTGTACAATGGTTGCTGCATGGCAATATCTTCAATACCCAGAGAAGATATCAAAAGAAATTTCTAGAATACTTGCTAAAAAAGGAAAGTTAATAATTTCTTTTTCAAATAGGGCTTTCTGGTCAAAAGCTCCAAATATATGGACTTACTCCACTGAAGAAGAGAGATTAATTTACGTTAGAAATATTCTTGTAGCAAATGGGTTTAATGAACCAAAAATAATAAAGAAATTCACATCCAAATCTTATTCATTTATACCTTTTCTTAATAATGACCCTTTCTATTGTGTAATAGCCGAAAGATCAAATTAAGTATTTATTTAATTATAAAATTTTTTTGATAGTCTTTATTTAGGAAAATGTATATTATGGGATAGTTCATAAATAATTAAATGGGATCTAAAAGAGAGAAATATCCTGAAAAATGTCCTTGGGATTTAGGTCCAAAACAACATTTAGCAGAAAAAGAAAAATGGACCTTAAGATCAGGTGAAGTCTGCGTGAGTTTTAGCAAAAATAAGCTAGACCAAAATTACTTTCATGTAATCAGCAATGAAAATGAAGAACAAATCTTAGCGTTTAGAGCAAGACTTCTTTATCAAAAGTTATTAGATAAAGGGTTTAGATTAGTTGAATAAGAATTTTAATACCTATTTTTCAAAAATAACCTTTGGAATTATTTAATCTGAGTTAAATCCTTAAATAAATATTGGCAACATTTCATATTTTTATTTTTATCTAAAAACTCTATTTTTCTAGATTCAAGAACCCAAAGATCATTCCCTTCTAAATTTATAAAATTATCATGGTATTTAAATTTACCTGAAAGTGGTTTTAAATTATCTTTATCAATTTGCTGACTAGTATATTTAGTACTTAGAAAACCCAATCCAGTGTCCAAGAATTCCTGAACAAATATTTCAACAATAAAACCATGTATATTTCTATAGACCATATTAATTTTATTATTTTTGACTATATATTTATCTCCTTCATTTTTACCAATTACTTGCATATTTATTCCAAGTTGAGATTCACCTAAAAATTTAAAATCATTTTTTGAGTGTATAGAATTAAAATCTCTTCTTACTCTATGGATTGCTACTTCAAATAATTGTGATGAGATATTTTTTTTTATATCTTCATTATGAATATTATTTACTATTGGCTTAAAGCTACTGTCTAAGCAAAAATCACCTTCAAAGTTTTTATCATCCTCTAAATATAAACATTTACCCTTATATCCTGAAAAGCTTTCCGGCCAGGTATATCTTTTCTCATAGGCTTCTTTAAAAACTTTTTTACAATCGGTTCTAAGCTTGTTCATCATAAAATTTTAATAAAAAAAAACCCCTCAATGAGAGGTTTTTAATGGTTTTGAATAGTTATTAATTAACCATTCTGAGATATTTTTGCATTCTCCATATTATCGAATGCTTGTCCAATTTTCTTGAAATCAAATCCCATTGCTCTAAGGGCATGCCATAGATGTCCTTGTAAGAAGAAGAAACCAAGATAGAAATGAGTATTTGCTAACCAAGCTCTAGAACTATATGCTCCTTGACCAAGATCAACTGTATCTGTGAAATATGGTGCGAACTGGAACTCAAGCTTTAATGGGGCTCCATAAAGATCAACTGGATAAATAGTTGTATTTGATGCACACCAGAAAGCTGCAACAAAAGCACAGAATGAAACACCTACGACAGAGTAAGAGAGAATAGCTTCACCACCCAATAGTCCTTTACCTTTGAACTCTGTATATTCACCAAATTGTTTAGTACAGATATGGAAAACACCCCCTATTATTTCTAGAAAAGCTAGAAATGCGTGGCCACCCATAACATCTTCAAGACTATCAATTTTTAAGAAATCGAACTGATGGTTCCAAATAGCAGCAATATCAAGATTATAAATTACTTGCCTAGTAGAACCAATTGCAGGATCATAAATTCCATGAATACGAGCCCACTCGACAAACATTATGGCTCCAAGTCCCAAAAATATTAAATGATGTCCAAGAATAAATGTTAATTTATCTGGATCATCCCACTCAAAATCAAA
>CAYNKY010000121.1:0-4603 GCA_964397895.1 uncultured Prochlorococcus sp.
GATTTGCTGAACAAGAGCTTATACAATTGCGATTAAATCGTAATCACTGGGTTAAACGTCTAGAAAAATTAGAAAGAGATTTAAAAATTGAACCAGAAATAATTAAAAAAACTTTCGAAGTTGCAACAGCGCCAAGAGTTGAACCTGCGGGTGTGATTATTCTATGGCCTATAGATACGGGAGATATAAATTAATGCGACAGAAAGAATTAGGAATACATATTCATGAAGAGTGGAAAGGAATGGCTCAACCCGTGGGATTAGTAGTTGAGCCTGTTGTCCTTGATAGGCTTGGAATTTTTCCTGAGAAGAACATAAAAGTTGTTACAGATTTACAAATGCGTTTAGAGGCATTATTTGAAAATCATAAAAAAGGTGATGATATTTTTAGTGCAGTAGGCAATTTTAAAGATTTTTGTAAAGAAGTTTTAAATTGGCAAGATCGAGATTTGTTGAGACCAGAAGAACTCTTTTTGGATAATGAACAGATTGATATATCAGTTCTTTTAGAGGATTTTGGCGAAATTTTGAAACCAGATTGGGTTGTCCCAGAAATTGATAATAGTGGAGAAAAAAAAGTTCAAATATTAGTTAAAGAGTTAGAAATTGGGATGCCTTTTGATCAAATAGTTAAGAATACGGATAATAAAAAAAAATGGGAGGCTTCACCTCAGCAACGTCTTGAACGTTTATTGAAAGAAACTGAAAATCCAATAGGAATTTTGTGGAACGGGATTTCTCTTCGTTTGATTTATGCCCCTCGTGGAGAATCAAGTGGTCATATAACTTTCCCCTTAGAACCAATGATTTCAGTCGATGGCAGGCCCATGATTGAGGCAACTGAAATGTTACTTGGACCTGATCGTTTATTTGAGGGCGGTGCAGGCCATTTAAAATTGCGATCTATTATGGAGCAAAGTCGAAGGGAGCAAAATGAGGTTAGTACGAGATTATCTGAACAAGTGCTTGAGGCACTTTGGATTTTAGTTAAAGGATTTGATGAAGCAGAGCGAAAAGCTAATTTTTCTGGCGAAACAGTTCTTGAAGATTTGCCTAATAAAGATCCTTCTCATATTTATGGAGGATTAGTAACTATTCTATTGAGATTGGTTTTTTTGTTATATTCCGAAGATGAAGAACTAATGCCAACAGATATCATTTATGTTCAAAATTATAGCGTTAGTGGTCTAGCTGCAAAACTAAGAGAGGATAGGATTCATTTTCAAAATTCTATGGATAGCCGTTATGGAGCTTGGAGTAGTTTATTGAGTCTATTTAGACTTGTATATGATGGAGGTGGATCTTATGAATCATATCTCCCTGCCAGACATGGAGAACTCTTCGATCCAGATGAATTTCCTTTTCTTGAAGGAAGAAGTAAAAGTAGTGTTTATGAAGTTGGTACTTTAAAATCAATACCTCAGATAAGTGATGATGTAGTAGAAAGAGTACTTTCAAAGTTAATAATTCTTGATGGACAATTATTAAGTTATAGATCCTTAGATGTTGAACAAATTGGATCAGTTTATGAAAGTATTATGGGATTTACAGTTGAACAGGCAAAAAATCTAAGTGTTGGGATAAGTTATCGTCCTCCAAAACAAAAAATTACAATAACATATGTAGTTAATGCTGAAGAGTTTCTTAGGACACCAACTCATGGTCGTGAAAAGTGGTTAAAAGACCAAGCAGGTGTGGATTTAAGAATCTCTAAGAAAGTTCTTTTGTCTATGAATAAAGCTCAAAATATAAGTGAATTATGCCAAGCTCTTGAAAATAAGTTATCTTCTCATACCCCTAGAGGCTTAGTCGCTGGGAGTCTCATCCTTCAACCCACACCCGAAAGAAGGAAAAGTGGAAGTCACTATACTCCCCGAGAACTTTCAGAACCATTAGTTGAGAAAGCATTCAATCCTTGGTTAGAAAGATATAGTTATCAACCCTCCGCAAAAAATATTTTGGATTTAAAGGTTTGTGATCCTGCAATGGGTTCTGGAGCTTTTTTAGTTGCTTCATGTAGATTTTTAGGAGGATTGCTTGTAGAAGCATGGTCTAGAGAAGGTTTCCCAGAGGAATTTGATGAGACTTTTGATAAAGATAATTATGCAAGACGTTTAATTGCTCAAAATTGTCTATATGGGGTCGATAAGAATCCCTTTGCAGTAAATCTTTCAAAACTTTCATTATGGTTAGTTACCTTGAGCAAGAATCTCCCATTTACTTTTTTAGATCATGCATTGAAATGCGGAGATTCTCTTGTGGGTTTTTCTATTAAAGAAATTAATGATGCATCAAAAGAAATTCAGATTACTACCTCATCTTTTTACAAAAAAGAATTCAAAGAAATTGGCGTTGAGAGAATTAAAACATTTAATAAAGATAGTAGAAACGATCAAAATTATGATTTTAAGAAACAAGAGCTTATTAGACAGTTCAATGCTTCTGAAGAATTACGTAAAGCTGGAGATTTGATGGTTGCAGCATTTTTTAATGCAACAAAAAATGCGGATAGACTTTCAAAAAGGGATATTTATTTGTCTTTATTAAATGAAAATTCGAATAATGAACTAATAAAAGAAAAAAGAGAAACTTTATCTCATCGATCTAATAAGGTCATCCCATTTCATTGGGAAATAGAATTCCCTGAAGTATTCGAATCAAATAATAAAGGATTTGATGTAATAATTGGGAACCCACCATTTGTTGCTAGCACGCATATACATGGTTTTTTAGGTCCTAAGTTTAGAGACTGGATAGATAACAGAAAAGAAAACATTAAAGGTAGAGCGGTTGATTTGTGTGCCCATTTTTTTAGACATTCTTTTGATTTGTTAAAAAATAGTGGAGCATTAAGCTTTATAGCTACCAATACAATTTGTCAGGGAGATACTAGAGAAGCTGGACTTCATTGGATATGTAAAAATGGGGGAATTATTTATTGGAAAAATAAACGTAGTCCTTGGCCAGGTGCTGCTTCAGTGACTATTAGCAAAGTTGCGATTTACAAAGTTTCTAAAGATAACTGGATACCTTCTATGGAATTAGGGCCATCAAATTCATATTTAATGAAAGGTAAAGAATTTGATAATCCAAAGTCCATAGATAAATGCAAAAATATTGCATTTATGGGACATATCGTTTTGGGAGATGGATTTACTTTTACAAAAAATTGCAAGGGTAATTCAAACGATATTGATACTGCAATCGAGCTCTTAAAAAATGATATATATAGAGAATGTATTCATCCTTTTTCAGGGGGAAAAGAAATACTTTCAAAAGCCGATAGTTCCCCAGATAGATATGTAATCTGTTTTGGAAATAAATCACTTTCAGAAATAAAAGAAAAATATCCAGATTTATATGTGATAACAAAAGCGAAAGTTTTCCCTGATAGACAAAAGATTGGGGGATATTCAGTAGCTGAAAAAAGAAAAGAAAATTGGTGGAAATTTGGAACATACGCTTCTTCATTACAAACAAAATTAGGAGAACTTGATAAGTGTCTTGTTATCCCAATTGTTGCAAGTAATCTGGTTTGCGAAATAATGCCATCAAATATTATTTTTTCACATTCCTCAATTATTTTTTGTGATGATTCATGGAAATTATTTGGTATATTGCAATCTTCATTACATTTAGAATGGACTATCTTTAGAGGTTCAACAATGGGAGATGGTTTGAGGTATACTCCCACTGACTGTTTTGAGACATTGGTTTTACCTTGGGATGTTCCCTTAGAATGGTTCAATGATTCACATTCTCATAACTATAATCAGTATTTAAATGATTTTTCACTTGCTGCAAAAAATTACCATAGTTTAAGGAGCAGTATTAAGAAAGTTAGAAATATAGGCCTTACAGAAATTTATAATAGATTTCACGATCCTTCAGAACAAAGTGATGATATTCTCCAATTAAGAAATTTACACTTTAAATGTGAAAAGTTTTTGTTGAAATTATATGGGTGGGAAGATTTAGTAATTAGTTATGGATTTGATCTGGACTATTTAGATTATCCCGAAGATATTACTTTCCCTATTGATTTAAAAGATAAGATTGATTTAGGGGATATGTATTTCAACGAATCTAAAGAAGCTAATATTTTTGTTAATAGAATGCAAGAATTTGGAGTTATCAAAGCCTCTCAAAAGTTATCATGGCGTTATCGTTGGCCAAAAGATATTAGGGACGAAATTATATCAAGATTGTTAGAGTTAAATAACAGAATTTTTATCTATCAAAAAAATGAAGGAGTTAAATATAAAAAAGCTGGCTATAAATCTAAAGATAGACAAAATCTTAGAAATAATCTTGATCAAATACAAATTGGATTAGATATTTAAAATTATGGAAACTTCATCTGCAGTAAGATCAAAATTAATCGAATCATTAATACTTGATTTGGTTGGCCCAACATCAGATTTCTTGAAAAAGTTGGAGTTAGAAAATAAGGATCAAGAAATTTCAGAATTAAGAGAAGAAATTCTTGATAGAGGACCTAGTCGTTGGTATCAAACTGGTTTTTTGATTCCTAGCGAAACAAATATTCAATCAAAGGCAGATGATACTTCAGATGATGAATTGGCAGGGATTGATGGACAAAA
>CAYNKY010000122.1:0-4477 GCA_964397895.1 uncultured Prochlorococcus sp.
GCCCAACTTTCCATTTTCCCTTGATCCATATACCAAAGAATCATAGAAAAAACAAAACTTTGCCAAAAAGATATCTTCTTCTTAAATTTAATGAAATAAAGGAATGGAGATAATTTTAATCTTTTTTGAGATCTGAATTCATGCCATATGCTGCTCTTGCAATACCATCCCCAAATAGATGGAATAGGGGACAAAAAAGAGAAAGATGGATTATTTTGATATGGTTTAAGTGCATTCTCAAAAGTGCATGCAGATATGCAACTTATATTATTTAAATTTATAAATTTCTTTGCAAAATCAATAAACTGTGGATGTATTAATATATCATCCTCTAATATTAATCCCTCTTTCTCATACTTAAAAAACCAATCAATAGAAGAAAACATAAATTTTCTAAGACCACAATTAGTGGAACTGAATTTTGTAAAAATTTCACATTTCCAATTTATTCCTTTCAGTGCAGCATCTCTAGCTTTTTCACAATTTAATTTAGAAATTTCATTATCAATTTTGGGACCATCCATTGCTAAATATACTTTATCTGGCTTGAATTTCGAAACAGATTTTATTACTGACTGAATCTCTTTCTTTCTTTGATAACCAATTATTAAAACTGCCATAAATATATTTTTAATACTTTCTAATTAAATTATTTTCAAAATCTTGCAAGTATTTTTCATAAGTTAATTTAATACCATTTTCTAAATTAGTTTTTGCTTCCCATCCTAATTTACTAAGCTTTTCAATATTTAATTTCTTTCTTGGTGTTCCATCAGGCATAGTTATATCCCATTCAATTTTACCTGTAAAACCAATTATTTTTGCAATCTTAATTGCAAGATCTTTTATTGATATTTCGAAATTACTTCCTACATTTATATAGCTTAATTGATCGACTTCAAAATTATTAGAATCATCATTAGAAGGATTCCAATGCTCTAATGTGTATATACAGGCATCTGCAAGATCTTCAACATATAAAAATTCTCTCATAGGATTACCACTTCCCCAGCAAATTACTTTACTAAGATTATTTTTTTTTGCTTCATCGAATTTCCTAATTAAAGATGCCATTACATGGCTATTTTCATAATGATAGTTATCTCCAGGACCATACAAGTTAGTAGGCATTAAGGAAATTGCATCAAATTTATATTGATTACGCAAAGACTCGCATAACTTTATGCCTGCGATTTTTGCAATTGCATAAAACTCATTAGTTTTTTCGAGATTGCCCTCCAATAAATACTCCTCTTTAATTGGTTGTTTTGAAAATTTTGGATAAATACAACTGCTCCCTAAGAAAAGTAATCTTTTAACACCTGCTAAAAAAGCAATCTCTATAATATTTGTCTGTATTTTTAAATTTTCAATTATAAATTCCGAAGGTTTGGTACTATTTGCTTTTATTCCACCAACTTTTGCAGCTGCAATAATAACTACTGTTGGTTTATTCTGTTTAAACCATTTTTCTACATCTGGATAGTTCAAAAGATTCAACTCTTTTCTTGTAGGGCAAAGTAATTTCCCATTCAATTCTGGATTACCATAGTTAGATGCAATTAATGCTCTTTTTATTGCACTTCCAGCCATTCCTGACGAACCTGCTATAAAAATTCTTTCATCAAAATCTATTAATTTATTATTTGACATTTTTTTAAATATTTATATTATCTTTTAAGAATTTTATATCACTGTTAACCATTTCTTTAACCATTTCTTCTAAGGTTATTTTTGGTGACCAATTAAGTTTTGATTTTGCTTTTGAAGAATCACCAAGTAATTCATCAACCTCAGTTGGTCTATAGTATCGAGCATCAATTCTTATAACTATTTTTTTATTATTTGCTCTTCTTCCAATCTCTTCAATCCCTTTACCTTCCCAGATAATTCCCTCAGGACAATCTTCTGTTGACCAATTAAGTGCTCTAGCTGTTAACTCACAAAACTTTCTTACAGTTTCCATTCTTCCAGTGGCAATAACAAAATCATCAGGTCTTTCTTGTTGCAACATAAGCCATTGCATTTCCACATAGTCTTTTGCATGCCCCCAGTCCCTCTTAGAATCTATGTTACCTAGATAAAGACATTCTTCGATGCCATAATCAATTCTTGCAAGACCTCTGGTTATCTTTCGTGTGACGAATGTTTCTCCCCTTCTGGGACTTTCATGATTAAATAGAATGCCATTGCAGGCAAAAATATTATAAGCTTCTCTATAGTTAATGGTTATCCAATAGGCATATAATTTTGCTACAGCGTAAGGACTTCTTGGATAAAATGGGGTTTCTTCATTTTGAGGTGACTCCTTAATTAGGCCATATAATTCACTAGTACTTGCCTGGTAAAATTTTGTTTTGTCAGTAAGATTTAATATTCTAATAGCCTCTAATAATCTTAGTGTCCCTATTGCATCACTATTAGCAGTATATTCAGGCGTCTCAAAACTTACGGAAACATGACTTTGTGCGCCAAGATTATATATTTCATCTGGCTGTGATTCTTGCATTATTCTAATTAAATTTGTACTGTCAGTTAAGTCACCATAGTGAAGAATAAATTTCGAATCATCAATATGTGGATCTTTATATAAATGATCTATTCTTTCAGTATTAAAACTACTGGACCTTCTTTTTATGCCATGCACTTCATAATTTTTATCTAATAGGAATTCAGCTAGGTAACTACCATCTTGACCTGTAATACCAGTTATAAGAGCTTTCTTTCGATTATTCTTAATTATATTTTCAGTCATCTTTTTTTTATTTAATACTATTTTCATATAATTTATCATTTTACATCTTCATTATTTTAAAAATTTAAATTGTGAAGTAGATCAAACTTTTAATTGGAATAAAATTTGTAACCTTTAAATTTTTATTTCTAAATAGCCAAAAAATTAATATTAATTGTAATAGTCCTTATACCAAGTTATAAATCTTTGAATACCATCTTCTATAGGAGTATTTGGTTTAATTCCAATGCATGAATATAAAAGATCTGTATCAGCATGGGTTGATTGGACATCACCTGGTTGCATCTTCTCGTAATTTTTTATGGCTTTTATATTTAATGCTTTTTCTATATATTGAATAAAATGCATTAAAGATACAGGTTGACTATTTCCTAGATTAAATATTTGATAATTTGTATTAATATCTGGAAAAAATTTTTTATATTCATTTTTTATTGAACTTGAAGGATTGCATATTAACTCTTCTAATATTCTTATAGCATCATCAATATATGTAAAATCTCTTGACATAATTCCATTATTGAAAATTCTTATTGGTTTGCCCTCTAAAATAGATTTAGTAAAAATCATTGGTGCCATATCTGGCCTGCCCCATGGACCATAAACGGTGAAGAATCGTATTCCTATTGAGAGGAAGCTATATAAATTACTATATGTGTATGCAATCAATTCATTAGACCTTTTTGTGGCTGCATACAAACTTACGGGATAATTAACAGGATCTTTTTCGGAAAATGGAACTTTTTTATTACCTCCATAAACAGAGCTACTACTAGCATATAAAAATTTTTGTACTTTATAATTTTTGCTTAATTCAATTATATTATTAAATCCTACAATATTTGATTGAATATATATGCTTGGATTTTCTAAAGAGTAACGAACTCCAGCTTGCGCTGCTAAATTAACAACAATTTTAGGATTATGCTTTCTAAAAATCTTATCAAGAAGTTTCTTATTTACCAAATCACCCTTAATAAATTTCCAACTTAGATTATTTTCTTTAGTTAGATTTTTTATATTATCTAATCTTGCTTTTTTTAATTTTAAGTCATAGTAACTATTTAGATTATCAAAACCTATAACATTAAATCCCTTTTGAAGAAGTTTAATTGATAAATGATATCCAATAAATCCAGCGGCTCCTGTAATTAAACAAGTTTGATTCATTATTTTGCCCGAATTAATTCAAAAAAATTTTTCATAAAATTAACTCTTTCCATTTCCTATTTTCCAAATATTTAAGCCATACTTTTTGGCTTGATCAAGATTCTTAGTACATCTCGTATCAAAAACCCAAGATGGTTTCCTCATTTTTTTAGAAATCATATTCCAGTCTAGGTATTCAAATTCTTCCCACTCAGTAAGTATTAAAATAGCATCTGCTCTTTCTATACAGCTTTGAATACTTTTTGAAAAATGCCAGTTAGCATTATTATGAGAATCTAAGTTTATATTTTCTTTTATTTTTAATGCATTTTCTACCTGAATAGCTTTAACTTTTGGATCATAAATTGAAAGATTTGAACCCTCTTGAAGAAGGTTTTTACATATATCAATTGCAGAGGACTCTCTCGTATCATTTGTTTTAGACTTAAAAGCAAATCCAAGTATTGCTATTTTTTTTTCAGATATATTTCCAAAAAGTTTTTCAACAATAATCTTTGTTAATCTATTTTTTTGCCATTGATTTAAATCAAGAACATTTTGCCAATATAAAGC
>CAYNKY010000123.1:0-4382 GCA_964397895.1 uncultured Prochlorococcus sp.
AATCAATAATTGAAAATTTTAGGCAATTTATTGATAATGTTGATTATTCTTTTATTAACAGTCTAAAATCAGATCCAGAATCAACTCCTGATGGGAATGATTATTTTTCTAGACAAGTTTTCTCTGGTCATTATGTTCCTGTAAAACCTACCCCTCTTTCTTCTCCAGAATATGTTTCTCATAGTAAAAGTCTATTTAATGAGATAGGTTTAAGTAATTTAATACTAAAAGATAAAGATTTTCAAAGATTATTTACTGGCAACTTATCTAATTTAAAAAAGCCAATGCGGAATTTTGGTTGGGCCACTGGATATGCATTATCAATTTATGGAAAAGAATATAATCATCAATGTCCATTTAAGACTGGTAATGGATACGGAGATGGTAGAGCAATTTCAGTTTTTGAGGGAATTTTTAAAGGTAAACGTCTCGAAATGCAATTGAAAGGTTCAGGACCAACTCCTTACTGCAGAGGTGGCGACGGAAGAGCTGTTTTACGCTCAAGCATAAGAGAATTCTTGGCTCAAGAATTAATGCATTCACTTGGGATTCCAACTACCAGATCTTTTACTCTTTATTTATCTAAAACTGATAAAATTCTTAGACCTTGGTACAAAGATAATTCTAAAGAGATAGAACCCGATGTTTTATTAGAAAATCAAGCGGCCATATCAACCAGAGTTGCTCCTTCATTTTTAAGAATTGGTCAAATTGAACTTTTTGCTAGGAGGGTAAAAAATAATTCTCATAATGAAGCTATTAATGAACTGAAGATGATTATTAAACGACTAATTTTTGTAAATTATAAAAGCGAAATAGATTCTAACTTACCTTTTAAAGAACAAATCATAAAATTAGCTTTTTTATATCGAGAGCGATTGATTTCATTAGTAACTAATTGGATTAGGGTTGGATATTGTCAAGGTAATTTTAATAGTGATAATTGCGCTCTTGGAGGTTATACCTTAGATTATGGACCGTTTGGTTTTTGCGAATTATTTGATCCTAACTTTCAGCCATGGACAGGAGGCGGTAATCACTTTTCCTTTTTTAATCAACCAACAGCAGCTGAAGTTAATTTTCATACGTTCATAAATTCATTAAAACTAGCTCTAGAAAATGATGGAGATTTAATTGAGAGATTAGACAATATCCACAAAGAATTTAGTTTTTCTATGCAAGATAAAATAAAAAAAATGTGGACTAAGAAAATTGGTTTAAAGGAATATGATGAGTCTTTAATAAATAATCTTTTTCAAATTATGATTATTACAAAAGTAGACTATACAAAATTCTTTAGATTACTTTCCGAGATTCCCCAAGAAGTAAACCATCTTAAAAAAAGCTTTTATCATGATTGTTCTTTTGAAACTGAAACTCTTTGGAATAACTGGTTAAATATATGGAACAAATCTTTGAAAAGAGCTAATTATATAAAAGAAATTTCTTCAGATATGAAAAAAGTCAATCCAAGATATACATGGCGAGAATGGTTGATATCAAATGCTTATAAATCAGCAGAAAAAGGGGATTTTAGTGCAATTAGAGAATTACAGATCGTTTTTGATAATCCATATGATGATCTTACAATTGAATTACAAAATAAATTTGATCTGTTAAGACCTTCAAAATTTTTTAATGCCGGAGGAATCTCTCACTATAGTTGTTCATCTTAAAAGTATAATTTTATATTATTTCGAGGAAAATCTATTTGACATAAGCTTACATAAATGTAATCCTTGGTTTAATTAAAAAAAAATGAAAAAAATAAATAAAAAATATTATAAATTAATGGATTTAGTTGATCATGCTAATGGCAGAAAAGAGTTTGTTAGTTTATTAAAAAAAGCTTCTTTTTTAAAGGCAGAAATTGAGGATATTAAAGTTGCATAATATTTGAAAAAATTTTTTGAAATAATTTTTAAATAGGAATTTATAATCCAAATTCTTCAATATTTTGAGCAATACTTCTAAGGAGTTCAACTATTTCAGAGTCCTTACAATTAGTATCTTTTTTTAAACCTATACATTCATCCCTTATTGCCACATTTGTTGACCACCAAATTCCAGTACTATTTGTATCATCAAAAACAAATTTGCTCATAATTTTTTAAAGAAAGTTCTAATCCTAATCTAAATCTAATATACATTCTTTACCAGATGAACATAGTATTAATTACTTTTATCCAATGCTAATAGAAGACCGCCTATTAAAGATAAATTTCTTACTACAGGGAAAACATCAAAAGGTGCTAAATGAAAAATAATAGTAGCTGGTATCAAGAAAATTAATAGTAATGATGAAGCAAGTTTAATTTTATTTGTAAAAATCAGAAGTATAGAACCTGATATTAAAATTATTATTGATAAAAAAAGCATTATTGCGGCAATTGATTCAGGAAACCCTCTGTCGACAATAAAACTAGTCTGAGCAGAAAAATTTGTTATTTTGCTAGGGATTGAATTTACAAAAATTGCACTTAAAAAAAGTCTTCCGAGAAAATTTAAAGAGTAGAAACTTTTGAGATTCATGATTTTGTAGCTGTTATTACAGTAATACCTAAGAGTTAGTTCAATTTCAACCGCTTGATTTATTTTTAGAAATTATTGTTTCTCAATCTCTATAATTGAGTCAGAAATATTTGTTACTAATAAATTAAAAGACTTAATTGCAATATATTTCCTTCAAAGAAATTTTTATTTAAAAGGAATATAAGCCTTGTAAATACGAAATTTATTAATTATCTTCATTCAAATCTGAGTATTCAATTTCTTGCCTTAAGGGTAATTGAGATGCACTATTGGTCGACTCTACTAATAGTGCAGTTAAAGCTCTATTTTTTTTTGAGTTCTCAGCAATACTTCCTAAAGCACCCAATGACATACTGGAGCTAAATGCTGTGATAGCTATTCCCCAAAAATAAATATCTTTAATATCTTTTTGGTTAAAAAAGATAGTTGAATAAATAATCGTAAGAAATAATCCAAAGATTGAAATGGTTTTGCAGCCTAAGCCTATTAGAGATACAGTAGATTTTGCCTCTTTGATTTTTTCTTCCATAGAATTAAATGGTTTATGCTAAATCTAGTGATTTATTATTAAATGACAATGCGGATAAATACTGATAAGTCATAAAAATTATTTTTTGAAATCAAAATATAAATGACAATTTCATAAAAACAATGGAAATGAAGGCAGATTAATGATTTTTCTGTAAACTATAATAAGCTTTAATGTATAATTTTATACTATTACTCTATCTCTTTTCTTTTTAGCACTTAGAGTGTTTTAAGAAAATTTTTAAAAATGGTAAGTACTTCAAGTGATCCTACGTTATTAATAGTTTTAGGTAGCATCGGGCTCCTACTTTTCGGGGCTATGGGCTATGGAATTTATACTACTGTTGGCCCTAAATCCAAGGACCTTAGAGATACCATCAAGGAACATGCTCGTATGCATGAATTAGGAATTGCTCATGGTCATGGTAAAAACGGAGATCATTCTCATTAAAACTGCATAATCATATACCCTTTATTTGTAAAATTAATACTTAATAACTTTTAATTAAATACTTTTTTCTTAATCTTTAATAGATTCGAAAAATTTTTTTTCAAATTCTATAAATTCTTTCTTGTCAATTTCAGTTAATTTATAAAAGCAATTTTCCTCTACTTTTATTTCAAATTTTTTTATAAAAATCCCAGGATTCATATTTATAGGTTTTTTTAGTGCAGAAAAATAATATTCATATTTTAATAGAGATTCTTTATCTAAACCGTTAAAAATATTTTTTTTGATTGAGTCGCAATACTTTATTGCTAACTCCTCTTCAGGGGAATTAAGGATTTTTATATTTTCATTTAACTCTTTTGAAAAGACAATCCTTGAAGAAGCTTGAAAAATTAAGATGGCAATTAATAAATATATTACGATTTTTAGTATTAAATCATTAGTATTAAATTTAATGTTTATCATATTTTTTACTTTTAAGATATTATAAATAGGACTAATACCAAAGTATTAATTTATAAAGATGGGCTTCTTAAATAATTTTTTTAAGAAATATTTTAATATTAAGGATTTTTCAAGAAGTGAAGAAAATATAAATGATTGGGCAGATGCTATTACTACAGGTTGGGAATATACTTGTAATTTATTTTTGACAACGCCAAAAATATGCTTAGAGAATGATGGATTAGTATTAAACACTCTTAAAAAACCTGAATTATTTGGAGAACCTAATCAACTAGGAGCGAATGGGGAACCCTCTGGAAACTATGGTTACTGGATTAGAAGGCATGGACATGAAGAGGAATTTGAGCAGCTTGCAAATATTTCTGAAAATATGATGTATGCAAGGCAGTCAGAGATAGGAAGAATC
>CAYNKY010000124.1:0-4309 GCA_964397895.1 uncultured Prochlorococcus sp.
TACTAAATTCAAGATTATTTAATTTTAAATTAGAATCAAATTTTATTGATAAAAATGAAGGGATAGGAGAATACCTATTATTAATTTTAAGAAGATATCCTTCCTCTTTATTCATAATCTTTCCATCCCATATCTCTCTGATTCGTATACCTTTATAATGGGGATAATCAATACTAAAATCTATTAAAGTATCGAGATTATTTAATTCTCCTTTTAATTTTCCATTTGCAACTATAAATCCCCTGATACCATTATTTCTAAAAAAATTCAGATTTGATAATTGAGTTCTATTTAAATTAAAATTGGTATCCAAAACTCCAAATTTAATTCCTTTCTTTTGGAAACTATATGGTAAAGTACCAGTCATTTTAATTTCAGGAAGGGTACTGTTTATATATCCTAATTCACCTTTTATTTGTATAATATTATTTTTATTTAACAGGGGAATATTAATTTCTGCATCTGAAATCAATGTTCCATAATTTAACTCTTCCACATTAGAAATAAGTTTATTATCAACACATTTTAAATTTACAAATTTTGAGTTGATATTTTCTTTTAAATTAATAGTATTAAAATCTGATTTATATAAAGAAAATTTTCCACCACAGCCAACTTTTTTTGATGTTTTAAAAAAACTTAAATTAGATCTTAATTTACCATTATTAAAAGTTAATTTATTATTAAAGATATCAAAATTTAATTTACTTAAATTTATTCCTCTAGTTAAAAATTGAAATCCAAAGAAATTATCATTAAATTTTCTATTAAGTCTTAATTTAAAATTATTATTATTTTTCAAATAAGAATTCAAAGAAATAATTAATTGATTCTCTTGAGATCGATAAATAAATTTCCCTGTAAATTTGCCTTCAATATTGCTATCACTAATTTTAAAATTAGATTTATTTTTTAAATTAACATATATTTCATAATTGAATAATCTATTATTACTTTCTGATTTAAATGAATTATTTTCAAATTTTAAAAAATCATTTTTTGCATTTATATCAATCTTATTAGGATTTATATTGAAAATCAACTTTCTATTGAGAATGGATTTCAATGGCATTATCCTAAAAAATACATAATTGGCCTTAACATAAGAATCCTGAAATTCTTTATCACTAATCTCTATATCTCTTATGGTTAAACCTAAAAAACTTAAACTTTGATATTCTCCTAAACTTACATTTTTATTAGTTAAAGATTCTAAGTTTTTTTCTATACTTGCTTTCTTTAATTCAAAAATATTTTTAAATATTTTTCCTGAAATACTCAGACAGATGAAACCAGCCGCAAAAAATGCAGAAACAATAACTGTTTTATTAATTCTAGGAGATTCACTCTTTTTCAAAATAGAATCCTAAAATAGAGTAAGCTATCAAAATATTAAGAAATTAAAAGGGTTAAAGCCAGCAAATGTCTTTTTTTGAACTATTAGTAATGTCTCCAAAGATTTTTGTGTTCATTGGGATAATTCTTTTTTTTATAACAATTGTAGCTTTTTTACTAAACTTAGGTTTAAAATTCCGCTTAACGGGAGCAACTATTTTTTCATTTCTTCTTTCACTTTTTAGCTGGGCTTTCATTCAGAGTTATAGCGAAAGTGTAAAAATAGAAGGGGCTTTATACGCGCCTATAGTATATGATAATGGTTCTGATTTAATAATAGCCAAGGCTAAAGATAATTTTCCGAAAGAATCTATTGAACCAACACTTAAACAAATTTCTGCAAATCTTAACAAAGGGAGTAGATCAGGAGTGAAAGTTAAAATTAGACTAAGGAATTTAGAAAAGATTTCCGAAGACATAAGCAAACCTATAATACTAGGTGAGACTGAAAAGAGTTTTATTTCAAAAACTGTTTTAAATGAAGATTAATAATTCCTTGGAAGTACTCCCAATAAACTTTAGGCATGAAAAAAAATTTCTTCATAACAATAATTTAGATTCTTGGGAAACTTTAAAAAAGATAAAGGATTCTGAAATAAACGAATATTTACAAAAAGATTCTTTATGCACTGAGAGTCGTTTTAAAAAGATTAGAGCAATTGCTAACTTTGTTACTGAACTAAAAATTACACCAAATCAAGCTTATTTACTTTTGCATTCCGGGATAGGATCCATAAAAGCTCTTTCTGAATTAAATCCTCATACTCTTTCCCATAAAATTGGACGATTAGAAAGAAGTTTAAACATCAAAACTAATTCTAAGATTAATCAAATAATGCTTAAAGATTGGATTTTGAAAGCCAAAAATCTTTTATGAATTAATTCTTTGTAAAAAAATATATTTGATGTAAAATTGGGTTAAGAGGAATTAGAAATGATTAAAAATTTTTGTTACTTATTATTGTTATTAACTTTAAGCTCAGTGCCTGTTCACCCCCAATCTAATCTTTTAGAAAGTGTAAAAAAGAATCCGAAAAATGCGATTGAAATGTGCAACAAATTTAAAGAATTAAATGCTAATGGAATCTCTGCTAATTCTGATCAAGCAATGAATTATGTATCTAAGCTTAATAAACTAAGCCCAGTGAATGCTGAAATATTATCGATATATGTTATTGGACTGCATTGTCCCAAGGTAATTTGATTTACTAAATGTTTTCAACAAGATATTTTGATAGTTTTTTAAAACTTAAAGATGGGGTAAGGTTAATTTCAAGAATATGGCTTCCAGAGGGTTCTGGACCATGGCCCGCACTGTTAATGAGGCAACCCTATGGCAGAGAGATAGCATCCTCTATTACATACGCACATCCTTCCTGGTGGGCATCCAAAGGGTATATGGTTATCATTCAAGATGTTAGAGGACAAGGCGAGTCAGAGGGTATATTTGAGGGGTTTAATCAAGAGGCAAATGACACATCGGAAACACATCAATGGGTGAGATCACTTAATGAATGTAATGGAAAGTTGGGTTTATATGGATTCTCATATCAAGGCCTAACGCAACTTACTGGAAATGAAAGTTCAATACCTCCTGACTGCTTAACTCCAGCGATGACTGGACTAGATATAAAGAGCCATTGGTGTTCGGATGGAGGTGCTTTTTGGTGGGGTAATAACATTACATGGGCAATGCAAATAGCTGCATTAAAAATGAAACGCGAAAATAATAAAATTGGCTGGGAAAAGATTAGATCAAGTCTTGAGAATCAAACCTTCCTAAGAGATGGTTTCGAAATATTAAAAAAGTATGATCCAAATAACTTTATTATTAAATGGAATGAAATTTTAAATAACGATGAAGATTTTAAAATAATAAGACCTGTTTCTTCATGGCTCAAAAAACCTATTTTAATCTATGGGGGGCTGTGGGATCCTCATCTCTCTGGAGCTTTAGATCTATACAAAAAATCAAAGGATTTGGGAGGAAACCCTGAAATAATTATCAGTGATTCATCTCATCTTCATTGGTGGGATGAATCCCAAATAACTCTATTAAAGTTTTTTGATAAGTATCTTAAAGATAATGAAATTAGTAAATTAAATAATATTAGTCATAAAAAGATTTGGAATATTTCACTAAAGAGTTGGGAGAATATTGAAAACACCTCATTAAATTATGAATTTTATTTAGGAAGTGAAGGTAAAGCTAATTTTGAGATTGAAGATGGTAGCTTAGCAATTAATTCCAAAAGTACTGGATTCTTTACTATCGTTCATGATCCTTGGAGACCTGTAATTCTTGACGGTGGTCACCTGGGAAAAAATCCAGGGATTTTTGATAGAAAATGTTTAGATAAAAGATTAGATGTAGGAGTTTTTCAAACTCATTTCTTGAAGGAGAATATTCATATATCAGGAATTCCTACTTTAAGAATTTCATTAATTAGTGATCAGGAGAGTTTCGATATTTGTGCAGCATTATCAATAATTGAGAATGATGAAAAAAAAGTCAATCAATTTTCAACAGGATTTTTACGAGTTAAAAAGGCTATTATTAATAATGAAGCTAGTTATGAGGTTAAATTTCACCCAACAAATATAACCTTACTAAAGGGCTGTAAATTAAGACTATCAATTGCTGCATCTGCTTGGCCTGCTATTGGAGTAAATCCTGGGCATAGTGATAGTAATTTCACATATGTTTCTATTGATCATAAAATAATCACTTTGAACTTTAATCTAAAAAATGCAATTATGAAAATAGCTCCATTTTTTAAATAATTCTCATAAAATTAGGCAAAAATTTGATAAGCTTATTCCTTAATATCAACCAGTCATGGCAAAACAACTAAAAATGGACTGGATTAAATCAGAAGCCTTCAACCTTGAAAATTGTTGCAATGATAATCCT
>CAYNKY010000125.1:0-4285 GCA_964397895.1 uncultured Prochlorococcus sp.
TTAATATTTTTGTATTAGGTTTATTTTGAAAATAGTTTTAAAAAATATTATTTCCAATGAAACATCCAAAATTGGATAAGTTTTTATTTGTTATTTTAGGTGTTGATATTATATTTATTTTATTAAGTCTTATTGATAGTTTTTCTGGTCTAAATTTTAATAATTTTGCGGTGCAAAATGATAATCTATTTGCCGAGAAATTCCAATATTTAAAATTTATCGGAATAGCATATATAAGTTCGCTTCTGGCTATAAAAAGAAGATCTCCTAATTTTTTAGTTTTTATGATTATTCCTATATATCTATATCTAGATGATTCAAAACAATTACATGAAAGATTTGGGAACAAAATTGCATCTTTTCTCTACGAGGGAAGTAGTAATGATTTCTTAATTAGATATTTTAGATATCAAGATATTGGCGAAATTTTATATATGTCATTAATGGCACTTATTCTTCTAATTATTTTCTTAATTTGCTTGAAATTATCTGATTTATATGACAGAAATTTTCTAAAAAATATATTGACACTATTTATTATTTTTGGAATCTTTGCGATATTTGTTGATGCAATACATATGCTTTCTAGAGGATTTGTATTTGATTTGCTTACTGTAATTGAAGATGGAGGAGAAATGATCCCGATAAGTTTTATAATTGGATACTTTTATAAATATCTAATAAACAATAGAAAAGAATATATACAATAAAAGCTTTTTCTAATTTACTTTTTCTAGAAAGTACAAAAAGGATCTCTTTAGTAGTAAATACTTTTCTTCTAGATAATCATCAATCCAATCATTAAAAATTGGTACTGTTAAATATTCTAGAGGTTTTTTAATAGCATCATCTACTAACTTGTCTCCAATTGAAGAACAATCATGAAAAATATAACAACTCTTATTTATGTAATCATTTTCAGGTTTCCATCCCCAATACACTGGAATTGTACCTGCCTCTAAAGCTTGAATCAGTTTTTCGCTTCTATATCCATGAATATAGGAATTTTCAGGACAAATATTGAATAAGGATTTTGATATGAAATCTATTTTCGAATCAATATCACCGCCTATTTCATTGGTGTTTTTCATAAAGAAACCTGGAGCACAAACTTTTCCGTGTTTATCAAAACTGCTAGATAATCTTCTTCTAACTCCATTTGCATCGTGGCTTGCCACGAGTGATGCAATAATTTCTTTTTTCTTTGATAAATTCCTTTTTCTCTGTTTAACAATATATGTAGCTACATTATTGCCTTTAACAAAAGAATAATACGAATAATTTTTAATCCACATTGGGAAATAAATTCTTTTTGATGAGCTCTCAAGATCTCCTAAAGAATCAATCTGAAAATTAAATGTTTTTTCTAAAATATTCTTATCTCTATAATTTTTTAGTCGTAATAAATTTTCATCGCAGCAGAAGACTTTTACTGCCGAATTGCTTTCTATTACGTTAGAAATAGGCCCATGACATGAACTTATTAAGATATCAGAATAAACCTTGGAGGATACAACTTTTAATTTCCCAAAATGATGTTTAAGGAAATTTGTAAACCAATTGTTTTCCGGGTCAAAAGTATCCCAAAAATTAATATAAGAAACCCTAAACATATAAAAAAAATTTTTTATTAAGTGTTATTATAAGTTCAAATAACTTCTTTATTTTGACAGAGATTAATAAAAAGAAAATATCAATTTCAGCAGTATCTGCGTTGGCAGCTGTAAATTCCTTTTTTGCAATTTCAAGTGTTGATGCAAACTCTAATCAAAATAAAGTTACCAATAATAAAAAGGTTCAATCTAAGACAAATATTTCAAAAAAATCATTATTCAGACTTAATGCTAATTTAAGTGAAAATGGGGGTAAGCCATATAGTTTGAATCTTGGTATTTTTAAACCTCTTTCCATTGGAGAAAAGTCAATTTCGTACTTTGATTCATCGATTGGACTTAATTATGAGGAAATCACAAATAAGTCTACTCAATCTATAAATCAAAGTAAGACAGGTTTCTCTACTTCATTTAGATTAGGTAAAAGAAATACTATTAATGATAAGTGGATAGGTGGTATTAATTTTGGTTTGATTACAAGATCAATAGACTACTATTCACCTAGAAGTTTCTCAAGTGGAGTAATTGAAATTGAGTTTTTATCAAATAAATTAAAAGTTATTCCATATGGAAATTTTTCTTTAACAGATAAAAAAATTCTAAATACAACTTCAACTACTAGTACAACTTTTACCAAAAGCACAACAACAACCAATAATTTATATATAACCCCATTAAATAAATATGGTATTGAAATTGAGAGAACAATTAATGAAGCATTAAGTTTGTCTCTTGACAGTTTCTATACAAAAGATATAGCCAACTTAAAAGATGGCTTTGGTTTTGGTGTTTCGTTCTCATATAAGCCAGGTCAGAAAACAAAAATAAGAAGCGGTCTGACATATGATCCAATAACAGATACTAATTTAAATACAGAGATTGAATATCAACTTAATAATGATTCACTTGAAAAGTATGATGAAAGGCTTATAAAAACGCCTAAGATTAGATATATTCCATTAAAGATTTATAATCAAACTACTATTGAAGAGTCTAATAATAGATTTTTAGATCTGAGCGCTATAAGTATCAATTTAGGAGTCCCTTTGGAAGCGCCTGTTAAATTGATAGCTGAAGATTTAGTTAATTTTGAACAAACTGAAACTGTTTAAATCTAACTAGTTTTTCTAGGATTGTTTCTTATGAAGAAAGTTAGTATATGTACATGTACATATAACAGAAATAGATATTTAGATCTTCTAGAGGAAACCATTTTAGGACAGGATTATCCTCACCAACTTATCGAATGGATTGTTGTAGATGATAGCGATATTAATGATACAGAGCACCAATTCAAAAAACATGATTTTCTAAATATAAAATATAAGCGATTATATAAACGAGCCAGTATTGGAAAAAAAAGGAATATCTCCAACAAAATGGCAACTGGAGAAATAATTATTTATATGGATGACGATGATTATTATCCAAAAACAAGAGTTAGCCATTCTGTAGATAAATTAGTGAACTCAAGATGTTTAATTGCGGGTTGTAATACAATTCCAATATATTTTCTTGATAATGGCGAACTTTGGTCAACTACTATTCCTTATCAATGGCATTCATCTGCCAGTGTCATGGCCTTTAAGAGGGAATTATTAGAAATAACATCTTTTAATAATAGTGATTGGGAGGGTGAAGAAAAATATTTCCTAAAAAATTACACTATCGAATTAGAACAACTTGATCCGTCAAAAACAATAATATCAATTGCTCATAACTCTAATACTATTTCAAAAGAACCTATTAGATTATTACCTAAACTTTTTTCGGCTCAAAACATATTGCTTAATAAAAATAAAAAGGAGAAGCTTGAGTTTATATTTCAAAAATATAACCAAATAAATAATATTTCAGATTCAAATAAAAAATTACTAGAAAGAAAAAGGAACCTAATCTTAAAACCAAAGGCTTCTAATTGGAAGTCTATAAATAATTTAGAACTTTGCGTTATTACGCTACCTGTAAACAATCAAAGAATAAGAGATTTAAAAAAACACTTCAATAACCTTGGCCTTGCCCCAACTTTTTTTGAAGGGATAGCGCCAAAAAATTTGAGAAAATATATAAATAATGGTCAAATTATATCTACTAATAGAAAGGAAGTCTTGTGCTGTTTATCATCACATTTGCTGTCGTTAAATTATATGTTAAAAAATTCCACAAAGGAGTTTTTCCTAATAATGGAAGATGATGTCAGACTTTTTCCTTACCCCAAGAATTTAAAAGAAGTTTTTCTTTTAAGTGCTCATTGGGATATTGTTCAATTAGGATCATGTAATTTAAGTGCCCAAATTGAATTAGATGTGCTTTACGATACTGCTCAAATTATCAGCAGATGGACTATAAATAATTATGGCACTCATGCCTACCTGATAAATAGAAAATATGCTAAAAAACTTTTAAAAAAATATTTATCTGATAAAAATTCTATTAATTTATCAAATGCTCATGGATACCTTCTTGCAGATAGACTTTTATATCAATCTGGGGATGCTTTGACTATGAATTTTCCTATTGCAATGCAATGTCATAAATATGAATCTTTGATTGGTTATGAAAATTCTGATGAAAAAATTAGAATTTATTTAGAAAATTATTTGGCTTCAAAATGGTTAAGTGAAGCTAAATCCTATTATTTTTAAGCGTATTCTTAACTTCATTTGCAGTAA
>CAYNKY010000126.1:0-4273 GCA_964397895.1 uncultured Prochlorococcus sp.
TGAGAATGCAATTAGCACATCTGGGTGCTCAAGTAGTTGGTAGACACTTATCAGCCAACTATAAGAAACCTGCAGAAGAAAAAACCATAGAGGACATAATTCAAAGACTAATTCAAATGAAAAGACTTGATTTGAATAAATAATAAACTAATTATTTCCATGCCACGCCTCTAAAATTTTTCTTGCCATTGGCAAAGCATGAACAGAACCTCCTCCTGGAGTATTTTCGGCGAAGGCTACAACTAATAATTCACTTTTTTCAATAGGAGAAAAGCAAACAAACCATGCATGATCAAGCCCTCCTAATGCATCTTCAGCTGTTCCAGTTTTACCTGCTACAGGTGGTAAATTTACTAGACTATTATTCATACTGACGCCAGTACCAGATTCGACAACTTTTTTTAATCCATTTTTTATAATTTTAATATTTTCAGGATCAATATCGACCTTAATAGGTTGAAATAATAAATTATTTTGAGTGTTTGATTTAGATAAATGGGGAGTAACTAAATAACCACCATTAGCTATCACTGCATAAGCACGCGCAATTTGAATAGGACTAACTTGAACTACCATCTGACCTATAGACATACTTGCTATATCTTCAGGTAGCCAAGGAGTTTCTCCAGCTTTGCCCCACCCTCTCCCAGATTGAGCCCATTCACTACTAGCTATAAGTCCTTTACCTTCCTGCTCAGAAATCTCAATACCAGATAACTGATTAAAACCAAGTTTTTTTGATAATTTAAAAATTTCATCAACACCAACCCCATCTCCAATTTGATAAAAAAAAGTATTACTTGAAAATCTTAAAGCATCTTCATATCCAATCACACCAAAACCGATATCATTATGTTCTCTAAAACATTGACTACCATATTTAATACAAGCTTTAGTTTCTAAAAATGTAGTTCTTGGAAACTTCCCACTTTCTAAACCAGCTAAAGCAGTTACAATCTTCCAAACACTACCAGGATCGTATGCATTTAAAGCTCTATTAAATAAAGGCTTAGATGATGAAAAGAATATCTTATTATATTCCTTTTCTGACTTAAACTCTTTAGAAAAAAAATTTAGATCAAAGTTTGGCTTGCTAGCTATTGCCCTTATGGCACCATCTCTTGGATCCATCGCTATTATAGCCCCACCCTTTTTATCTTTTAAAACTTCTTCGGCTATTAACTGAAGATTGAGATCAATGGTTAATTTAATATCATTACCTTTGATTGATTTCCTTATACCTAAGGACTTTTGAGGAAAACCACTAGCATTGACCTCTATCATTTCACCGCCCCAACCACCTCTTAATTGATTTTCATAAACATATTCAATGCCAGTTCTACCGATAAGATCATTTAATCTATAACCCTTTTTTGATAATATTTTAAATTCTGATTTTGTTAATGGAGAAATATATCCAATTGCATGAGATCCAAGAGATTTATAAGGATAATTTCTAATAACCTTCTTAAGGATCTCAACACCGTTAAATTTATATTCATTTTCCTCAAATTTAATAAGCTGCTCAACAGTTAAATTATCTAATAAATTTATTACATATAGATTATTTTTCATCCCAAATTGATATTTTAATTCCAAGTCATCCGAATCAACTTTCAAAAGATTTGAAATAAGAAATTTGTATTCTTGCCAATCTTCTTTTTTAATAAATTGCGGCTTTATTATTAATGAATAATTTAATTTACTATTAGCAAGTATTTTACCATTTCGATCAAGAATTTTACCTCTTATAGGCTGGGTAGCTATTAGTCTTATTCTATTTTGATCAGACATTTTTTTAAATGTTTGATGACTAAAAATTTGTAAAAAAATTAATCTAAAAAGAATTAATATAAATGCAAAAGTCGAAAATATCAAGAGAATCAATGCTTGATTTTTTTGATTAACATTGTTTTGATTAAATTTACTTTTTATCAAAACAATTCCTTAAAAGATTCATATGTTCTTCAATATTTTTTAATTTAAAATAAAGTTCTTCATACTCTTCATTAAATGAATCCACATACTTATTATCCTTTTTTTTATTAATTACTGATGATTTTTGAAGATTATTTTTTTCCTTTTGGAGATTTTCATATAATTCAGATATGTTAATCTTCTGATCATCAAATAACTTGTTTAATTGATTTGATAATTGTTCTGTTAAATTACTATTTGGATTTTTAATAAATTCTTTTGTTGCTACCAAAAAATCTTTATTTAAAAAAGAAGTTATATTATCAAATAAATCAGACATTAATTTAAATTGGTTCATTTATAGTGGATTCAAAATAGGGATTACAGCTGTTTTTCGAGATACCAGCTGACCAACCGATGAAAGAGGATATGAAGATAATAACAAAAAATGGCAAAAGAGCTCTTTGTGTTTCCTCAAGAGAAAACCATTCTCTCCATTTCTGGAAGAATCTTATCCTTTCATATCTTCTTTTATCGTTTAAATCAGCCTTAAGCTTTTTTTGAAAAGAATTTTTAATCCATTTCTCAAAGGATAATTTTTTTGTAATTGACATCTTTCGTTCTACTTCCATTAATTGAGCAGAATTAAGGTAGGGGTGAAATGTACTAATTAAATCTAGAGTTTTTAAAAACATCTCTATAGTCCCATCCTTTACTTGAAGCTCATCAACATTTAAATGCTCCCATTCTAATTCAGGATAAAATCTTTTCCTATTTGTAGATATTTGCTCCTCTGAAAGTTGCCCAGGTTCTCTTAACCATCTATTTGTATTTTGATCCATTCTTCTCCAATACAAAAAAGGGTTAATAAAAATAGTTTTTCCAGCAATTTTTACAATGTCTTGTTGTAATCTTTTGCTTAATCTATTGTCATCTTTTGAAAGGTTCAAAATTGTAATTTAATCTTTCTTTAATTTAACTTTTATTTAAAAATTTTCCAGATTATAGTGAGAAATTATAAATTAATTTTATTTGCTAGATTCCATCTCTGCTGTAAATATTTGCAATGCTCACATTCACTAGAAGGCCTTGGGAATTTTCTAGATCTTAATAAATCTACTGTCTCAATAATTTTTTCTTCAACCCAATCAGTACAACAATCTAATTTAATAAAATAAGCATCAAACTTTATCATATTATTAAAAAACGGCTCATTTTTTTTTCCATTAAAATAAATAATATATGCTTCACTAGCAACCTTAAAACCATTTTTTTGAAAGAGCCATTGATACATTTCTAATTGTCTTTTATAAGCTTTAGGATATTCATATTTTTTAAAAGTCTCATCCCAATCAAAATTATTTCGAGCGGTAGCTTTATAATCAACAAGAATCAAATCGCCATTATCTTTCTGCCAAATATCATCAATTACACCTCCAAAATCATATTTATACTTTAATGATTTATATCTAACTCCTTTATAATTATTTCTCCAAATATTTAGATCTTTATGAGCATAAGGTATGGCTTCAATACCATTTTTTATAAATAAAGGATGAGGTTTATTTAGATTCCTGTAATAATCAAATTCATTTTTACATAAATTATCAACAGCTATATTTAATGAAAATGGCAATGCAGGAGGCTTAATTTGATATGTTTTCTCTAGCACACAGCATCTTGGACAACTTATAAATCGCTCAACTGTTGATCTGCTTAATTTAATTAGATTTATAGTCATGTGTAGTTATTATAATTTAGAAATTTTGTATCTTGAATTTTAAATTCAACTAATTTTATTGCTAATTATTAATAATTTAAATTTTTTATTTAAATATAAACTTATTTAATATTTTCTTATTACTAAAAAAAGAAGTATTAAAGTAATTTTAAGAACTATTTATTGTGAGGTTTTTTAATACTTACTATTATTAAGTTAATAATGATAAATCATTTTTTAAGATGACTAAATCTTTTCTCCTAGGTTTATTAAGCCCAAAATTTAGACTAGAAAAAATTAGAAAACTTGCTACTATTGAACAATTCAAAGATGAAGAGGGTTTTACTTTTAGGTGAATTAATAGTCGTAGTTATGATGATAAGCATTCTCTCATCAATAGCAATACCTCAATTTATAATTGCTGCCAACAAAGCAAAACAAAAAGAAGCAACAGCTATAATTACAGCTTTAGTTAAAGGTGCTACAGCCTATCAAACTGAATATGGAGTTTTGCCAGAAACAGCTGAACAAGTTTCAAAATATGCAAAATTTCAGCAATGCACTGCTGATCCTGCCGATGGTGATATTTGCAGGGATAGGGAACCTGAGCCTGTACGAGGAGATATAAATACTTTC
>CAYNKY010000127.1:0-4187 GCA_964397895.1 uncultured Prochlorococcus sp.
ATGATGATGTGGAAGTTGAATATAGTGAATCTATTTTAGAATTAGCAGATAAAGTTATAGGATCAAAAAATTCTTTGAGTTTAGGATGGCATTACAGATCAAGACATACATCACTTATTGATTTTTCTAATTTTTATTTTTACGACAATAAATTAACAGTTTTTGCATCTAACGATGTTGGTTCACAAGTCGTTCATAAATTTGTTCAAAATTCACAGTACCGTGGAGGGGTCAATCAACCAGAAGTTAAAGCAGTTATAAATGCTTTATTAGAGCAAATTAAAAGTGATAAAGAACAATCTATAATTATTGCCACTATGAATGAAGCGCAAGAATCAGAAGTGAAACTTGCTTTAGCTGCTGAACTTTCAACGAACAAAATGTTGAGAGATTTTGAAAACAAATTTCAAGGGAATCTCCATGAACTTGCAGTAAAAAAATTAGAAGATATACAAGGTGACGAAAGAGATGTTGTAATAATTTCTACTGTTTATGGTCCTGATATTGACGGTAAAGTCACTCAGTCATTCGGAGATATTATTAAAGTTAATGGGCATAGAAGATTAAACGTTCTTTTTACACGTGCAAAACATAAAGTTATTTTAGTAACTTCATTAAGGTCGAGTCAAATAAAAGATTCAAAACATGAGGGTCCTCAAATTTTGAAAAAATATCTTGAATATGCAGAGAAAGGTAAACTATTGGATGTAGACATAAGAAACTCTGGATCTACAGAAAATGCTTTTGAGGAGAGTATTAGGCAAGCTTTAACGGATAGAGGATATGTAGTAGATGCTCAAGTCGGAAGTGGCGGTTATTCAATTGATTTAGCCATTAGAGATCCTAATGATAAGAGTAGATATATTCTTGCTGTTGAATGTGATGGTAAGGCTTATCACTCTTCCTATTCTGCAAGGGCTAATGATCGATTAAGGCAAGAAGTGTTAGAGAGCAAAGGATGGAACTTCTTTAGGATTTGGTCAACCGATTGGAATAGGGATCCTATTTTTGAACTAGATCAATTAGATCAATTAGTAAAAAAATTATCTAATACTAGGAGGCACTTATAACTTTGAAAATATATTTAAAGTGATTAATCTGACTCTTACGAAAGTAATAATGAAATCAAAATTACCGTCTTTTTGAATTTAATTTTCTATTGTTAAAATTTTTTAAATATAATTAAATTTTTTTAAATCATATTCTTTGAGAATTTTTTGAAGTTCAATATTATCTTGTCTAAATTCTCCTTTTATTAATTGTTGGCATTGCTTAGATAACTTTACGTATTTTTTACTTGGAAACAGCGTAAATCTAATTAAACTTTTTTCTAAAACTTTTCCAATAACCCACCAAAAACCATAATTAAAAATACCAAATAAATCACGTTTCCTGATGACAATGCGTAAAGAGTGATCATTTTGACTTGTCAAAGAAAAACCAATTCTATGTAATATCCCTTTTGTTCTTAGGATGGGGAAATTTTGGTTATTAATTGATTCTGAATTTTTATTGACTTTTTGTTGTAGTAATTTATCAGGAAAGTATTTCATTTGCTCATTATCAAGAAGATATACCTTAGATAAATATTTCTTTGGATTTCTTTCTAAAGATAGAACTTCATATGGAACAATATTAATCATCCATTCATGATTTATTTGTTTATACAAATTATATTTTTTTGCAAAAAATAAATCCCCTATATAAGAGGAAGAGGGGTCTGAAAGCATTTTTTTTACTAAATTATCACTAATTTTCATACGAGGAAGAGTATATTCATAACCAATAATTGATTGTATGAGATCTACCTGATTTCTACATGTAATTGAAAGCACTTTTTTCACTAATGCTTTGTTTCCTAATTCTTTACAAATGATGTTCCCAATTGCAATTACTAGGAAAACATTTAACTCTCCAAGAAAGTGGGTATAGTTTCCAATACATTCATCAGAAATTATAAATGTCTTACAATTTTTGTTTTGAGTGATAAAATCTCTAATCGCAAATGCATATTTATAGATTAAATCGTGAGAGTTTCTTGTTGGATTAGGATATGAATTGATATTCTCCCCTCTATAAGTTTTAAATAATTCTTGGTGGATTTTTTGAAAATCAGGATATCTAAATTGGCCACTCATGGTTTTTCCAATATATCCTGGAAAACCAGAATCTTCTAAGCATTTCTGAAGAAATGAAGTAGCTGTTTTACCATTGCCAATATGAAAAATAAGATTTATTTTTTTTTGTACTTTGCTATTCATAAAATTTTATCTTAACCCACAATCGGGAAAAAATTAAACAAAAACTATATACAATCACTTACCCTCCTATCAGTCAAGATCTAAATCAGATTTTAATAATCTCCAACAACTACGGACTAATAATTATTAAACATATTTATACATTAGTAAATGTCATAACCCGCTAACGTGCTAAGTTCCTCTTGCCTCAGTCAAATAAAACATTTTTTACTAATTAATTAATATTTAGTAATAATGGAGTCAATATTTATTGCTATGACTTATGTTTGAAGAGAGATTAAGTTCTTTTGATTAGATTATATCGATAGTTCGAATCTCTTATTTGCCTATAAATTTAATCGAATATTCGATTAATCAATTATTTACATTGTTAATTAGGAACAATATCAGAGTTGCAATTTATGAATCGACTTATTTCACATGACGATTTAAAAAATTTATTTACTAAACCCTATGGTGCAAAATCTCCTTCTAAAGATGAGTGGAAAAAATTTTATGATGAGGATGTTCTTTTCATAGATCCTACTCAAAGAAAAGTAGGTTTAGATTCTTATATTATTTCACAAGAGAAATTAATCAAACGTTGTGATGATGTATTTTTACGAACTCATGCAATAGCTATTAATAGCAATATAGGTTTTGTTGAATGGACACTAGGGTTGAAAATTTTAGGAAAAGAATTTATTTATCCAGGAACAACAAGATTAATTTTTGGAGATAGTGGAAAAATTAAGGAACATAGAGATTATTTTGACTTTTGCGGACCTACATTTGAACCAGTTCCTATATTGGGTACATTTATAAAGTGGCTGTATAGCCGCTTTGTTGACTAATGCATTTATTAATACCTTGATTCAATATGTAAAAAAAAATAAAAATCAAATATTTAAATTCGTTATTGTTGGATTATTATCAAGTTTTTTAAATTTTATAAGTTATATCTTTATTTATTCAATAACAAGAGATATTAATCTTTCATCATTAACTGGATATTCATTAGGTTTATTAAATTCTTTTTATTTTTCGTCCAATTGGGTCTTCCCTGGGGCACAGAAATTTAAATTAAATAAAGCTTTCCTTCTATTTTTATTAATTTATTGCGTTGGAGGCATTCAAATGACTTTAACCATAAATTTTGTGGACAAAATAATTGAAAATTATAAATTTGCATGGCTATGTGGAGCATTTATTGCTTCAGTAAATAATTATTTAGGTTCAAAATATGTTCTTTTTAGAAATTAATTAAGGTGATCTATCATTAAGAGGCTTTGAGAGATGACTTCTTCGAAATTCATCTGGCTATAAAATTCTTTTTTATTACTTGTCATACAATATATTTTCTCTATTCTTTTCATTTTCTTTGATTTTAAAATTGAACTGACAATAAGTTTCCCGTAACCATTCCCTTGATGATTTTCATCTATGACAATATCCCACAAAACAGCTCTATAAATGCCATCACTTAATGCTCGCCCAAATCCTAAGATTTTAGTTCCTTGCCATAAGCTAACTATTACATCACTGTTAGAAAGACAATGTTTTAGATCATTGATTTCCCTATCTTTTGCCCATGATGTATTATCATTCAAAAATATTTTAAGTTTGTTTAAACCTCTACAAGGTGTGAAAAATGGACCTAAACCAAAATATCTTAATCCTGGAGCACCTTTCCAATGTTTTATTAATATAATTTTGTTCATTTATAATAATTTTTAATCTAAAAATGTTTTAAATAGGATACTTTCTAAACAATATTTATTCTAATAGATTCTCTAAATAAATATCATTTCTGACAGATTTAGCTAATTTTAAAATACATATTTTATAATAATATTTAAGGATATACATTGAGGTAGTAAAAATCATGCTGAAGCTTTTGTTGGGTGATCCTAATACACGAAAGTTAAAGCGATATCAGCCATTAGT
>CAYNKY010000128.1:0-4168 GCA_964397895.1 uncultured Prochlorococcus sp.
ACAAAAAATAACTCTGAACACTTTATTGAACTGGCTAATAAGAGAGTTCCAAAAGTCCTAAAGTATTTAGATTTAGTTGGAAATCTGGCAAATAAAAGCAACTATTCCTACACTGAGCAACAATCGCAACAAATTAAAAAGGCTCTTAAAGATAAAGTTAACGAGATTTGTAGAAAATTTGATTCTGGCACCAACAGCAACTCATCATTCAAGCTTAAATAAAATGGAAAGTCTACATCCCCATTCAAGACAAAATACTTGGTATTTTCCACCTTTGCTTGGAGGACTCTCTGTAGGGATGAGCCATGCCGGGATGGATTTATTTAAAAGTGAGGATAATCTTGGAAGAGAAAGTGCTCAAAATAGTCTCAATGCTACTACTAATGATGAACCTGTACTGGTGAAATATGAATTGAGAGATATTGATTCAAAATTTTTCCCAGGGAAAGAAGATTATTTATCAAGATTAGAGAGTGCTAAAGAGTTCTTTGAAAAAATTGGAGGAAACACAGGAGGTGAAGTTGAGAGAATTTCAAGTGCAATAGATTTAATAAAAGGTTCTACGATTCCTACCTTGGTTGTTCGTGATTATGGGACAACTGGTCTTGATGGAGAAGAGGATCAAATTGATGGAAGATATTTTAGATTTATTAAATCAACTGGTATAAGTGTTGAACAAGGATCTACTGCTGGTACATACGGTCATGGACAAAATGCTTTGTATAACTTTTCTGAATTAAAATCAATTTCTGTTTTCTCCAAATATCTAAATAAAAATAAAACAAACTCTCTTTTTATAGGTAGATCAAGTCTTCCAATACACATTGACCCAGCAAATAAATGGAAAACCCAAAATACAGGATATTTTGCTCATATGCTAGATGATATTTCAACTGAATTTAAACAAGATAGTGAATTTTGGAGAGCCTTTAGGAATGAGGAAACAAGCAATTTAGATATTCCGCTTAATAGATCAAAAATGGGAACTGATATTTATATTTGGGGATTTGATGATGACGAAAGTGAATGGAGTATAAAAATTGCTATGGGTATTTCATATGCCTTTTTTCAATCAATTAAAGAAAACAAAATAAAATTTGAAATCACTCATAATGATAAAATTCTATATCAGATAAATAGAGAAAACTTCCTATCTTCACTAGAAAATATAGAAAAAGACTGTAATCAAAAATTATCCCATGATCAATGGCGCAAACATCCTGTAAGTAGAGTCAAAGGATACCTAAATTGCGAGGGTGAGAATGTAGATAATAATATAATTTTTAAAAAAACTTATAATAAATATTTAACTGGCTTAGGAAGAATTGAGGTTTCAATATATAGCGATAAAAATGATCTCTCCCTCAAAAATAAATATGTATTAATGAGAAAACCATTAATGACAATAAAGGAGACAGGTTATAAGAATACAGGAACTCCTTACGCTGCTATTTGCAAAATTTTAGATGACTCAGGAAACAGAGTTATCGCAGAATTAGAAGATCCTTCTCATACCGACCTTAAAGGTAAATATGTAAAAAATAAGAAGAAAAAGAGACATCATACGAGACTATTAACAGAACTCCAAAAAACAATTCAAAAATTTATCGATAATATCGATCCCCCTTTAGAATTTACAAAGGAAATTCCAGGAATAAACAAATTTATTAGTGGTAATCCATTAGGTAAATCAAAAGAGGTTTTTTATGATGGCGCTGTTCTAAACAATGATGATGATTTGGAGAATAAAAATGAAACTTTTGAAGAAAGAATTAAAAATGATATTGAATCAGCTCGACCTAAAACATCTCAATCAAATAAAAAATCATTAACTCTAAGAAGTAGGCCATCCAGCAAAGGTAAAACTGGTGGTAACACCGGTAATCATGGAGGTAAAGGAACTTCCAATAAAGGTAAAGGACATGGCGCTGGTAAAGGGACTGGTAACGCTAAATTAGATAACGATGGCAAAAAAGAATCAATAATTCCCTCTGAAAGCGTTTACATTTCCAGGGTAAGGGATAACAATAATGAAAAAAATACAATTATAAGAATTAGTGCTTTGACTCAAGTAAAAGGCGATTTAAGACTTGGATTCGCTTTAAATGAAAGAGGGAATAAATTCTTCCCTATAAAAAAATATAGTTTAATTAATTGTTCATTAGATAACTATAAATGCAATAATCTTGTTTTCAAAGATATAGATTTAAAACAAAATGATTATTTTGAGGTGGAAGTAGAATTTCCTTCCACTGCAAATATCGCAATAGGGGCATACTAATGGCAAATAAATATAATTATCCATGTCCTGTAATTGGTAATCAAGACGATTATAAAGATGGCACAGAATTTACCTTTTCAGAAGATATTAAAATAATTCAGCACTTAGAAGGTATAAAAATGCTTATACCTCTTCCTGAAATTTCTGAAGAAGAAATAAATAATTTGTTTTACGAAAGTTCGGTTTCATTATTCTTAATTGTTAATTGTCCTTCAAGCTATTACCAGCAAACTTTTCACATACAAAATATTGACTTTATAGAAGGAAAATATGAGATTAATCTTTCATCAGAAGAAATTAATAAGGTTTTTAGTTATACGTTTTATCTTGCTGCAGAAAAAGATTTATTACTCAAACCATATTCTCTTTCAGATTCCTATCTATTTAACGAATTTAAAGCTTCAAAGTATGATCTTTTGGCTAAAACAGAAACTTTAACAAAATGGATTGATTATGACTACGACACTTCTTCAGGAGATCAATCCGGAATAATTCTGGTGACAAAAAATACTGATGAAAAATGTAATATTGTCAAATATGATTACACTCAAGATAAAATATTAATAAAATTACCCTCTGCGACCTGGGATTGCTATCAGAAACTAGATGAAAGTCATGGGAATATTCTCCATAGTTCAATGGCCCTACCCACTCTGATAGGAGCAATAAATCTTATAAAAGATTATGAAAATGAGAAGGAGGAGGATGAGGAAGATGCCATATCGAAACTTACATGGTTTAAAAGAATTGAGCAAAAAATAGAATTAGATAAATTAGAAGACTTAACTTCAATTGAAATAGCTAGTGCCATTCTAGAGAACCCTATTCATCGAGGAATAAATTTTCTTTCTGACATAAAAAGAAAAGAAAAAGATCAAGAGGAAGACTTATGAATAAATTAAAAGTTATAAACTCTGATTTAGTTATAAAGCTAACAGATGAAGTTAAATTCCCTTCAAATAAATCTGAGGTTATTGAAAGATACAAAAATGGGAAGCCATTTTATTTTAATGAAGAGGATCTTATTGAGACATCAATAATTTTTAATGAAGAAGAAGTTCTATCAAAACTTGATTATGAATCAGAACTTCGAGATTACAATTCGTCAAAAATAATATATCAAAGTTTAAAAGAAATCCCAGTTAGAGCAGCTGCGGATAAAAGATTATGGGCAACTTTAACTCATAGAGAATTATGGTCCTATGTTTCTAAAAGGTGGCCTTTTATGGAGGATCAAGATAAGGCTTTAAATAATATTCATCAACATTGGTTATTTAAATTCAGTGATAGGACAGCTTTTACAAGAAATGCCATTTCAAGACTTTGGTGGGCAGCTCACCTTACATATTCTCCATGGGAAAAGGAAGAATCACTGAAAGTTTTTCAGGATGACAATAACCCTTTCAAATATACAAAAATAATGACAAGTCTCTCGCAGCTTTGGTTTGATGTGACTGAGCGAGAATGGGGTGGAAGTCTAATTTATAGAATTTGTTTTTTAGAGACTTATAATCGGATAATGAAAAGAAAAGAAGTCTCTGACAAAACAGGTTTGAGCAATGAACTTGCTAAATGGTTCACAGGAGTTTTGGTCCCTGACATCATTATCGCATCCAAAAAAGATCCTTTATGTTTAGTCGAATATGTTGAAGAATTAACTGAAAACTTTATTTGATATTGGTTTTCAAGAATTTTTGAACGTCATTAATATTTTTATTTTGCATTTGACATTCCCAAACAATAATATATTTCCAACCCATTGATAATAAATTTACCTGATTGCAAATATCTCTTTTTTTATTATCCTCAAACTTTTTATTCCAAAAAGATTCTCTTGTCTTTGGATTTGTCGCATATTTACATCCTTCATGCCTATGCCAAAAGCAT
>CAYNKY010000129.1:0-4104 GCA_964397895.1 uncultured Prochlorococcus sp.
TTAATCAAAACCCAATTGTCCAAAACTTTGGTAACTTTACACCTGATAGTGTTACCGTAGAACAACTAGGAGATTTTAACTCCAATGCAATTCAACTAATGAAAAGTGCTGGATGGGATTGATCAATAAAATCTTGTTTTTTTATATTTATAAATTAAAAGTGGCAAATTTCTTTCACTTTATTAAATTGAATTTTTAGATATTGATTTACGTGTATATACTCATAATGCTTTTGAATTCTAATCTTCTTTAATGTGGGTTTAGTGTTATTTGTCCCTTAATTAATTAGTGAAGTTTTACAACGTAAGAATTAGGGGATAGTATTTAATCAAACAAATCCTTGAAATGAGATTAGTATTATATCTATTTGTATTTGCTCAATTGTTAGATTGCATTTATGTTTTTGCAGAAGAAATAAGTAGAGAAAACAATCAATTTAATATAATTAAATGGGAGAAGATAGAAGAAAATAAATCAAATAATTTAAAGAATATTATTTGGAAAACTTTTAATGATGATGAGAATTTTGAAAGTAAAATTATAGAAAAAAATTCTGAGAAGATCTTTCTAGGCGATAAAAAAAAGAAAATAAACCATAGTAATAAAAAATCTAATCACAATTTTCTTCAAATTCAACCACATATTCCTTTAAATAATTTCTTGACTTATAGAGATTTTGCTTTGTCTACATATTGGATATCAGCTTTTAGTGGAGGCGCGGGAGGAGGTACTGGAAATCAGAATTATGCATTTAGATTTGATTATGGTTTAAGCAATGATTCATTATTTTCAATTTATTTATCAGAAAGTGACGATCCTCTCTATAAATTAATTGATGGAGAAATAATTCCAAACAATTGGGCAAATGTTGCTCTGGGGTATAAAAAAAATTTATTTAAATCTAATGATCTTAAAAATTCTCTTTCATTCGCAGGTTTTCTTGAATATTGGGTTGTTAGCAGTGGAAAGGGTGTTAAAGATGAGGTTGGTTCCAAAAAAAGTATTTATAATGAAATTGACAATATAAGAGGTATTGATCGAAATGAGAAATTTATTTATTCATTCTCTCTTCCATTTACTAGAAAGTTAAACAGGAAAGTAGAACTTTCGATTGTCCCAGGTGTAAGTTTTATTCCAAATACAATAGGAAATAAGAATATTGGTAAGAACTTTTATGGAAATAACTATTTTTTGGCATCAAGTGTAAATTTTGATGTAGCAACTAATGTTCAATTGATTGGCTCCTACACCTATTTATTTGGTCCTGGTCATAATAGTTTTGATGAAAATCTGAAATTTCATAGGCATCCTATTTATAGTTATGGTTTTAATTGGAAAGTGAATCCAATCATTGGTTTTGAGGGCAAAATTACAAATGGATATGGAAGTACTCCTACAACGTCTCTCTTAACAATACCTTCAGATAATAAACCACTTTATTATGTAGGTGCAAGTTATCAACCTTCTTTGGATGATACAAGATTTGTTGCTCTAAATAAAAATAATAATTTATTGCTTTTGGGAGGTTTAACCGTCAACAATGCATTATTTCCAGAGAAAGGGATTAGTCAAATCAGTTTTAATTATGACTATAAGGGGAATTTATTTGCCATCTATGGGTATTCTTTATCTAATATTTTTCAGCTAGAAATTGGAACTGGATCTTTCCATGGTGTAAATTTTGGAAATAATATAGACTCTAATTTGCGAGAAACATATTTGAGTAGCGATGATTTTAATTATAGAGTTGGAGGTAAATTATTAATTTTTAGCCCACAAAAGAATGATCTTTTTTGGATGACATTACGAACATCTTTAGGAAGAAATCAGAGTCTAAATCATCAAGGATATATGTTTACTGAATTAATAAACACTATTAGATTAAATGAATGGTTAGCCTTAAACATTAGTCCAAAATACCTTTTTAGTGGAGTTAAGAGTTTTGGCGGACTTGGAATTTCAAGTTATATTAATTTGTTTGATAACCTGCAACTAATTCCAGAAATAAATACTTCATTTAGAAATGATTCAAATTTTAATTCTACTCTCGCATTGAGATATTCTTATTCGCCACAAGCTTCAGTGGATTTATATTATTCTAATGCTGAAGGCATTCAAGATATTGGACAACTTCTTAAAGATAATGAAAGAAGGGTCGGCATAAAATTAAACTTTCAATACTAATAATTTTTTAAATAATGTTTATTTGATAACATTTTGGTATAAAATTTGACATTTAAAACGAAAATGATTATCATTTTTAAGTAAATATATATTTGTGTGAGGCAAATTATGAGATTATTCCAGTCATTGCTGGTAGCTCCTGCTGCTCTGGGTCTTTTAGTACCTAATGCTGCAAAAACCGCTGAATTAAATCTTGGAGATATTACAAGATATTCCGATGGAAACGTTGAAAATATTTCGAATTTTTCAAAACTCTATCCTAGTGATTGGTCATATCAAGCGATAAAAGATGTTGTGATTTCTCGCAACTGCTCAAATTTAATCCCTTCTGGCTTTATATCAAGATTTGAAGCTGCTTCAATTATTAATTCTTGTCTTAAGGATTTGTCTCAAATAACAGAGCAAGAAAGAAGACTTATTGATGAATTTACTTCTGAACTCGCATTGATCAAATCAAGATTTGATGGTCTGGATGCTCGCTTAAATGAAGTTGAAGCAGGAAGTTTTTCTACAACAACAGTTGCATCATTCTCTGCTGATTTCGCTATTGGTGCTGTTAATGGCAAGAGTGTAACTGTTTCCGGTGAAACAGACACTTTAGCTGTAGATTTAGATGGAGACGGAACAAACGATACTACTCTTGTTACCAAAAAGGCTGATGAGACCAAAAGTGCTGAGGCACTCTCTTTTGACTTTAGCTATGAAATTGGCTTGAATACTACTTTTACAGGAGAGGATTCCTTGGATGTGGCTTTAGTCGCTGGTGTCGGTACGCTTTCAGAATTTGATTTGAGTAAAGATGATGGAAGTAAATTGGTTGTCGATGGAATCTCTTATACTTTGCCTTTAGGCGATAAAGCAACAGCATTTATTAGTCATGGTGTTGAAGGTAGCGCTCTTTTCAATACAGCATGCGTTTACGAAGGTCCCTCTGATACTTTAAGTAGCTGTGGTGCTGTTTCATCTGCAATAGATGAAGATGATCAAGCTATTGGAGCTGGTGTTTCATATGATTTTGGTAATGGTTTTACTGCTTCTTTTGGTTATGAAGGACAAGGCGATACAACAGCAGGCCTTGGATCTAAAGAAGGCCTGGATTCTATAGCCGGTCAAGTAGCTTATTCAAATGATACCTTCGGTATTTCTCTAACAGGTGCAAGAATAGAGACAAGCGAAACTGATGATGATACATTTACAGCTATCAATGCTTTTTTCAGTCCTGATGAAGGAGGCCTCCCCTCTATAAGTTTTGGATATGAGAAAGGTGATGTTGGCGGTGCAGCATCTGATTCGGATGAAACCACTTCATACTTTGTTGGAGTTCAATGGGATGAATTAGGAGAAGGTGTGTTTGGCCTTGCTGCTGGTACTCATACCCCAATTGTTGAGAATAATGATTCATTCTTAATGTATGAAGCTTACTATTCATATCCTTTAAATGATGGTATGACTATAACTCCATTGATCTATACAAAAGATCATGCTGCTGGGACAGATAATGAAACTGGATTAATGGTTAAAACCTCATTTAGTTTCTAAGTTCGTCTAATCAGAAAAACCCTTTAAACATATCAAAGACCTCTTGCGAGGTCTTTTTTAGTAAATTATTATTTTACATATGAATTTAGTTAAGGAAAAATAGAAATAATTATTTAATGAAAAAATATTTATTATTTATAAAGAAATCGCAATAATACATACTTAATTCAGTTACCAACAGAATTAAAGGTAAATAAAACTAGTTTCTTTTTATATAGCTAAAGTTTGCTTGGTTTATAGCTTTTAAAATATTTTCTTACCAATAAGGATCATAAGTAAATTCAATATTAAGATGAACATCATTTTTGAATTCAATATTTTTTATACAAGGCCTAATAGTTTCTCCATTAACATCGATTTCACATGCTCCACAGCTTCCTA
>CAYNKY010000130.1:0-4061 GCA_964397895.1 uncultured Prochlorococcus sp.
TAGAGCATCAGATTCCGGTTCTGAGAGTCGGGGGTTCGAATCCCTCCATGCTCGTCTTAAAAATTTATAATTTTAATCCCATAACCCTAATCCCATTAGGATCAAGGATAAAACCACTTTCCTCTAGGCTTTCAAATGCAGATTGAGGGGCCTGAACTGAAATACTGCAACCAGGCATCTCTCTATTTATTTTTTCCAAAGTATATCTGATTAAAACACTATAGAAGAGCTTTTGATTATTTCCAGGTTGAGCGCATAAATTCCATAAATTAGCATTTAATCCTTTATCAGATGTAACTCTTACGAATCCATATAATTTGTTATTTAATTGACTCAAAATAGAACAAAAGAAGTTACTTTTTTTGATAGCTAAATTTAATTTCTCATTAGGAAAAAAATCACTACTACAACTAAGAAGCAATTTATTAACTAATCTTGCTTTAGGAATCTCTTCAGAATCGATAATAAAGCCTTCTGGAAGAATTAATTTTTTATTTGAAAAATACTGCAATGATTAACCTGTATTCCTCATGCCTGCGGCAATACCGTTAATTGTTAAAAGGGCTCCTCTAAGTAATTCACTACGGCTATAAGTTCTTGCTTTATTAGACTTGTCATTTAAAAATTCACTAATAGGTGGTTGTCTTTTTTGGTCTCTTAATCTTTTAAGAAGAGAAACCTGCAAGAAGCCTAGGGGTATAATTGTCTTATTTCTCATATCAACAGAATCCCTAAGGTCTTTATCAGTTTCTAAAAGTTGCTTTTTACCAGTAATTTCAAGGATTAGATTTTTTGTAAGATTATATTCTTGAGAAATAGCTTCAAATATTAAATTAAAAGAATTATTATTCTCATTACTACCAAGAGTATCAACATAATATTTTGCTACTTCTAAATCAACTTTTGATAATGTCATTTCTACTTTTGATACCAGCATCCTAAAAAATGGCCATCGTTGATGAAGCATACGCAATAATTCAATTTGCTCTGGATCTAAGCTTAATTCACTTGACAAAGCAGTACCAACACCATACCAACTAGGCAGTAAGAATCTACTTTGGGTCCAACCAAAAACCCATGGAATAGCTCTTAAACTTGATAAATCTTTTGTTCCTTTTTTCCTTCTTGCTGGCCTACTTGAAATTTGAAGCTTACTAATTTCTTCTATTGGAGTAACCTCCTGAAAAAAAGTTAATAAATCTGGATTCTCATGAACCAATTTTCGATAATGGGCTCGCGAAGAATCTGCCAATCTTGTCATGAGATTATTCCATTCAGGAGTTGCATCTAAGCGATTATTAACCAAACTATTCTGTATAACTGCTGTTGTAACTGTTTCTAAATTATAAAGAGCAAGTTCAGGAAGGCTATATTTTGAAGCCAATACCTCTCCTTGTTCAGTAATTTTAATTCTTCCTAAAAGCGTACCACTTGGTTGCGCCAAGATAGCTTGATATGCTGGACCTCCTCCTCTACCCACTGATCCCCCTCTACCATGAAATAGTCTCAAAACTATCCCATTTTTGCTTGATAAATTTTGTAAAGCTATTTGCGCTCTATGAATCTCCCAATTACTTGAAAGGAATCCTGAATCTTTATTACTATCAGAATAACCAAGCATCAATTCTTGCAAAGGTTTTGAATTATCACCAACTTTAGGTAAATAAGATCTATAAAAATCTAAATGAAATAATTCATCCATCACTTTAGGTGCTCTTTGTAAATCCTCTACAGTTTCAAAAAGTGGAACAACAAGTAACTGAGACTTGTTTGATCCTGTATCAATTAATCCCATCTCCTTTGCTAAAAGTAAAACTTCTAACAAATCTGAAACACTGTGACTCATAGAAATAACATAAGAATGGCAGATTCTACTTCCAAATTCTTCTTGCAATCTTTTTACCATTTTGAAAACTGCAAAAGTTTCTTCTGTACTCTTAGACCAAGATCCATTATTAGGGATTAAAGGTCTTTTTGTATTTAACTCACTAATCAACCAATTTGTTCTTTCCTCTTCAGTCATTTCTTCATATGAAGTAGTTAATGACAAGTAATTTGTAAGTTCTTCCAAAGCATCACTATGCCTAGTACTTTCTTGACGGATATCTAAGCTTGCAAGCGAAAAACCAAAAATATGGACCTGTGTCAGTAATGTATTTAGTGGCTCGCAGCTTAAATCTGTAGAAATTAAGCTATTTTTTATTAATTCAAGATCATTGGTAAATTCATCAACTGAACCATAATAAAGATTATCATTAAATTCTATATCTAAAGAATCAACATCAGCTTCTAGAGTTACTTTCCAGCCAGTTTCTGCCAATAAATTATTTCTTTCTTGAGTTAAACGTAATTTCTCAAGAATATAACTTAACTTTAGTCTATAAGGTTCAGACCTATATCTAGTTGCTCTTGCTTCATAAATTCTAGGAAATTTCACACGATCAGTTTCTAAAGATTCCAATAGAGAAGGGCTCACTTGACTCCATTGCATAGAAACACTTAGTTGATCTCTAAGATTTGATGTAGCTGTAATATATCTTTCTAACATCAATTTTCTTTGATAACATGCAGTTCTCCAAGTTATTTCAGGAGTAACAGATGGATTTCCATCTCTATCAGATCCAACCCATGATCCAAAAGTACAAAAAGACTCGGTAGGCATCTGAACATCAGGATAGTTTTCACTTAAAGCCGATGAAATACGTCCCCTAAGCATTGGCATAGCATTAAACAAAATTTGTTGAAAATAATGCAAAGCGTAATCAACTTCATCTAAAACTGATGGCTTAAATTGATGTAATTCATCAGTTCTCCACCAAAGACGAATTTCCTCTTTTAATTGGAGTTTTTGAGAATTTATTTCATCTTTGGTTAGATATTTCTCTGATTGTATTTTTTGCAGCAAATTAGCTACTCTTCTTTGCTTATGACGAATGGTATGCCTAACTATTTCAGTAGGATGTGCAGTAAAAACTAATCTAATATCCATTTCTTGTAGTAAGTCCTCTAATTTGGTGGGAGGAACATTTAATTTTCTAAGTCTATGAAAAAGCTCCCTAAATGTTACAGGAGCGTTTTGTCTTGCCAATGGAGGTGCAAAAGGATCAAGATTATCTTGAGAATTTTCTTTGCTTTGATTTGTAAAGCTTTGAATATAACGATCCTCTTCAACTCTTTGTTCAAGTATATTGACTAATTGAAAATATAATGAAAAAGCCCTAGCAGCAGAAATAGACTCAGCTAAATCCATTGCATTTACGATATCTGCTATTTCATTTTTGAGGTTCTTAGGATTATTAATATCAGAATTTTTAATATGACTCAGATGTTTTAACTTTATTAAACGATTCGCATGATCAGCAGGACATTCGGAACGTAATACAGATTCCCAAAGCTCTTCTATTAAATCGCTACTATAAGAAGATGGATCATAGTTCCTGATTAGATCCATTTTATTATTAGAAATGTTTGTAAAAGACTCCATATACAATCTATGTTACACACAAAGAATGATGGTTAAAGATTTTTTTATTTATCTAAACTATTCATTCGCTAATTATTCATTGTGAACCATATCATCAATAGCAAGTGTCATAATATTTTCAATAGTAAATCCATTGTTATATTTATTTATCCATTGCATCGATTGATTACCTTCATGAATCACCTTATGTAGAGGTTTTAAATAATTGATCATTTTATATTTCTTTGCAGTTGGAGATATCTCTTTCAAAAGATTTTCTATCCATGATTTGCAAATAATCTTTTTCCCATCTTTCCAGTGAATTAATTCTGCATTGAGACTATTTCTTGCGGCTTCTATATCATTATGTTCGCAAATAGCTTGAAGGTCATCTAAAGAAAACTTACTTGATAAAAGGGGATCTAGATTTTGCATATCATCAAACAATGATAAAACTCGTAACTCAAGAAAAGCGGTAATAGCGAGCAAAAGATTTATGTCTGAAATAAAATCGCAAATTCTCAATTCTAGACGATCAATGCCATAAGGTCGCTCAGGTCCATTAGGTCTTACAGATGACCAAAAATGTCTAATATTT
>CAYNKY010000131.1:0-4037 GCA_964397895.1 uncultured Prochlorococcus sp.
ACACTAAAAACTCTTACACTTAAAAAAGGCTTCTATATTTTATAGAGGCCTTTTTTTATTCCAAAAAAAAAAGCCTCTTTAAAAGGCTTTAAAATAAATCTATTTTTTATAGATTTACCAGCAATTTTCTCCTTCTCCAATAGGGATGCATGTACTAGATGCTTTTGCTTCATCTGCTAGTTTCTGAGCTTTCTCATCAAGAATAAAATCGGCATTTACAGGCATATCAGTATTCCATTCTTTTAAACCACCTAAATCATTTTCACCAGCTTTTAAAGCATTATTATCAGCTGTTGAGATAGCCAGTGCACTTGTTGCGGCTATAAATATAGCAATAGAGCTTTTATTGGGCATTTTTTAGTTGAATATTTAATATATATATTAATTATTTTAAATCCACTTATCTATTGAGTGTATAAAATGTTTCCTACTTAATGACCGAATATCCTTAGAAAATTTGAATAAGATTTAAAAATTAAATCTAGTTCATTTGATCTCCCATATTTAGCTAATATTCCTCTTGCTCCAGCATCAAGATCAAATAAATATTCTCTTTCTTCAATCCTCTTGACATAACTTTCTATCCATCCGACGCAAACTAATCTTTCTCCATTAAGGACTTCTTTGACAGAATGTAAATATGTACTTGGGTAGATTATTATTTCACCTTCATTAAGCTTGAAATTATTTTCAGAATTAATATTTTCTACAACCAGCTCTCCTCCCTCATATTCACTTTTTTTATTTAGAAAAACTGTAAATGATAAATCAGCCCTTCCTGAGGACATAAATGAATTATCAAGATGACGTCCATATTTCATTCCTTTGAATGATTTAGTAAACATTATCCCATGAACTTTTTTGGGTAATGCAAAACTTTTGATTAATGAATTATTTAATATTTTTTTCAGAATTAATTCAGAATTTCTTTTTGATATTTCTGAATCTCTATTTAACTGTAGATTATCTTTTACTTTTGCAGCTTGACTGCCGGCGGTTTTTTTTCCATCCTCCCAATTTTCATTGGAAGGATCTAAATATTTTTTTAATATCTTAATTTCTTCATCATTAAGAAGAGAGCAAGTTAAATAATTCATTTTCTTAGTTTTAAATGATACATTGAGATGTAAGTAAAATATCTTTTAAAGTTCTGTCTCTGAAGTTTAGATAAAGTATCTTTAGATACTCAAAATTTTAAAGTGAAAAAACTTAAGAAATTTTTCTATTCAGCTCTAACGTTTTCAATTTTATTTAACTTCAATACTCCTGCAAATTCAACCCCAAAAGAGGTCAAAGTATATTCTGGAAGGCATTACAACACAGATAGGAGTGTTTATAAAAAATTTGCAGAGGAAACAGGAATCAAAGTCAGACTTATTGAAGCTGCAGGAATATCACTGATTGAGAGATTGAAAAGAGAGGGTGAAAATTCTCAAGCTGATTTGATTCTATTAGTTGATGCTGCAAGAATTACAAATGCAGCTAAAGCAAATTTACTTCAAAAGATAGATTCTAAAAATTTGAAAAATGATGTACCTCAGAATTTAAGAGATAAAGATGATCAATGGTTTGCATTAACTAGAAGAGTTAGGGTATTAGTGGCAAATCCAAAAGTTGTTGATGTAAATAAAATAAAAGATTATACTGACTTAGCTGATCCATCACTTAAAGGAAAGGTCTGCTTAAGGAACAGAAAGAGTCCTTATAACCAATCATTAGTTGCTAATCAGATTGTAAATAAAGGAGATGAGGCTACAACTAAATGGCTTAATGGAATGATTTCAAATGTTTCTAAGCCATTTTTTCCTGGGGATATTGCAATAGTAAGAGCAGTTGCCCAGAAAAAGTGTGGTGTAGGAATCGTTAATCATTATTATGTTGCGAGAATGTTAGCAGGCGTTAATGGAAGAAGAGATACTTTATATGCTAAAAGAGTAAATGTACTTACGCCTAATCCTGCTCACGTAAATATTAGTGCTGGCGGAGTAGCTAAGTATTCTCAAAACAAATCTGAAGCTATAAAATTACTTGAATTTTTAGCTTCCCCTAGAGGTAGTAAAGGATTAGCTGCTCCAACTTTTGAACATCCGCTTAAAGAAGTTAATCAAAATCAAATAGTTAAGAATTTTGGTGAATTTACTCCTGATGATGTTACAGTGCAAGAATTGGGTCAATTTAATTCTAAGGCTATTATGATGATGAAAAATGCTGGTTGGAATTAATATTTTCAGATAATACTTGCAATATTTGTTTCTTAACATATATATTGAACAGATGGTTGAGTTGTTGAAAATAACGATTCGAAATAGTTTAACTTTAAAAAGTTTATGTGTTCGAATTCTACCCTTTCAGGGTTCATTTGAAGAATTAGCTTCCTAAATTCATTGGTTCTAATTTAAATAAAATAATAAAAATAATTTTTAAATTATCATTCTCAGTGAATTATTTTTTAGAAAAATATTTGTTTATATTTTCTAATTCACTCAAAATCATTAGTACGATATTATGTTTAACTTTCTTAAGAGAAGTTTTGGTAGTTCAGATTAAATATTGTAAAATTTTAAAGATTTATATTAATAAACTTTAGTACTCTTTATTAAAATTATTACTTTAATAATAAAAATACCGATGAAAAAAAATCTTTCCTTATATTTAAACAAATAAGAAATTATAAAAATATATGAAAAGATTAATTATTTTTTTTATCACATGTTTTTTCTTTTTAATACCAACAACAACATTTTCTAACCATAGGAAATTAGAAAAAAGAAAAATAAAACAAAATGCAAATTTGCAGCATTATAACCTAAGGAATATCGACTTAAGAGAGGCTAATCTTAGGAATGCAATGTTAGATTATTCCGATCTTAGTGGATCTAATCTTAAAAGTGCAGATCTAAGTGGAGCTAGTCTGGAAAGTTCAAATTTAAGATATACTAATTTAAAAAATGCTACTCTAACTAATTCCAATCTCAAGTATTCAGAAATTGATTCTGCCAATTTGAGAAATGCTAATCTCAGTAAAGCAAACCTTGAAGGTTCAGATTTAAGTTTTGTTGATTTAAGTTTTGCTTTATTAATTAATGCTAACCTTAATGGATCAAAGTTGAAAAATGCCCTTCTTAAAAATACAAATTTGAGAAATGCCGTTTTAAGTAATGCTAATTTGCAGAATTCATTTTTTATTAACTCAGATCTAAGAAATGTTAATTTTAGTAATTCTAATATGGAAGAAGCTAATCTTAAAAACTCTAATTTGAGTGGTGCCAAGTTAGTAGGTACAAATTTAAGAAGTGCAAATTTAAGTGGTGCCAAATTAGTTGGTTCTAATTTCAATTCTGCTAATCTTACAAGAGTAATTCTTAATAGGGCAGATCTAAGTAATGTAGATTTAAGCGGAGCAAGCTTAAAAAATATTCAGGCAAATAATCTTATGGCATGTCCTGATTCTTTGCCTATTGGATGGATTTGTGAAAATAATTCATTAAAACAAAGCTTGATCTAGAAATTCCCAAAATATTTAGTTGAACTTCACTAAAGAGTCTTAATAAACTAGATTATTAAAAGTTTATTTAAAAATTTGAATATTTCAAACATTTCAAAATATAGGAGGGAGATTGACGGTTTAAAAGCTTTTGCTGTTTGCGCAGTAATTACATATCATCTCAATAAAGAAATTCTTCCAAGTGGATATCTAGGGGTAGATATATATTTTGTTATTTCTGGTTACCTTATTATCTCTTCAATCGATAGAAGAGAAATTAAAGATTTTTTTCATTTTTTAATTTCTTTTTATCAAAGGAGAATTAATCGTATCTTTCCTGCACTTATTTTCTTTGTATTGGTATTTAGCCTTCTTATTTGTTTTTTTAATCCAAATCCTCAATTCTCATTAAGAACTGGATTATCTTCTTTATTCGGATTATCAAATATTTATTTATTTAAGAATTCAACTGATTACTTTTCTCAATCAATAGAACTTAATATCTTTATGCATTTATGGTCAATAAATGTTTTAGGACAATTTTATATATTTT
>CAYNKY010000132.1:0-3999 GCA_964397895.1 uncultured Prochlorococcus sp.
ATTTACAGAGTGAAAGTTGCAGCTCTTTTTTCTGGATGCGGTGGATTAGATCTTGGTTTTAAAGAGGCTGGATTCGAAATTGTTTGGGCAAACGATATTGATAGTGACAGCTGTAAAACATACAGAAAATTTATTGGAAATCATATTTATGAAGGTGATATTCAAAATTTTATCAATCGTATACCGTCTGTAGATGTAATTATTGGGGGGCCTCCCTGTCAATCATTTTCTTTAGTTGGCAAAAGATTAGAAGATGATAAAAGATCAAGTTTAGTTATCTCATTTTATGAGTCAATTAAAAAAGTAAGACCAAAAGTCTTTTTATTAGAAAATGTTCCTGGATTAGCTTCCTCAAAATTTAATCATGAAAGAATTCCTGTTTTTCTGTCAAAGAAATTTGAAGAATTAGGTTATGTAACTTTTCTCGAGAAAGTAAAAGCCTTAGATTATTTTGTTCCACAAAAGAGAGAGCGACTTATACTTTTTGGATTCGAGAAAAAAGTTATAAAAAGTAAATTCAATTTAATTGAACCCATAAAGTTTAAAGATATAATTTTCAGCAAAGAAACTCCCTCAAATACAATTAATTCTTTTGATGCTTTAGATGATTTGGGGGATGTTTCTAAAACCTTAAAGGAAGATCCAAAATTTTTATCCCTATATAAAAGAGAACCTCATTCAGAATATGCAAATTTAATGAGATTAAATAATCAAAGAGATGTCTCACTTCATGTTTTACCAACTATGTCTGCAAAAGATAGAGAATTTGTAGAATTTATTCCTCCAGGGGGTAATTATCAAGATATTCCTGACAATATTTCAACGCAAAGGATAATGAAATTTAAAGAAACTGGAGGAAGAACTACTACCTATGCTCGACTACATCCTGAGTTGCCTTCTTTTACTGTTAATACATACTTCAATAGACCTAATGTTGGATCAAATTATCATTACAGATATAAAAGATTAATATCTCCTAGAGAGGCACTTAGGTTGCAATCTTTTAAGGATGATTTCACACCTGTTTTCACTTCACAAAGAAGTTTATTTACCCAAATAGGTAATGCAGTGCCTCCCTTAATGGGAAGAGCTTTAGCCGAATCAATAAAATTAACTTTAAAAAATTAAATCCAGAATGATTAATTTAAATCCTGATATCGGACAAGTATTAACTCCAGATGCAGTTGCAGAGAAGATGATTAAAAGATCATTAATCTATCTCAAAAATAAAAATTTATCTATTTTAGATCCTGCCATTGGTCCAGCTACATTTTTAAAAGCGATAAATAAATTGAAAATTAACGTTAAAAATTTTGATGGTTACGATATTGATAATAGAATGGTCACTATCTCAAATGAGTACTGTTCTAAGCTCAAATACGAAAACAAAATATTCAATGAAGACTATTTATTAAATAATAATCAAACGTTTTATGATTTTATTATTCTTAATCCACCTTATATAAGGCAAGAAAAATTATCTCCAGAGTATAAAAAAAAGCTAAAAGAAGTTTTACAATTAGGTAATATAAAAGTAAATGGAAGATCAAATTTATTTATTTATTTTTTATTGAAATCTCTCTCAAGACTCGAGGAAGGAGGAATACTTTGTGCCATTATTTATGATTCAATTTTAAATACGAAATATGGTAAAGAATTTTGGGATTATTTATCTAAAAATTTTCAAATTCTTGAAAAAGAAAATATTTCAACTCCTTTTAATAAAACTATTATTGATGCAACAATAATTATCGTTAAGAATCATTCCTTAAGTAAGAAATTTAAAAAAGATAATAATTGTAAAAAAATAAAAAATAAATATATACAATTGCAAGAATTACTAAAGATTCAAAGAGGTATTACTCTCTCATCAAGAAAAGTTTTTTTATCTCACGAAAATGATGGTGATATTTATAAAAAGTCACTGCCCCTCATAATGAAGCCTAAGATCAAGGATAAATTGCAAATAGAATACCCAGATCAAAGATTTTATAATTTTGGTGAAGATAAAGATATTGATACTTTTTTAATTAATAAAGCAAAATCAATGGATATAAAAATAAATATAAAACCCGTAAAACTTATATACGGAAAAATAATTTTTAACTACTATATCCGAAATTCGCCAAAGCATTATTTTAATAGTAAGAATTTAAACACATCAGATAATTTTTATGTAAGCACGGTAAAAGATTCTTTACCCGAAATAATTGCTTTTTTATTACTCAATACTGAACTATTTAAAAATAGTTTTTTAAACTCATCAAGAAATCAAGGGAGTGGTCTCAGGAAGTTACAAGTGTATGAGTATAAAAATACTATTGTTCCAGATTGGAGAACTCTATCAAAAAGCGAATTATCTTCTCTACATAAATTTGCTTCTACTTTATTACTTGGGGAAAAGAATATAAATCAAATTCAAATTTTAGTTAATGATCTTTTAAAAAAATCTTTTTTGTAAATGAAAGAAAAAAATCTCCCAAGATATGTTGAAGATGAAGTTAAGGTATTTCATCCATTTTTTGAAAAATGTGCAAAAGAGGCAATAAAAAATCTCTCAAAAAATAATTTAATAGTTTCTCATCACAAAAATATCAACGGAATTATTGTTGACTATTCTATTGAGGATTTAATAAGCAATAAGATTGTTCTTTTAGTAGAGATAAAGAGAACGAAATCATCAATAAATTCTACAAGGAACAGATACCAAGCATTAAGTTACAGGAAAGAAGCAGATCTTCAATGCGCCACGCCATATTATTTATTAACAAACTTGGAAAGGACGGAAGTTTTCAGATACGACCCCAACAAACCTCGTGTAAATAATCAACTCATCAAAGGCTCACCTTTTGATGCAGGTGATTTAGAAAATAATGAATATGATTACTTTTATAATAATTTTGTAAAAATATTAGAAACAATAATTGATATTGTTATCGAAGATAAAGGTGAATATGGATATAACCTCGATTCTTTTTACAATCTTCTTAGTTCTTCTCTTTATGACTATGGGGAATGGCATAAAGTCTTTATGCCATTTTCATTTGAATATATTAGAGGAGCATCAGACAATTATTCTAAACTTTGCGAAAAGATTCTGAAATACAATTGGAAATCTGCAGATAGTTATATTAAAAACCCAGAAATGATTTCTATCAAAGGGAGTAAAGTTGATTTTCACCATATTTTCAAAGAACCTTTTCCCATAACAAATAGTCCTAAATTATTTGATTCTTTTTTACTTGAAAATGCCTTCAATATAGGAAAAAAATCCGGGCAAGGGGAAGAGGTTAAGGAATTAGTAAGTGATTTATTAATTTCGGAATTTAAAGGAGTAGTCGAAACTGATCCAGAGCTTGCAGACCTTTTATCAGTTTTGGCTAGGAATGAATTAGGACGATCTTTGACAAAAGATGAGTGGATATGCGACCCAGCAGCCGGAGGTGGACAGCTTCTTAGCTCTGCGGCCTCATTAGCTTTTAAAAATGTAGAACCTAATAGAATCTTTGCTAATGAAATAAAGCCTTTTTTTTCAGAAATACTTTCTTTAAGATTAGGTCTTTTGTTTGCTAATAAAATAAGCTTAGAAAACAGCCCAAAAATTACAATTAATAATGTAGCTGATTTAAATAAAAATAATTTTTTAAATAAAAAGGTGATTCTTTTAAATCCTCCATTTATTAATTCAGTTGAATCAAAACAAGAAAAAATTTACATACAAAAAAAAATAAAAAACTTAAAAAATATATGCATCACAGATACAGGACAGATTGGACTAGAGGGTTCATTTCTCGAATTAGTTACAAGTTTGGCTCAAGAGAATTCAATAATTGGAGCTATAATGCCACTTAATCTACTTACCCGTAAAGGATATGCAATAAAACGTTTTCGAAAATACCTTTTAGATGATTTTGGACTTTCAATGATTTGTACTTACCCAAGAGAAGGTTTATTTGAGGATGTTAAAAAAAGAACATGTATTTTAATAGGAAGAATTGG
>CAYNKY010000133.1:0-3973 GCA_964397895.1 uncultured Prochlorococcus sp.
TACCTCCAATCCAAGAGCTTCCAGAGTCTGAGATTCCAGACTCAGAGACGGAACTAGAGAATGAACAAGATTTAGAAGCACCAAACCTTATTAATTCTAGCCCAGCTGACAATGAAGAAGGTGTTTCTCCTTTAAGCGATATTGTGCTTACTTTCTCAGAAAAAGTAGAAGTAAAGACTGGTTATATAAAAATCAATCCACTCCCGTTAAAAGCATTTACTATAAATGAATATTTTTATGATTTTGCTCATAATCAAATAAGACTAGACAAATCATTTCGCCAACATAACAACGGTACTTGGGAATCAGTTCCAAAGGAGATCATGGAAAAGCTAACGACTTTTCTTGAAATTTCAGAAGATAGTAAAACCAATAGAGAATGGGATGAAGAACTTTCAACTAATTGGACGATAACAATTGATGAGACTGAATATTGGCTGGAAGAAGATTCTAAGTACAGTAGCGATAGCTATTCATTCTATTTAGCTACAAGTCCTGAATATACTCCAGATTTTGATGGCGGCGATGTCAAGAAACAAATAGGATTTAATTATTATCCCGAAGCTGAGCTTATTGATGTTGCGAGTGCGCAGGTTACTGGTAGTGGAACAAAGCAGATAATTATACATCCACGTAATACTCTTTCCCCTGAAACTGATTATTACATCACAATTGATGGTAGTGCTTTTACCGATAATGCTGGCAACTCTTTTGTTGGCATCGAAGACAAAGAAACCCTTTCTTTCTCAACGGCAGAAGTTAATACTAGTGTTGACAATATTAAGCCAACGCTACAAGAAACCTACCCAGCTTATGATTCTGTAGATATTCCACTAGATAGTAATATCATTTTAAATTTTTCAGAAATTGTTAATTTTGAAAACGGTAATATCTTTATTAAGAAAGAATGGGGCAATTCTTTAGTTGAAATTATTGACATATCTGGTAATCAAGTAACCCGTACTGGACCAACACAGATCACTATTAACCCTTCTTCTGATTATGAGGCTGGCACTGAATATTATATCAAGATTGATCCTACTGCTTTTGATGACACCTCGGGCAATTCATTTGAGGGCATCAATGATGAAAAAACTTTTTCCTTTACCTCTTTAGGGAATGTATCGAATAAAGAAAATAAAATAGAACCATTAGAAGTGATAAATCAAGTCAAATTTTCAGAACTTGAAGCTGATATTTTTTATTTTAATGATGATCTAAATAATGTAAAAAATATTAAATCAGTAACTATATCTAAAAAGGATGGTGATAATTGGATTGATATCGTAAAAAAAGATTACGATGATATCTATCAAGGGAGTGATATACTTCCCTCTTCAATTAGTTGGCCTTATCAAACTGTTAATTTTAGCGATAATTTAAGAATTCAATCTCTTTATGAAGATGAATTCGGGGATTTTTATATTAGTAATTCTTTTTGGGAAAAACCAGAAGATTGGGAGTCTAATAAAAAGTATCTTATAACTTCAGTAGAAATATCTAAACAGGAAGATTTATTTCATCATAAAAAAACACCAAATCAAAAAGCTCTTGAGAGGTTTTTACTGAAGGATAGTATAGAGAATATAGAAGATCAAAAACCTAATGTAGAGCAGAAGAATTCACAAAAAGTAGGCACTACTCAAGTTGAAGTGTTAATCCCCTTTATACGTGATTTTAATAATTATTCTGAAGATGAGATAGATCATAGATTGGGTTTTTATACAGTTTCAGTGGGTGAAGAAGATCAAAATGATGGAATTATTTATCAACAAGCTGCATGGGTCTCTTTAATTAATGAATCTTTAGATTTACAATTTCAAACTAAGAATCCTGTAAATAATATTGGAGATAATAATGCCTTAATTGAAGAGTTAAAGAATTGGGAGATTATTATTGGAGAAAATGTTTATAATATTACAACAACCTATGAGTTAGAGCCCCCTCCTTCTGGAACTGATTATGCAGCTGATTATAGAACTGGAGCATATTTTTTAGTTGATAAGAAAACAGGTTCAGATTTTGCAAATTACCAATATCCTAATGTTGATTTTGCTATTAAAGACATAACACGTCTAGCCTCATATCCATATGTTTATGATGGTTACGGAGATTTAGTTTATTTCGATCAAAGTCTACTGACCTTTCCTAAGGGTTATGATTTAGATGGTTATGACGAGGAAGGTTACGATGTTGATGGTTATAAAAGGGATGGTTATGACAAGTATGGTAATCAAAAACCAAGCTTATCATCCAATAAAAATACTGATCAAGAGCAATTTCAACCTTCCATTGTTGGGACAGGTCAAGCTAGGTGGACTAGTTACAATAACTATATTATTCATTATGGCGAATCGCCTGACCAAAGAGTCGCTGTCAGTACTCAATCTCAAGACTACTCTGACTCATGGGAATATAAACCTCTTCCATGGGTAAAAATTGTTGAAGATGCCCTAGATAGAGACTTCGCTAGTGAAAGTGCATTTGCGAAGGAATTGAAAAATAATTGGGATATTATTCACAACGGTGAAAGATATGACATCATTGACACCAATTGGGCTTCGCAGGATTATGGCGTTTATTTTACGGTAGATAAATCTACACGACTTACTCCTATAGATGCCCCTGAAGATAGAAGATATATAGATATATCACTTGTCATTGAGGATCCATCCCGTCTTGCACATTATCCCTATATATATGATGGTCATGGAGAAATTATTCAGTGGGAAGATAAAACTCCAATATCGCAAACGATTAATGCTGGTCAAGAAAACGAATACGAAAAATTATTGGCGAGTCCCAATTCAGGTTTTCAAAGAGGTTTTGATTTCGCTGGTTATGATGAGAAAGGATTTGATATTGACGGTTTCGATAGTAATGGATTCAATGCTGATGGATTTAACAAAGATGGTCATAAAAGACCACTAATTAAAGGACCGTCAGGAGAAAAAGGAGCAAATAAAAGTTTTTTAGAAATACAAGAAAACAGTAAAAATTTATTTACTTTTTCAGCTGATAATTCTCCTGAATGGTCTCTTGGAGATTCTCCTGACGAAATTCATTTTGAAATTGATAAAAATACAGGATCTCTAAGTTTTATAGATTTACCTCTTTACTCAACTCCAAAAGATAATGGAAAAGATAACATTTATAATGTACTTATTCGTGCAACAGACTCAAATAATTTATCTTTTGAACAACAAGTTTCAATTGCCATAACAAAAGCTGAAAAAGATTCTACGTTAAATGAAAGTACTACCGAAACTGGGGCAGTGTTTACAGATAGAGAATCACTGGATATCGCAATTACAGCATGGATAGATAATGAGATTTCTGCAACTGAAACTTATGGACATATTAATACTTGGGATGTAAGTACAATAACTGATTTTTCAGAGCTTTTTCAAAATAAAAAATCCTTTAATGATGATATTAGTAACTGGGATGTTAGTTCAGGAGATAATTTCTATGCAATGTTTGATTATGCAGAATTATTTAATCAGGATATTAGTTCATGGGATGTAAGCTCTGGTTTAACTTTTAATGCGATGTTTTATAACGCTACTTTATTTAATCAGGATATTAGTGCATGGGATGTGAGCTCTTCTAGAAATTTTCAAGGTATGTTTGGTGGAGCTTTGAAATTTGATCAAGACTTAAGTGCATGGGATGTGGGTTCTGGGATTAATTTTAGTGCAATGTTTTCTGGCGCAGACTTGATGCAATCAAATCATAATGTCACTTCTACGCCAGATCTCTCATACTTTATGAAACAAGAACTTCCAGAAGGACCAACACCACCATCAGCAGCAGAACCAGATCCAGAATCTACTCCAGTACCAATATCTGATGTAACTAATATAGAAGAAGTTACAGAGACAGATCAAGATCCAGAACCAGAACCAACGCCAGGCGTAACAGAACCCTATCAAACAATCTCCACTGCAAGTAAAGAGATTAGTTTCTCTCC
>CAYNKY010000134.1:0-3870 GCA_964397895.1 uncultured Prochlorococcus sp.
AAAGTTCTTATGAAGTTAGTTGGCTTAGAAGCAAAAGTAAAGAGTTAGAGCTGGTTCTTTGGGAACACTGAGTCGCAGGTTCTAATCCTGTAGCCTCTATTCAATCAAATCCAGTTCATAATAAAGAATTACCCAGACTTACTTTCTTAATAGGAAAATTTGCCCATAAGTAAAATGGACAAATTATGGACAAATGCGTAGTTCTTCGGATCTATGGATATATTTTTTATGTATGCAAAATGCTCCAATTTCTGCTCTAATAGATTCGTTGATCTAAATTAAAATTTAACATCTCAATAAATAGCTAAATATTCATAAATGACTTCTTTTCAAAATCAAATAATATTTAAGGAACCTTCTAAAACTAAAAAAAATGATATTTTCTATTGGACGAAAAAAAATATCAATATTTCCTCCCAAATTCTTGATCACTTTGCTAATGATAATGATTTTATTTTAGATCCCTTCATGGGAAGTGGTACCAATCTTTATGGATCTGTTTTATCAAAGAACTCAATTAACTTTATTGGAGTTGAAATAAATGAGATGCCATTTCAAAACTTAATAACAAATATAAGTTTAAATAGGGATAAATTAATTTCTTTGAAAGAAAAAATCAAATTTTTTGAAGAGAGATACAAATACTTATATACTTACTCACTTACTGGAATGAAAGAAGAAGTAATTCTTGAGAAAGCACATGTAGATATAATTAATTCAAAAATTTATCCAAAAGAATTCTTCATACACCTTGAAAATAGCGAACATAAATTAAAAATAAGCAAAAATGAAAATTCACAATATTTTGATGAGTTATTAAATTTATATAATGAAAAAAACTATCAACAAATTGATTTATCTAAGTTAGAAAATCATAGTCTTATTGAGAATAGTAGAATTGCTATCAATAAAAATTTAAGAATTTCTGATCTTTTTAGTCCTGTAAACTATTTAATTCTGATTGAATTCAAGAATTTTAGTAGAAATAATAGTGATTTAAAATTTTTATTGTCACAGGTATTGCAACTGTGCAAATTTACAGACAAAAAATCTCAATCTCAATTTATTTTTTGGTTTCCTAAGAAATATGCTGTAGATAGAAACGTTATTAAAACTCTCAAAAGAAGACTCTTATCAATTGAGAAAAAAGTATTATCAAATAAAGAGTCTTTAGAAAATTTAATTTGTACAAAATTTGATGATCTTGAAACTAATAATCAATCATTATTTCTCATTAATAAACCATTTCAGTCAGTTAATAATAAGGAGATCCCAGACCAAAGTATAGATTTAGTTTTTACAGATCCTCCCTATTATGATCAAATACCTTTCTCTGAATATCTTGAACTTTGGAAATTTTTTCTAAGTTATGAAAATAACTTATCAAAAGAAGTAGTTCAATCAAATAGAAAAGAAAAAAGCATGAATAGAGATAAATATTTAAATAATTTATATTTAGTATTTAAAAACGTATCAAAAAAACTTAAAGAAAAAAAATATGCACTTGTCTATTTTAAGGATACTAATTTTATAAATTTACGGGATTTCATTCTAACTCTCAGTAAATGTAATTTATATTTCAAGGATATAATTCATGTCCCAAGAAATATCAAAACATATAAACAAAATAATTCTTCTGAATCAACCTTAACAGGTGAAAGTATATTTATATTTCAAAAATTAGTTGCAAAGAAAAGTTTATTTTCAAAAGATATTAATCAAATGAATGATGAAAATTATATTAATGATTTTATTGAAAAATTTTTAGTTAGTAATGATAAACCAAGCCTAAGTAGGCTGTTAGATGATGGGTTACTAAAGATTTTGATCAAAAAAGATGCCCTAAAGCAAATAAAAAATATAAATCAGCTAAAGAAAATAATCAAAAAAAAGTATTACATTGATAAAAATAATCGAATATCCTAATGATTGAAATAAATAAAATACTTCTCGACGATTGCATTAGTCGAATGAAAAAATTTACAGATAATTCATTTGATCATTGCATTACCGACCCTCCATATAATATTTCAGGTTACGATAATAAAAAGGAGATTGGATGGTACAAATCTAATGATTTATGGAAAGTAGATAAGAAATTTTCAAAAATTGAAGAGAAATGGGACAAATTCAATGATAAAGATTACTTAGATTTTTCCATCCTCTGGTTAAGTGAAATAAAGCGTTTGGTCAAAGATAATGGAAATATTCTTATCTTTGGAACTTATCACAACATATATAAAATAGGTTTTCTATTAGAGAAATTAGACCTTAAGATTAATAATTCAATAATTTGGTATAAGAGAAATGCTTTTCCAAATATTACCCAAAGATTATTTTGTGAGAGTACAGAACAAATAATTTGGGCAGTTAATAATTCTCGAAAAAAAGCAAAGAATTGGGTTTTCAACTATAAACAACTTAAAGAAATGACAGTAAATAAAAAACAAATGAGAAACATGTGGGATATACCTATGACAAAATTATCTGAAAAAAAATATGGTAAGCACCCCTCACAAAAACCTGAAGAAGTTATTAAAAGACTTATTCTTGGCTGTACTAATAAAAATGAAATAATTCTTGATCCTTTTTCAGGAAGTGGAACTATCCCATACGTTGCTAAATTGCATGATAGAAGATTTATTGGGATAGAAAATAATGAAACCTATCACCAACAATCTCTTTTAAGGATGAATGAATTGAATAACTAAAATAATTGTCTAGAATTAAGAAATTTTAAATCTCCTTTTGATAAAGATATTTGTTTCCTTCTAATTTCTTTTTTTTGAATTTTTAATTTATTTATTTTAGTTTTTAACTTTTCTTTAATGAAAGGGACCGCAATCTGCGGCTTAACACTAAATATTGCTTTCACCAAAAAATTTTCTTTATCTACCACAGCAAGAATGATCGCTGCGTCATTATGATATTTATTTAATACTTCATTTGATATATCTTGAAAATTCCAAGAAAAACTTTTACTAACTTTATATTCATAACTATTACCAAATTCATCATAAGCATCATGAGCTCCTTTTCTTCCTCCCTGCTCAGAATTAACTTTATGACCAAGTTGATTTGCTATAAATATTTCCCAAAATTTATTACTAGTGAGGGAATTCTTTACTCCAGTTAGAATTTCTAATTCCTTTGTAATATCAAATATTTCTTTAAGATACACCTGATATTTTTGTAAATTATTATTTTTGACAAATACTTTCTCGCTCCTTACTAGAAATCTATTTATCTGATTTTCAGAGATATTTATCATTTTTCTGTTATTCCTAATACTTTTTGTTGCTTCAGCTAGATAGTTTCCTACATCTCTTCCTTCAATTTGATAGTACCAATCAAATTTAGGAGGATAATTTTCGTCGTTAATATGTGCAAATATTAAACGGTATTCATTATTTATAAGTTTCTTTATAGTATTTTCACTATAGTCATTAAAAGTCCAGCTATGGTTTGAACTTAGTTTCTTAAAATGTTTATATTCATATTCAATATTCTCATTATCAAAAGCATCTCTGGAACCAGAATGTCCTGGAATTAAATTATGGGATAAACTATTAGCGATTATGATCTCATAAACCTTACTATTACTCCAAAGATCATTAACTCCTTGCTCCTCATAAAATATTGTTTGCAAACTTTTCATCTTTTCAATTAGGGTATTCAATTTATTTGATGAATTATCCATATCGGTTAAAGAAAAATTAGAAAAACATATATCTTAAGAATGATATTTGTTATACATTTTGTCTAAAACTTTTAAATATAGAAATATTTATTATGAAAATCTTGTAAAGCCTTGAAGCAATTGCTGTTTGGGCTATGCCCTCGTCGGGACTTGAACCCGAGACCTCACCC
>CAYNKY010000135.1:0-3808 GCA_964397895.1 uncultured Prochlorococcus sp.
ATAGGAGAAAAATAAGACCATATAACACCGATTTAGACCATTAACAGGTGATTTTCTAGTTGTCTCCACAACAATCACCACAACAAAAGATCAGATAAAGAGTCTTAATTTATAAAATAAACTAAACTAAATACTAAATAAAATTAAAAATCCTCTTGGATTCGACAGAATATTATCTTGGTCTAAAAGATGGATCGGGGAAATTAATTGAACTAATTTCATTCTCTGGGCAAATCAGTGCTAATGGGAAAACTATAGAACTATTCTTCTTACCATCAAGAGATAGAAAAAATCTTGATATTTTAGAAGCAAGATCTTTTTGGAGGGAGAAAACTAAACAAGGATTTTCAAAAATTGATTCAAAATTAGCAATCGCATTTTCTGCGAAATTAAATACTTCTGAAGAAAAATCCCTACAAAAAAGAGTTCAAAATTTTGGAATTGATAGAAAACCAGAAGAATTAAAAGAAGAAGTCAAAAAAATAATTAATTCCAAAAGGGAATCAAGAACTACAAGCAAAACGATAACAAGGGTATTATTTAATCAAGACTGTGAATATAGTTTCACTTCTTATTCAAAAGAGGATGAGACAGTAACTGTACGATATTTAGAATACGAAACTGATGATTCTGAAATTAAAGAATATAAAAAAGACGATGCCAGAAAACTTTGGAAAAAATTAAAGGAAGAGCATTTTAATGATCTACCTAGCAGATCATCTCCAACCAAAGTTGTTTACTTAGGTAATCAATGTGATTAAAACTTGAACCAAACTTTTAGATTATGCGAAGGTAAATAGGGCATTTAGTAAGCAATAAGGTTTTGTAAGGCGTATTGTAATTCCACATTGATCAATGCAAAAAAAGCATTTTTTCAACATGATTAATCATGCAAAAGTGGTTATTTATCAATTGAATAAAGAATTAGTATAAAATCTGATTATGCATAATATTTTTCTTCAGTGAACTACGAAGAAGCAAAAAAAATTCTTATGAATTCCTCTCAAGCAGGGAGAATTATTAATAAAGGTAAAAACGAATGGAGTGTTGAGTTCTTACCAGAAAGAGAAGAAGAATATAAGAAAAATAAAAAAAAAAGATTAGATGCTGGTATTAAAAGAAGAAAAAAAGAAGAGGAAGAGAAAAAAAAAGAAGAAAAAAGAATGAAAGAAATTAAAAGAAGGGAAAAACAAGCAGAAGCAATTAAATATCATGAAATATCAAAACAGAATCAAAGAATTGGAAGAGCGGTAAAAGAAGAGATACAAAGACTGAAAGAGGAAGAAATTAAAAGAAAACAAGATAGAGAAGACAAAATAAGACAAAAAATTGCAAATAAGTTTATAGGGGCAAAGACTCTAATGCAATATAGATGTGCAGGGAGTAAAGGTAGAGCGCTAGAAGGAACTGAATGGGGTATATTCATATTTTTTAGAGATGGAAAATATCATAGACAACATGAAAGTCCAGATAGAGTAAAGATTGCAAATAAACCAAAAATTGTAGAGTTCAAAGATAAAAATGATGCTATTAAATTTTGCAATTATCTTCTTTATGAAACAAAGATTTATTGGTATACGGATACTAAATATCTAAACCAATCAGATTTAGATTCAGACTTCCCAACTAAAAAACCACCAAATGAGGAACAGTTAGAGGCGGCAGTCAAAAGTTTTATTTCTTACAGAGATATGGAACTTTATTCTGATGAAGAATTAAGAGAAAAAAATAAAAAAACTTATTTACAATCAGATGAAGAAATTAAAGAGACTAATAAAGAAAATAAGATTCAAGAACTTTATAGATCTGCAGAAAAAAATATCAAAGAAAATGATTTTGTTTCTGCTATAGAAAAATATGGCGACATCTTACAGGAAAATCCTCAATATGAGAAAGCATATTTTTTAAGAGCATTTGCAAAATCAAAATTAAATGATCATCAAGGTGCAATAGATGACTATGAAAGATCTCTTAAAATTAATCCTAGCGATGAAAATTCATTATTGAATCTTGGTATTTCCAGAGCGTGTATTAATGATAATGAGGGCGCAATTACAGCATATAGTGCAGCATTAGATATGAATCCATCAATACCAAAAGCACTTTTTGGAAGGGCATTAGCAAAAGAACATCTTAAAGATTTTGAGGGTGCAAAAGTTGATTATGAAAAATCATTAGTTCTGGATCCTAATAATGCAGATGCTTTAATAAATTTAGGAATTGCAAGAGCATATTTAAACCAAAATGAAGATGCTATTATTGCGTTTACAAAGGCACTAAAAATAAATCCGTCTAATCTAGATGTAATTTATTTCTGTGGGGTGCTAAAGTCTGCCCTAAATGAATTAGAAGGGGCATTAGAGGATTTCAGTCGAATAATCAACATTGATAAATCATTTAAAGATGCAGAACAAAAATTTAATGCTTTAAGTCAAAAATTAAAGGCACAGAAAACCTTAGAAAATCCTTTTGGACTTGATAATCAAATAGGAAATAAAATTTCAGAACATGTCAAAAATAATCTTGATAAAGAACAAGAAACATTTTTAAAGACAAATAAAGATTACTCCGATCCTTATAGGAAAAAATATGATGATAAGAAAAAACAGAGTTTTAAAGATCAAATCAAGGAAATAAAAAGTCTTGTAGATATTGATTCCTTGAAAAAAGAAATTAAAAAATTAGGTGATTCCAAAAAAGTAAAATCGATTAAAGATAAATTTTCAAAAATTGAATTATTTAATCTAAAGAATCCAGGAGATTGGATTTCTTCTTTTAACAAAAAATCTTCGATTACTAATGAAGATCTTGGATCACTCTTATCAGAACTAGACGGTTATGTAGGGTTAAAACCTATTAAAGATGAGATAAAGAAATTAGTTAACTTTCAGAGAATCCAAAAAGAGAGACAAACTCATGGTTACTCAAAACAAAATATAGGTCATCATATGGTTTTTCATGGTCCGCCAGGTACAGGAAAGACTATGATTGCTAGATTGGTTGGAAAAATTTTTAAAAGTCTTGGGATTTTATCGAGAGGTCATTTTATTGAAACAGATAGATCTTATTTTATTGGTCAACATATTGGAGAAACTACTATAAAGACAAAAAAGGTTTTAGAAAGTGCTTTAGGGGGAGTCTTGTTTATAGATGAAGCATATAGTCTTTGTTCTTATCAGTCCAAAAATGATTTTGGTCCTGAAGCAATATCAACTATTTTGAAATATATGGAAGATAAGAGAGATGACTTAATCGTGATAGTTGCAGGGTATGAATATGAAATGTTTAATTTCTTGGAGACAAATGCAGGTTTCAAGAGTAGATTTAACTCCTTTTTGACTTTCCCAACTTATTCTGAAAGAGAATTATTAGAAATATTATTAAAACTATCATCAGATCAAGGTTATTTAATTAATGATGAAACAAAAAAGTTATTGATGAATTATTTATCTCAAATATCCGAATTTAGACAATCAAATTTTGGGAACGCTAGGTCTATGCGTAATTTGTTAGAGATAGCAATTAAAAATCAAGCAAACAGACTAATGGAATATGAAGAAAGATCGAAACAAGACTTATTAAATCTAATAATTGAAGACTTTAAATTAGATATGAGGCAAATGCAGGAAATTTAAATTAGAGTTTTTTGTATTTAAATAATGAATAAAAAAACTAAACACAACAAATATTTGATTCTCCACAACAAAAACCACAACAAATAAAAAAATATAGTTTAAAAGATAAAACTTAAATTTTCCTAAACCCTTTTATTACCTTATATTTCTACTAATCTGAACTACTTCGGAAC
>CAYNKY010000136.1:0-3789 GCA_964397895.1 uncultured Prochlorococcus sp.
AACTAGCGTGTCTGCAAGGGCACCGTGGGTTCGAATCCCACCCCCTCCGTTTCTATAATTTCGAAATTCAATTATCTATTTGATTGAAAATTACAAACATTTTATATATTTAGAAATCAATAATGAGAAATAGTGAAATTATTGAGAAGTTAAGAATTTTAGGAATTTATTCTTCTAAACAATTAATAGAAAAAAATATAAATTATTGGTGGCAACTACAATACCAAATATCTAAAGATGACCAAGAAAATCTATATTTACTTAATGATGCATTAGCTGATCTAAATGAAATTGACATTCGAGAAATAATATCTATTTTAGATACAGATAATATTTCGGATAATCAATCAGAAGAAAACTCTTTTTCTAATAATTTTAATGATAATCAAGAAGAGTATGAATCATTCTCAGAAAATAATAAAGACGTCTCATATGAATATCTTAACAAGGCGATTATTTCTATGGAGCGTGAAGATTATGAAAAAGCTATCGAAGAGGCGAGTTTAGGTATTAATTTTAACGAAAAAAATGATGAATTATATGCCATCAGATGTATTGCAAGACTCAAAAGCCCAACTGTTTATAAAAATCACCTAATGCTTGACGATATTTGTAAAGCTATAGATTTAGATCCTCTTTATGCAGGTTTTTATGAAACAAAAGCTCAATTACTTTTTGAAATTGTTTTTAACAAAATGGAATATATTGATTCATATATATCTACTGAAGATATAAAGAAACTAAAAGAAGCCAAAAAAAATATTGATATAACATTTAAATTAAATGAAAAGGAAGGGGAAGAAGTAAACTCGTATAAATATATTCTTCGAGGACGTATTAAATTATATTCTGGAGATATTAAATCAGGCCGACAAGATATTTTGCTAGCCAAAAATTATGCACAAAATTCACAAAATACAAATATCAATGATTTTGCCGATTACTTTATTGAGATTGCAGTACTTGCATTTAAAAAATACTTTGGGGATGAATTTTCCACAATCCTCGAAAACGGAAATATATCTGATATCCAAAAAAGATGGTTATTTATGATGGAGAAAGACCTAAATCTCGTAGTTAATTTAAATAAAGATTTAGTTCCTACATATTTTTTGCGAGGGAGGGTAAAAAAATTACTCAATAAACACGAAGAATCTACTAGAGATTTCAAGATCTTTAAAGCAAAAGATCCATCTGATAGTTTTGGTCTTTATGGAGAGATCGAGGACATTGAATATGTGAATAACATTTTTTGGAGATTAAATAAATGGCTAAGTGAAGATTGATACTTATAAAGTCAATTTGCATATCTTACAAACTAATTCTTAAAATTTTTAATCTTCATCTCCAAAAAACTGATTCATCTCAATAAGCAATCTTAAATATCTTATCAAAATATTGAGTTCTTCAATTGTAGCATTTCCAGTTTTTAGAACTTCCTCTATTCTCTGTATTCGAGAATTATCTTCATCTGTAAGTTTTGGATCCTTTAAATCATCGAATATTTCTTTTAGAATAGATAGATGTGAAAGTAATTTTATTGTATGAAAGTCACTTTCATCCTGTTCTGACATCTTATCAGCAATTTTCCTAAACCTCTCTATTTCCTCATCAGTCAAATCAATACTATTTTTAATAATTAAGCTACTTGCTGATTTTGTTTTTTTATCAACTGAATAAGCTTTTAAAATTCCATCAGAATCAAGTTCAAAAGTTATATCAAATTTTGGGACACCTTTTTTCGCTTTTTGAATGTTTACTAAGTTAAAAGAACCAAGCAATATATTGTCTTTAGAAAAGATTCTTTCTCCTTGACAAATATCGATATTAACCCCTTCTTGATAATCAATTACAGTGGTATATTCCTCTGTTCTTCGAACAGGCAACGGAGTATTAGCAGGTATTAATACATCGAAGACACCATTAACTCCTTCATAAGTCTCCACTGTTGTACCAAGAGATATAGGATTTACCCCAATAATTAAATTTGATGAATCTTCATTAAGGCATAATTCTCCATAAAGAGCTGCTCCTTTTGAGATAATTTCATCTGGATTTAGATCAATTTGAGGTTTAAAACCTGTAAGTTTTTCGATTAATTCTAGATAAACTGGCATTCTGGATGCTCCCCCAACTACTACTACTTTAGATATCTTTTGACTTGCAACTTTTTTTAGGTTTAGAAAATCTTTAAGTTTTCTTTCAATTTTTATTGTTAGTGATGAAGTAAATTCATTAAAGTTTTTCCTAGTTAAGGTATATTCAAAATTAAAAGACTCCTTATCTTTGGTTATCAAAAAAGGTATTTGTATTTCGACTTCTTCTTTTAAAGATAGAGAATGTTTCGCTTTTAGTGCCTCATTACGTATTACAGCATCAATACTTGGATTAAATTCAGTTTGGTTATTTTCTATTTTTATAAGTTCTTTAATTTTTTTCACAAGTAAATTTGTATAATCATCACCACCAAGATATCTATCACCTTTTGTTGCTGTAACGCTTACTGAGTTAGCATTGACTCCTATTTTATTTACTAAAGATATATCAAAAGTCCCGCCTCCTAAATCACACACAATTGTATTACTAGTTTTTGTTTTAATTTTGGATTCTATTTCATAAGCAAATGCAGCAGCAGTTGGTTCATCAAAAAGCTTTTCGACCTTTTTGAATCCTGCTATTAAAGCAGCTTTTTGCGTAGCATTCCTCTGATTACTATCAAAATATGCGGGAACAGTTATAATGCATTTTTTTATATCTTTTTTTAAATAAGCTTCAGCATCTTTTTTCGCTTTTATTAATATTTGCGCAATAATCTCCTCACATTCTAATTTTCTTTTAAGTCTAGGACTATAAATTTTTACTTTGTCTTCATTTACATCAATTTTATATGGATAATCTGTTACATAACTCTTCATTTCATATGATCTTCTACCTATAAATCTTTTAACTGAAAAGAATGTATCTTTAGGGTTTAATACTTTCTGATTTGAAGCTATTATACCAACATCAAATTTTTTCTTTTTATTTACTGAAACAACTGAAGGTAAAATTCTTTCACCATTTCTGAGCGGGATAACCTCAACATTTTTTCCTCTAGCGTAAGAAATAACAGTATTCGTAGTACCTAAATCTATTCCTAGAATAATATTTTCTTCAGGATTATTTTCTAGTTCTTCTTTTTCTTGAAATTTGTAATTTACCCTTGAAACTCTAGCCAAGTCATTTAAAAACCTTGAGCCTTCTTCCTTTATCAATTTATTATTTTCAATACATAATCTTTTTATTTCACCAAGAGATAAATCAATTTCGCCATATAATTTTGGATCTAAAAGATTCTTTATTAACACAGACTGTCCATCAATTGCATTAATAATTGAGTAGGCAAGAGGAAAATCATTTATTTCCTTCGAAAGCTTAACTATTTCTGAATCAATTTCTTTTTTAAAAAGAATCAATTGAATGAATTCTTCCCTATTCATTTAATAAATCATTTGTTAGTAATAATAATAAAAATTGAGATTATTTTTTATACTTTCAACAATATTAAATCTTTAAGTATAAAAATATATATTTTTTCATTAATAATATTTCGTAGAGAATCCTATCTCTCCGTCTTTAGAAAGGTTTTATTTGATTTAATTTTTTTTCAAAAATATTTTAATGATAGCCATAAAGCCAAATATAAATAATTAAAAAATCTTAGTTCTTTCATAAAGCCTCATAAGTATTCATATATCGTCAAAATGTTATTCGTGGATTTGTTGGTGGGTTTAATAAACGATTTCATTT
>CAYNKY010000137.1:0-3696 GCA_964397895.1 uncultured Prochlorococcus sp.
GAAGATTTATTTTCAAGAGTAGTTGATTGAAAATTTGTAATATTTTTTGTTTCTACTACTAGTGCTTGAATATTATTTTTTTCATTTTTTGCCCAAACAATCGATATATCTGCGGTACTTGCGTTTCCTATCCATAGTTTAGAACCATTTAAAATAATTTTATCATCAACAATTTTAAACTTTGTTTTTAAATTTGATATATCTGAACCGTGACTTGGCTCAGACATTGCAAAACTACCAACAATAGTCCCATTTGACAGATCAGGAAGATATTTTTCCTTTTGATGTTCTGACCCGAAAGAAAATATTGCATTCATTACTAAGGATGTTTGTATTGAGCTGGCAACCCGAATTGAACTATCCCCCTTTTCTAATTCTTTCATCATTAGTCCAAAAGCAATAAAATTAAAATCTAGTCCTCCATACTTTTCAGGAAAAATTGAGCCAAAAGCACCCAATTCTGCAAGTTCATTTTTTAATGAAAGAGGAACGCCAGAAATAAAAGACTTTTCTATTTTTGGTTTTACATGTTTTTCAACCCACTCCCTTGTAGATTGTAAAATAATCTGTTCAAAGTCATTTAAATTCGAATAAAGATTTAGATAGTCTGTTTTCATAAAGCAAATATATCTATATAAAAAATAAACCCATTCAATTAATTTGGGTTTATTGAATAATAAAATTAAAATAGATTAAATTAATTTCGCATTTAAAACGGAATGGACGCTCTTTATATTGCGAATCATCATTAAGTTCATTTAAATGAATGTATTTTGAAAGAAGAGATAGGTGTAATTAATTGGGAGACATAATAAGTGACGTTGTTTTTATTTTTATATGATTAACAACTTTTTAGTTAAAAAAGTTTCGTCTTAATTTAAAACTCCACAAGGGCCTAATAGTTGAATAGCAGATTTTTATAAAAAGCGGAATGCTGTATCAAATTGAGATGGGCTCCGCTCAGGTTGATCTAAGAGCGCTTATTTTGAACCTATTTGAAAATATTGTTTATATAGAATTTCCAGCAGCAAGCTTATAACTTGATTTGTTTCACTCTTTCACCTAGTCTATTTTTAAATGTATTTATAATTCTTATCTCATCTCTAGACGGGTATTTGATCACCCATTTACTTATAGGCTCAACTCCAAATTCACAAACCTCATTATTCTTTATAATCACGTATGTTTTACTATTTACAAATACCAATTTACAATCGTTGGGATATAGTAAAATATTCTCAAAACTTTCTTTAAACCTTAAGTTATATTTTGTTTTATCCTCTAAACCGACACAAGCCCCATTGCAGTTTCTTAAATGATATTGAAAACAACTTTTAGGCGATTTATCTAAACCATTAATTTTTTCGCACAAATTATGTTTTTGTGTTAAGTTCAAAATGAATTTTTTGGCATCCCTTTTGCTAAAGAAGCTAATCAATAATTGTTCATTAACATCATCAGCTAGCTTGTAAAAATGGTAGCCTCTTGGGTCTTTTGAGGTTAATAATGAAATATGGCTTTTATATCTTCTAAGCCTCCTATTAAATATAGGACGATATTTTTTAATTTCTTGAGATTCAAACAAGAGAGACTCGAGTTCTGAATGAAGTTTTTTGACTTTTAGTTTATGGAAAGTATTGACAAGTCGTTTTCTTCCTTTAGCAAGATGTTGGCTTATTCTTTTTCTTACATCAACACTCTTGCCAATATATAGTATATTGTCTTGATGGTTTAAAAAGTAGTAAACACCTAACAAATCATTAGGAATTTTTTTGTTTAAAACATCAGAACGACTAAACATTAAAACCATTTTGTTCATACATCAAAGATAAAAAAGTAAGGCGCTAACTCAAAAAGAAATGGATTCCGCTTTTGTGGAAATAAGTATTCTTATTTCGAATTTTTTCAATAATTTATTGCTTAAATTTACTAAATGAAAAATGTTATTTTATATATTTCTTCTGCGTTGATTATTGGATATAGTGACGGACTTTATGTCATTCCTTTTTTTATTGGCCTTCCGCTAGCTGATACAGCATCTGCGGAAATTTCCGCACCGGCGTACTGCTGTAGTGGTATTATCTACGACAATCAAAGTTATGCGCAAAAAGAGGTGTTTCAATTTGAACTGAAGGCGAATGTATAGAATAATTAAAAAGGGAAATAAATTATTTAGCATTATTTATAATTGTTGTCCTAGATGTCAATCTAATAAATTTTGGCCAGAAAGTAATCCGTACAAGAATATATTAGTTAAAAATGGTGGAGATATTGGCTCTTGTAAAAATTGTAAACTTAAATATGAGATAGAGCCTGGCTTTTGGTTTGGAGCTATGTATGTAAGTTATGGTATTACAGTACTTGTTGCAATATTAACATGGTTTCTAATAAATTTTTTTGTTGAAAATACGGATGTTTTTATTCAAATTTATATCATTTCATCTTTGATAATTGTTCTCTTTCCTGTAGTTTATTTTTTATCAAGATTGATTTGGATAAATCTATTTATTTCATACTCTGAAAAATATATTAAGTAGTCAGTTTTATTTCAATACAAATAAATTTTATTTTGAATTTTTAAAGAGTGTCTTTTTGAAATTAGAAATTTTGTGCTAAAACGAAATTTTCAAGATTAAATATATTGCTATCTTCAATTGGTTTATTAATACTTACAAAATATTTATCGTTGAGATCTTCAAGTTTTTTGATTTCTTTTAGTTTAAACCCGTTTTGAATTAATAATTTTTCGATTTCTTTTTTAGAATAAAACGAAATCCACGGCTCACCTAACGCATCAACTATTTTTTTTATTCTATCTATTATTTTTCTAGGGTTGGGATAGCCTTTGCCGAATAAATACTGCGGTGATTGATTTATTACGCTATCTGTGTAAGAAAGAAATATTGTTGTTTTTGTTGTTTTTGTGAGTTGAGAAATTTCTTTTAATGTTGCGAATAACGAATCTTTTGTTATGTATTGTGAAACTCCTTCAAGAGTAAAAATTGTATTTTTTTTAGATTCAAAGCCAGCATTTGATAATTTATTTACAATACTATCTTTCCTAAAGTCAATGTCTATGTAAGTAATTTTTTTTGATCTTGGAATAATTTTATCTAGTATTGAAATCTTTCTTTTTTGTACATCAATTTGATCAAGTTCAAATATATTTAAATCTGAAGGCAGTTCTAGCCTGTTAGCTCTTGAGTCATAACCTGCCGCCAAAATAACATATTGCCTATCTCCATTTGCTACATTCTGTTTTACAATGTCATCTAAATACTTAGTTCTAGCAATTAAATGTTCATGAAGCCCTGGAACAATATTTCTTAGTATAAGTGTATTTAATTTATACCCAATAAATTTAAATAGACGCCCTCCTAAAACAAAATTATTTGCATATGAATCACTGATAACTCTTTGGTTTTCTTCAGCAAGAGTTTCGACTAACCTATGCATTGCAATTGCTTGCGCAGTACCATCTTTTTTAAAAAATAATCCTATAATTTTAAGTAACACAACAGAAGTTTTTCAACATTATTCTTACAAACGCTTTTTAAGTCAATAATGGCTAAAATAAGAAAAGCGAAAAATATTCTCATAATAAAGTGAATTCCGCTTTGGTGGAGAAGATGGGATTCGAACCCACGACCTCTTGACTGCCAGTCAAGCGCTCTAGCCAACTGAGCTACATCCCCA
>CAYNKY010000138.1:0-3693 GCA_964397895.1 uncultured Prochlorococcus sp.
CCTGCCGATGGAGATATTTGCAGGGATAGGGAACCTGAGCCTGTACGAGGAGATATAAATACTTTCTTCACGACTTCAGGAAACTATAAAATTAAATTCCTGGTAGTTGATGGTACAGATGCTGATGGGGATACTATACAAATTTTTCAAGTAATCGCCAATCCAAATGGAGGCTCCTATGAACAGAATGTTTCAGCTGTAATGGGCTGCTATAATCCCGTTGATGCAACATCTGAAATTTATGAGTTTACATCCAATGACAAAGGTCCTCAACCTGATAGTGCATACAGAGATTGCTAATTAAAATAGAAAAATTTTAGTTTAATATGATTTTTTCTTTCAAGAAAAAAAGAATAAAAAGTATTTAAAAGAAATTAAAAATACTCATAAACTTTTCATTTCCTAAATGCCATATTAAAAAGCTTGAAAAGCTAAGAAATATTCCAAAAGGAATCTTCTGATTTCTTTTTATCTTTTTTAAAATTAATCCCAAAATCACAAATAAACCAGCACTATTAAAGGCCAACCAAATTGACAGTAACATACCTTTGATCCCCAACCATGCACCGATCATAGAGACTAATTTTGCATCGCCTGAACCTAAAACCGGTTGTTTGAAAATTAATCTTCCTAAAATATTTAGTATGTAAAAAATAAAATAACCTATAGCAGCTGCAATAATGAAGATTTAAAAAAATTAAAATACTCAAAGTTTTCTATAATATCAACATATAAAGAAGTTATTATTCCAATTAGAAGTCCTCCAATTGTAAAAATACTCGGCAACCAAAAATATTTTAGATCCATAACTGATAATAGAATAAATATTGTCGGTAAAAAACAACCAGAAAATAGAGTAATAGCACTTGAAATACCTTCGAATTTTGAAGGGGAAGAAAAAATGGTTAAGACAAAGATAATTCCCGTAATTAATTCTATTAATGGATAAGAAATTGAAATATTTTTCTTGCAATTTCGACATTTACCCCATAACAAAAACCAACTTAAAATTGGGATATTATCAAACCATTTGATTTCAAATTTACATATAGGACATTTACTTCTAGTAAAAAGTATTGATTGATAAACTGGTAATCTAATAATAATAACGTTTAAAAAGCTACCAATACAAATACCAATAACAAAAAAAGTTATAACTAATATTTGCAATCAATTATCCCTTTTCATTTTTTTCTAAGAATTTAAAAATATTAAGGCACCTATTCATAACTATAGAAATATTTAATTCATATTTGCCATAATAACAAAATTCTTGGAATTATATTTAATTGACTAGAAGGTAACTTCTAATTAAATTGCTTAAAATCTTAAGATAATTTAGAGATTTAATTTTTATGATTTATAGAATTTATATTTTTAAATTAATTTTATTAAATAAAACTAAATTAATTAAAATTTTTTTAGATAAAAATTAGATCTTTTCAAAAACAGATAAAGATTAAAGAATTAATTAATTGTCAAAAATTATAATTTAAAAGTATCAATGGGGCAAAGAATTATAAATTGAAATATTCATTCAAAAATTGCATTTAAATAATCTACTATATTTTTCTTCGATATTTACTATCAATATAAAAACAGACAACATGCATAAAAAAAATTTTTTTAGAAGAAATCTCAACAAAATTAACTTATAGAATATTCTTGAAAATTTTTAAAATTTATCAAAAATTAATAGCAATATTCGGATTGATATTAAATAATATCCGAAAAAGAAAGTTATATTTAAAAATTAATTCCTAACGCATGGTGCCGTTTCATATTCTTTAATGTATTTAAATAATCTTTTTTGTCTTTTGATTAAAAGTATTATTAAAGGAACTATACCTATAACAACAGTCAAAAGAAGTAGAGATAAAAACAACCATACCGCTTCTATCAGTGATTCCTTACTTTTCCCTAGATAAGAAAGGTCTATAAAAAAGAAAAATAATATGATTTTTATAATTGCTTTTTTTTCTTCTCTTTGAAACATAAAAACATTTGATAATTAATTAAAATTATCCTTTTTCTGGAAATATGCAATAAGAAGTTATTAATATAATCAACAATTATGGTTATTAGTTTCAACAATTTTTATTTTCTTATTTTTTATTTTTGCTAAGAGTAATTGTAATAATCTAATTAAAACATTTATTTTTACTAACAGGCAAATGCTATTGCCTCTTTACTCCTTCTTATTTCATATTGAGCATAGTTGAAAATTCTTAGAATAAGGTACTTCTTGATTTTTCAAGGATTTTTAAAATAAAAAGTCATAGTTGATTCCTCTGTGAAACCTATTATCAATTTTGAAAAATGATCTCCACAAACGCAAGCGTATATGAGAAAAGGGATAGAATCTGGGCGTTAAAACCAAAGACTTTAAAACAAGGAAATTTTGAGAATGAGATCTATAAAGATGATTATTCAGCGTATATGAATTAAAAAGAGATTATTATAATATTAGATATTCTAAGAAAAAAAGTAGAGTATATAGACAATAATTTTGAATGCGGCAAATAACATTAAAATAAATAAAAAAAGGAAAGGGAATCATTGAAAAGAAATTATTTCTTATCCGATTTCTATATAGAAATGAGATTTTGTCCTCATATGTAACTTACGTGTAAACTCGCTGTTGAGATCTGTTGCAAATAGGATAAAAGATTCTCATGCGTACCTAAAGTTTAACCAACATTTTTAATACTATAACTGGGTATATACCCTATTCTCATTCCCACTCAATAGTCCATCCAAAAACGTTAATATAAAAAGCAGTTATATCAATAGGTCTGGATTTGCAATAACATAAATTTTTCTAGGGAAACCTACTCTAAAGCCAACAATGAAAATCATTCTCAGAGAAAAAGATTTATTACGATAAGTTGTTAGAGATATCCCAGCAAATCATATTTTATAGGTAAAGTGGCTAAACCTAATTTATTCATCAGGAGCTTTTGATAATTAAATGAAGTCAATATTACGATCAATTTTTTATATGCCTGGAGTAGTCATACATGAATTATCTCATCATATTTTTTGCATTATTTTTAATGCAAAGGTGTTAAAAGTTTGCTATTACAATTTCAAAGATTCATCAGGATATGTTCATCATGAAAGTCCTAAATATTTATATCAAGATGTTTTAATTGCAATTGCTCCTTTTTTTCTGAATACATTCTTAGGAGGATTGGTAGCTTACCCAACAATTATTAATAAAGTCTCCTCCTTAGGATTACTAAGTTTAAACTGGCGAGACATATTAAGCATACTTATTTCTATTTCAATTGGAATGCAGGCGATCCCTAGTAAAGGAGATGCATTAAGCATGTGGGATTTTATAGGCGAAAGCGAAATGAATTTTCTATTAAAAGTTACAGCAAAGCTAATAATAGGGCCTCTAGTTTTAGTGGTCTTCTTGCTAAATTATCTTTCGTCTTTTCTAAAAATTGATTTATTTTATGGAATTTGCGTCTGCTTTTTAGGACCCAAATTTATTGAATATATTATTAATATCACTGTTATTAGTGAATTTATAAATGGCATTCAAAATATATAATCATTTTTCACATTTTTATATAACTTTGATAATTTTAAAGATAAGTGTAGAGAAATATATTTTTATAGGCTTTCTCAAGAGATGAGATTTTACCCTCACTTGTAACTTACATATAACCTCGCTGTTAAGAT
>CAYNKY010000139.1:0-3649 GCA_964397895.1 uncultured Prochlorococcus sp.
AGAAGATAGAGTGGTTAAATCAGAAGCCGCTACAATTCCTGTATCTTTTAATGTAATTGCATCATTACCAAGATTTGTTATTCCATTTGATTGAGAAGATGATTGATAAGATGTGAGTAAGTCAGAAAGATCTCCAGAGACTGCAGTTACTGTACTTGCATTTATATTTCCTGAAGTATAAGTATCAAGAGTATTTAAATTTGAGATATCATATGAAGAAGCTATTTCAGTATCATTTAAAGTGATATTTTCATTATTTAGTCCAGTTATTTGTGAAGATTCATAGATCTGATTTAGTTGGGATAATGATCCGGTTATGGAATAAAGTGATTCAGCATTAATAGTACCTGAAGTATTACCATCTAAAGTTACTAAATTAGCGCTGTTACCTACATTGTCGGTAATCGTTAACGATTCATTACCTAAACCCTTGATGTGAGTGTGAGTCCCATAAAGAGAATTTAAAGATGTAATTGAACCTTGAATATCAACTAGATCACTAACATGAATATTTCCATTTGATGAATTGGCTACTTCTATTAAAGTGCTCGCGTCAATATTTGCATCAGATAAAATTATGACCTCATCTCCTAGATTAATTAATCCATCAGATTCGCTACTACCTGACGATAAAGCAGATTCATACAATGTAGTAGTTGATGCACTATTACCAATGAAAGTAGAAATCGTAGCGGCATTAATAACACCAGAAGATAGATTATCTAATAAATTAATATCTGATATATTTGAAGTTGTGTCTGTGACTGTAATATTGGTACCTAAATTAATAATTCCTTGTGAACTATATGCAGTATTTAATAGAGATATCGGACCAGAGATATCTGTTACTGATGCTGCATTGATAGTTCCTGAAGTGTATCCATCAAGAGTATTTAAATCAGTTACTGATACTGAAGTGTCGATAAGAACAATATTCTCATTATCTAAGCCTGTGATTCCATTGGATCCATGGGCTATCAATAATGCGGCAAGACTGCCTTTAAACTCAGTAACTGTTCCGGCATCTACTGTTCCTGTTGTGTTGTCATCAAGGGTGTTCAGTGCTGCTATCGCTACTCCATTATTACTATTGTTCGTATCTGTGATAGTTACCGCTTCATTTCCTAAGCCTGTGATTCCGCTTGTGTTCGCATACGCTATGTTCACATCTGCGATCGCACCAGTTAGGGTCGTGATCGCTGATCCAGTTACCGCTACTGATGTCTTACCCGCAAGAGTGTTCAATGCTGAGGCTGCTACTGAGGTGTCTGTGATCGTGACAGTGTAGGCGTTTGCTGTTGACTGACCACCTTCCTTATCAGCAAGGTTAGCCAATGTTGTCATATCACCTTCTGTGATTGTCGCTGTGACGACCCCTGTTGTTGTTGTATTTAAAGTATTTACCGCACTGACAGCAATTGTTCCGCTGTCTACTGTTAGAGCTTCATCTGTAATACCGCCAGCTATTAATTCCTTACCCTCATTTGTTATTAGAGTCGCAAAGTCAGCAGCTGTTCCGCCACTATATGTTGCCGCACTGGCCAAGGTAAACACAGTCGCTCCGCCACTGTTGGCTGCTGTTGTTTTACCTGTGGCTGCATTTGCCTGGGTTACCGCAGCATTAAAGTCTGAGACATTTATCGTCGAATCAGCAATCGCAACTGCTGTTAAACCTCCAAATGAGACTTTGCCTGTTGAATCCGTAAACTGGTCTGTATCATTGGCAGCTGTCAATAATGTCTTAACATCACTGAGGTCAGATGATACTAATGCTGTTACTTCACTCGCATCTATAGCGACAGTTGTGGCATTGTTGATTGTATTGAATTCCGCTGCTGTACTGTTTGTCGCATCTTGTGATCTGATCACAATTGTATAAGCGCCGGTTCCGCTTAGCGTTGTTAATTCATCAACGGTTTCTGTTAGGTCGATTGCTGCTGTAACGGTTCCTGTTGTTAGTGCATTTAATAAGTTTGCATTATCTACACTTATTGTGCCGCTGCTTACAGTCAGGTTCTGGTTTGTAATGTCTATATTGCCGTTTGTGTCATGGCCACGCAGAGCTGTAAATTCAGCTTCATCTCCTGTGGTGATTGTCGCTCCGGAAGCTACTGAGAAGACTGTTGATGTTCCACTAGTCGCTGTCACTGCTTGATCTATCGCATCATTTAGATCTGTTACTGATACTGTTGTGCCACTTACCGCTACTGTTGCCAGGCTTTGGAATGAAGTCGCTGCAAAATTATTTGTAGTATTATTTCCATTTGTCAGCAGTGTCTTGATATCACTGATGCTCGCTGAGGCTAAGGAAGTTACGTTTGTAGCATCTATATTTCCTGAGGTATTAGTGTTCAAGGTATTCAAGCCGGTTACTGATACATCGGTTGTATCTGAGATGGTCACCGTCTGATCTGCTGCTCCAGCACTGCCACTAAAGCTGATTCCATTACCACTTGCTGATTTCGCCGCAAACATTGTATTCAAGGCAGAAATAGATCCTGTAAAGCTAGTTACTGTATCTGCATCTATATTTCCTGTTGTATTGCCGTTCAAGGTATTCAAGGCTGCTACATCAGTCACACTTGTATCACTGAGAGTGATCGCCTCATTTCCTAAGTTGCTGATTCCATCTCCTGTAGATGCAGATGCTGCATACGCTGTATTCAGAGCACTGATTTCTCCTGTCAGAGTCGTTACTGTATCTGCATTTATATTTCCTGTTGTATTGCCATTCAAGGTATTCAAGGCCGCTACAGCAAGACTGTTATTGGTCTCACCACTGATTGTGATGTTCTCTGTTCCTAATCCTGTAAATGTAGATGTCTGAGCATAAATTGTATTCGCATTGGCAGTGGTTCCTGTAATCGTATGCACTGTGGTTGCATCAATAACTCCACTGGTTCCATCTGATGAATAAAGGTCTATCAGCGCTGCTGCTGTAACTGTTGTGTCAGTTAGCGTAATCGCCTCATCTCCAAGTCCAGTAAATCCAGTTGCTGAGTCCTTCCCGTCATAAATAAGGTTTGCATCGGCCGCTGTTCCTTCTATCTCAGATAATGTACTTGCATCTACCTGACCTGTTGTATGGCTATTCAAGGTCTTTAGATCCACTGCCAGAACAGACGTATCTGTTATCTCTACCGCCTGATCTGCTGCTCCAGCACTGCCACTAAAGCTGATTCCATTACTACTTGCTGATTTCGCTCCAAAGGCTGTATTTAGATCCGCTACTGATCCTGTTAACTTGGCAACATTATCAGCATCGATATTACCGCTGGTGTAGCTGTTCAAGAGATTCAGATCTGCCGCAGCTACAGTCACAGCACTTCCTGTAATGGTTATCGCCTCATCTCCCTGGATTGTTAATCCTCCTGATCCATAGGCTGTGTTCAATGCAGATACTGATCCTGTCAATGTCGCCAGGTTATTAGATGTTGTCACGGAACCGCTTGTCTTGCTGTCCAAGCTGTTCAAGTCACTGGCAGCTAGTGATCCTTCATCAGTTACAGTTATCGTCTCATTTCCTAAGCCTGTGATTCCATTGGATCCGTAGGCTGTAAGTAGGTTTGCTAGTGTTCCTGTCGCAACTGTAATTGTTCCGGCATCTACTGTTCCTGTTGTGTTGTCATCAAGGGTGTTCAGTGCTGCT
>CAYNKY010000140.1:0-3631 GCA_964397895.1 uncultured Prochlorococcus sp.
CAGACCCAATTGATCAATCAGGGATTGATATCCTTTCTCAAGTTGCGCAAGTTGACCAAAAAATAGGTATTTCAGAATCAGATTTGGCAACTATTATTCAAGACTATGATGCTTTAATGATACGTTCGGGAACACAAGTTACGGGACAAATTATTAATTCTTCAAAAAAACTAAGAATTATTGGAAGGGCTGGTGTTGGAGTGGATAATGTTGATGTAAAGACAGCCACTCAGAAAGGAGTATTAGTAGTTAATTCTCCAGGAGGTAATACAATAGCAGCGGCTGAGCATACAATAGCGATGATGTTGGCTTTATCCAGAAATATCCCTATTGCAAACAGTAGTATGTTTAACGCAAAATGGGAAAGAAAAAAATTTGTAGGAAATGAACTCTTTAAAAAAAAATTAGGTGTAGTTGGTTTAGGCAAAATTGGTACTCATGTTGCTAAAGTCGCTAATGCACTTGGGATGGAAGTTATTGGATATGATCCTTTTGTATCAAATGAAAGAGCTCAACAATTACAGGTTAAATTATCAGAACTAGATCATTTATTTAAAGAATCAGATTATGTGACATTGCATTTACCGAGAACACCTGAAACAGAAAATTTAGTAGATATAAAAGTTTTAAAATCGATGAAACCAACTGCAAAATTGATAAATTGTGCTCGTGGGGGAATAATTGATGAAGATGCATTATCTGAAGCCTTAAATAATTCAATTATTGGTGGAGCGGCTATTGATGTCTTCTCTGAAGAACCCTTAAATTCTAATTCGCCATTATTAAAAGTTGAAAAGAATCTTATACTTACTCCACATTTGGGAGCCTCTACCAAAGAAGCTCAAGAAAATGTAGCTATAGATGTTGCAGAACAAATAAGAGATGTACTTTTAGGACTGTCTGCTAGAACAGCAGTAAATATTCCTGGACTTAGTCCAGATATCATGGATAGTCTTAAGCCTCACCTCCAATTGGCTGAAACTTTAGGACTATTAATTACTCAGCTTTCTGGGGGACAGATACAAAAATTGGAGCTTAAGCTACAAGGAGAATTTGTTCAACATCCCTCTAAACCTTTAATTATTGCAAGTTTAAAGGGCTTGTTATCAAAGGCCTTGGGTGATCGCATTAATTATGTAAATGCTTCTTTAGAAGCTGAATCCAGGGGTATTAATGTAATTGAAAATAAAGATAAATCTCGCCCAGAATTCGCAAGTGGTTTATTACAACTCACTACCTACGGAAATAATGGAGAACATAGTGTTGCAGGAAGCATTTTTGCTGACGGAGAATTGAGAATTATAAGTATTGATCAATATCCTGTAAATGTTTCACCAAGTAGATTTATGTTATTAGCAAGGCATAGAGATATGCCTGGAATTATTGGTAAGCTAGGCTCACTTCTTGGAGACCATAATGTTAATATTGCCTCAATGCAAGTTGGAAGAAAAATTGTAAGAGGTGAAGCAGTTATGGTTTTAAGCATTGATGATCCAGTTCCGACTAGTTTATTAGAATCAATTCTTAAAGTAGAAGGGATTAATAGTGCTAATCCAGTTACACTTTAATGCCAGAAACACTTTATGGGTACTAATTGGTGGAGATTACAATTTGAAATACATCAGAAACTGGAAGATTTAATTATTTATGAATTAAATAAGTTAGATATCTATAGCTTTGCATTTACATATTCAAATAAAATTAATAATATAAGAAAATTAAATATTTGGTTACCTGAAATAAGTTGGCCAAAATACGATAGACAAAAATTAGAAGATAAATTAATTAATCTTTGTAAGGAAAACGACTTTAATAATGAGAAAATTTCTTGGGATCTTATAGAGGAAGAAAATTGGCTTCATAATTGGAAAAAATACTGGCAACCACAAACTATCGCAAAAGATTTTCTAATTCTTCCTTGTTGGATGAATTTGCCAAGAAAGTTTGATAATAAAACTGTTATCAGAATTGATCCTGGAGCTGCCTTTGGTACTGGTCAACATCCATCAACTCATCTTTGTTTAGAAATTATAGAAGAAATTTGTATGAAAAATAAAAGGATTTTAGATGTTGGTTGTGGTAGTGGGATATTAACAATTGCTGCAAAAAAAAATGGAGCCAAAGAAGTACATTCTATAGATAATGATTATCTAGCCATAAATTCTACTAAAGAAAATTTTAAATTGAATTTTGGAACTTTAGACTCATTAAGACTAATAAAAGGATCATTCCCTGAAATAAATAACGCCTATTTATCAAATAATTATGATGTAATTGTATGTAATATTTTAGCTGAGGTGATAAAAAAAATGATACCTTCTTTTTATGAACGTTTAAAACCAGAGGGGAACCTTATATTAAGTGGTATTTTATGTTCTCAAAAAGAAGAAATTATCAAAATATTAAATTTATTTAATTTTAAATTAGATAATGTATTATCTAAACAAGATTGGATTTGTCTTAAAGCATTTAAATAAATTTGTTCTAAATTTATTTATAAATGAATACTCATAGCTTTAAAAAATCTAGATATTAAAATTATTCTTTGAATAAATTCCCCTCAAGTAAATGGCAACTTATAAATTGACAATTGTTAATAAGAATGAGGTTATTACTACTATAGAAGTTCCTGATGATAGATACCTTCTGGATGCAGCTGAAGATCATGGTATAGATCTGCCTTATTCTTGCAGAGCAGGAGCATGTTCAAGTTGCGTAGGGAAAATTAATTGTGGTTCGGTTTATCAGTCTGATCAAAGTTTTTTAAATGATGCTCAATTAAAAGCTGGTTTTTTTCTTCCTTGTGTAGCTTATCCAACATCTGATTTAACTATTAATACAAACTCCGAAGATGAACTTTACTAATTAGGAAATTATTTATAATAAATACTTCTAAATCATTGTAAAAAAGATTTTTTCTGTCATCGTAAAATAGGTTTGAAAATACTTAATGGATGATTCTAAATTTTTGGAGTATGGATCTATAAGATCAAGCTTGGGAGGACAATATAGTTATAAAATTATTGGTCCATGTTGTCGGTTATATGATAGGGAAGAATTACCTTGGCCATGCTGTAGAATTGCTTGGAGAAGTAAAGAACCATATTGGATTCGAATTGGATCAAGGTTTGTTGCAGATATAGCTTCTAGAAAATGTCCTTCTTATTCAGTTGAAATTCTTGAACCTGGTTCGAAGCCTGTAAATACGGTGATAACACTTTTTGCTGATAAATTTTCATCTGAATTGCAGGAGTGGTGGTATAGCAAAAAACCAGGTTCAAGAGAACCTGGTAATATCTTTCCTGCAAATACCTAATGTGATGCTAGGCTTTTGGTTTTGGAGGTGTATATCCTTTTAAGCCAGCACATTCGAGACTGTCAAAAGTATCAACGCCTGTTTTTGAGTTAGTGCCTGAAGCTCTTGAACAAAGTGCTTTTCTTTGAGATAAATCTAAGTTTGCATTTGTAAAATCTGTACCTTCAATCGCCGCACCGTCAAAAACACTTTTCATAAGCTCACCATTTGTCAAGTCAGCATCAGAAAGATCAGCGTTATCAAATCTGGTGGCATATGCAATTAAATCCTTCATATTCGCACCCTTAAAGCTTGAGTTTTTTGCAGTTGTTACAC
>CAYNKY010000141.1:0-3599 GCA_964397895.1 uncultured Prochlorococcus sp.
CGGCAGGAGATACTCTGCGGTTTGCTGAGCGGACCTGCGTAAACATGTTTTTCTTGAGTATTTTTACTAGCCTACGGTTGATTTGACGTTATTGTGTGCAATATAAATAGCGTGTAACATCATTTTTAACAAAAAATTTTATTTAAGATGACTAAAAAATCCAACAAACCCATACCAGTACTAGTCTCTGGGGCCTTAGGAAAAATGGGCCGTGAGGTTATTAATGCTGTAACAAATTCAGATGATTGTGAATTAGTTGCGGCTATCGATTTAAATGAAAAAAACAATGGGGAGAATATTTCCAATATATTAGATATTCCTGATAATGATATTTTTATTTCTAATGACTTAGAGGGAAGTTTATGTACTGTAAGTCAAAGTTTCAGAGATGAAGATTTAAAACCAGTTTTAGTGGATTTCACTCATCCAAATTCGGTATATGACAATACTAGAGCATCGATAGCATATGGAGTTTGTCCCGTTATAGGAACTACAGGCTTAACCCCATCCCAAATTGATGAGTTAACCTCATTCTCTCAAAAAGCTTCCGTAGGCTGCGCTATAATACCAAACTTCTCAGTTGGGATGGTACTTTTACAGCAAGCAGCATCAGTAGCTGCTAGGTTTTACGATAATATTGAGCTTATTGAAATGCATCACAATCAAAAAGCTGATTCCCCAAGCGGAACTTGCATTAAAACTGCAGAAATGATAGAAGAATATCCTAAAAAATTTAATGAAGCTATAGTTAATGAAACCGAGTCCCTAAAGTCTGTTAGAGGAGGTGTAAGAGACTCAGGAATAAATGTTCATTCAATTAGATTGCCTGGTTTATTGGCTCATCAAGTTGTGATGATGGGTTCTCCCGGCGAATCATACACCATAAGGCACGATACAATTGACAGGAAAGCATATATGCCAGGAGTTTTAACAGCTATTAGAAAGATTAGAAATTATGAAACTCTTATTTATGGATTGGAAAAATTAGTTTTTTAAAATGCTTATTCCAATCAGTGTTAATCAAGTTTCTAAAATCGTCCCTTCTGTTGCGACAGGTGGTCAATTTAAATATGCTCTGGGAGATCCTAGAAAAATTCTACAAAGACTCATAATATCATCCATCGGAGGAGTTATAACCTTCTTAATAAGTGTTAGCCAGGATAGGAATCAAACGTATTCTTTATGGTTATTGTTATGTGTTCTATTTTTTTTATACATATTATGGGGGCCAATTTTAGAGGCAAGTAAAAAGAATTTAAATTTTAGAAAGTTTAAGTTTTTTTATATTTTTGATGGATTTGTAGATCAAATTTATCAAGTTGAAAAAGTTGAGAGCTCTAGAGAGCAAACTAATAGATATGGAAGATTAGAATTAGTGGAAAAAAAAAGAACATGGTTAGTTCTTGAATTAGAAGATGAAGATGGTTACTTTAGCAAAATTAGTTTTCCTATGGATAATAAACATAGTCTTATAAGAAAAGGACAAAATATAAGATGTCTGGGTGCTACTTATTCAAGAAGCCTGAATAATAAATTTGTCATAACTGATGCTTGGTTGCCAGAAATAAACATTTGGGTAGGTGAGTATCCATATCTTCTTAGACCCGCATTTGAAGAAATATGTTTTATTTACAAAGATAAATTAGAAATATAAATTTAGTTATGGTTAATAATTTTAAAATTAAAATTAGTGATGAAGATCCATCTAGGTTATTACTTGCTCTTCTTCTACTAAAAAAAGGACTTAAGGTAGAGATTATTAATACATCAAATATAGAGAAAACATGCAAACAGGAAAAATTTTTTTTGATTTCCTCTTCAACTAAACTTTTATTAGATGAACTTAATTTATGGATTAAATTAAAAGATAAGGCTTATTCAATAGAATCTATATCCATAACAGATATTTTAATATTTGAAAAGTTAGACTTTTCTTATCGTGATCGAAACTTGAATAAAGCAATTTCAAATAATATATTATGGATTTTGAGTTACTCAGATTTATATGAAATACTTATAAAAGAATTATCTACATTTAATGATGTTTTTAATAAATTAAATGTAAATATCAAGTCGGATAAATTAAATTCAAGTAATTTAAAATTACCCATATATGAATTTTTAAATAAACGATTTTTTATTACATTATTAGATAATAATTATACTTCTATCGAATTTAAAGTATCATTAAGAGGTAATATTGAGAGAAGGCTATATTCAACAATAAGCGAAAATGGAATTGTAATTCTTTTTCCAGTTAATAAAAATTTATTTAGTATTAAATGGATAATTAAAGATTCAATAGAAGAAAGCAGGATTGGAAATGAAAAAAATTTACTACTTGATAATCTTTCAACAATACTTCCTAAAGAATTAAAAATAGATCAAATTTTTGGTGATTTAAACATAATTCCTCTAAATAAAGACTTTAAAAAATCATATAAGGCTGTGAACAATTTAATAAATAAAAAAGGTTCCATTAATATCCTAGATTTAAGATTAGATGGAGTAAATTTATCTTTTAGAGATGTAATTTATATTTATGATAATGTTATTAATAATCGTTTTAATGACTTTATATTAATAAGATTTTTAAAATTTAAATTACTAGTAAATAAAAGATTTAAATTACTAATAAAATTTTGTTTTTACCAATTAATAATAATAGACAATTACTTTATAAATTCGTTCAAAAAAATAATTTTTTACTTATTAAAAAAAGTGACTATACTAAGAAGATTGTGTTTTAAATTATTTTTTTTAATATTTTAGTTCATTTATTAACAGTATGGAGAGATATATATTTTGGAGATTAACTAACTTTTTAAAAAAAGATATAGGTTTAAGCGAATCTGCAATAAATTTAGGAATTAAATTATCAAAGAAAAATAATGCTTCTCTTCCTATAACTTTATGGAGTTATGGTCTTATAAATATTGATGAGCTAGATAAGATTTATAATAACTTATGGAATAATTAATTTATCTGTTATTATGATTTTGAATAATAATTAACAGCTATTAATTTAAAAACAAACAATAAAACAATATCTAGGAAGTCAATAGAAAGATTAGATTTAATCTTGCTTGCACTTGAAACTATAGATCTTAATGGATCGGAATCAATGTATGCACTATCTAACAAACTTTCCCTTCAAGAAATACTTCCAACGAAAGTTTCTATTTGGAAATTAAGGTGTAATAACCCACTCAGAAAAACTTTTGTTAGTAATAATTTAAAATATTATGAATTTGATGCTTTATTAAAAGTTACTTCTGAAATGGCTAAATATTTATATCCATATATAAGATCTATACTTTCTTCACTTGATAATTATAATTCATCGCCTGAAGTTTGGAACGATTTTCAAAATCGTTTAATAGATTTAATAATACAAAGATTTAATACAGAAAGTATCCTTGTTAAGAAATTAGTTAATTTTGAATATAGTAAAAACATTTACAGGAATATTTTACTAACTTTAGCTATGTGTCAATCAGAAGATGGTTATGATAGATTAAAAATTTCATTATTAAATCTGTAGGATGCTTCAAAATAAATATACTTTTAATCAAACATCTGCTGTATTAGAAATTTTT
>CAYNKY010000142.1:0-3508 GCA_964397895.1 uncultured Prochlorococcus sp.
AACTTGCTAACTAAATTTTTTAAAACTTTATTACTATGATTTTCACTAATAACTAGAGTCATATCATGAATACTATCTTTAAATAAATTTTTTGGATTATTTTTATAACCATTTTTTCCTTCACACCAAACTTTGTTTCCATCAGATATCCATAATTCTTCTTTTTCAGGTATCAAAACGATTCCTATAAATGGCTTATCTTGAAAATTGAGCGCTAAATGCATAGCATAATTTCCAGTTCCTTTAATAAAATCTTTAGTCCCATCAAGAGGATCAAGTACCCAAAGAAAATTTGTAAAACCACCAACTTTATTAAAATTTACTTTATGATTCTCTTCACTCAAAAAACCCCAAGAAAAATCAGAAACTTTTTTCTTTAGGATATCAAACACTAACTGGTTAACCTTTAAATCAGCAATGGTTACAGGCTCACCATTTAATTTCTCTTGAATAAGATTATTTTTTTTAGAGTCAACTTTTAATATCTGAGAATAATAAAGCAAAATATCAGACACTTCCCAGCTTAAGCCTCTTAAAATATCGATAATATTGTTTATATCAATATCCATTGGTAAATTGGTCACATAATGAATAATAAAAATACATTATCTCACAGAGGACAGGAGCCTGAAAATGGTGTTTTATACATAGTTGGCACTCCTATTGGTAATTTAAAGGATATATCCCCAAGAGCTATAAATATTCTAAAGAATGTTGATTTAATTGCTTGTGAAGACACAAGAAATATAAAGAAAATTTTGAATACTTTTTTTATCAAAAACAATACCACGTCTTTTAATTCATATAATACAATTATCAAGACAAAAGAAATTATATCTGACTTAAATAATGGTAAATCAGTTGCCCTAGTAAGCGACGCAGGAATGCCATTAATTTGTGATCCAGGAGAGGAATTAATAGCTAATTGCAGAAAGAATAAATTAAATGTAGTTTGCATCCCAGGAGCCTGTGCAGCTATTACGGCCATAGCTTCTAGTGGCTTTCATTCTTCTAAATTTCTCTTTTTAGGTTTTTTGCCAAGGAAAGGAGTTGAAAGAGAAAAGCTACTAAATGAAATCAAAAAAAATACAATCTCAACAATCCTTTATGAATCCCCACATAGATTGAAAAAATTACTTAAAGAATTAAAAGAACATTGTGGAGGCGACCGGAAAATTCATATTGCCAGAGAGTTAACAAAAAAATTTGAAGAACATATAAATACCGACATCGATAACATAATCAGTATTTTTGAGAAAAGAGAAGTCAAAGGAGAGTTTTCTATAATAATTCAAGGAAATAAATTTAAAAAAGATGCCTCTTATGATAAAAATAAAATTAGAGAGGATTTATTATTCCTTGTAAGAGGTGGACTTAGCCTATCAAACGCAGCTAAATTTCTAGCAAAGAAAAATAATCTAACGAAAAAAGTTGTATATAATTTATATTAATAACTCAATGTTTATTAATGGTAGATTCCATAAAAAAGATTAGTATTATTCTTTTTTTTAACACATTTATATTCTTAATGATGTTAATTGGTATTCAAAATAGCAACAATAAAAGTAAAGTAAATCTAATATTTTTTGATACTGTTCAATTGCCATTAAGTTTTATAATTGGAAGTAGTTTTATTATAGGTTCACTAACTGGTACAATTTTGATTTCAAATACTACAAAAAGAAATTAGTTTCAAAGAGCAATTAATTTATCTTCACCAATAATTCTTGTTATCCCTCTTTCTAATAAAATAGGAACAACAAGTTTTAAAACTTCAGGATTAGGAACTTTTATAACTTTTTGCTCTCTATTACATGCTCTTTTTGCCAATTTTATATCAAAAAATATTTCTAAGGTTCTTCTATTCAAATCATTATCAGATAAAAATTTCCATTCTGGATAATCTTTAAGTAATTTTGTCTCCAATTCAATTTTTTTATTTACGACTATGTAAACAATTTTTGGAAAATTAAATGACTTTATATCAATTGAAGTTAAGTCTCTTCTGGATTCATTATCAATATCTAATAAAAGTGGAGTTAATTCAGTGAAATTAGCACAATTATCTAATTCCTTATCTTTAGATTTATTGAATTCTTTACTTTCATATTTTTTGAGTTTTATAGATGATTTTGATCCTTTTTTAACATTTAATTTATTTTTGCACTTAATCTTTTGGGAAAGTTTTTCAAATTCAGTATTTCCAAGAAGCTTTTTGAGATTCCTGTTGATAGTAACTTTAGTTACGCCAAATTCTTTTGATAGAAGTTCAATTTTTTCTCCAATCAACAATTTCTGGATGATCTGATGTTTTTCTTCTTCAGTGAGTCTTTTGGGCAAAATATTCAACATTCTTTTCCTATTCTATGAAAAAAATTTAGAAAAAAAATTTTTGTTAGTGTTAAAATTTTAAAAATTACTTACTAATTGTAAACCTAGTGTATTCTTGGATATAATAACAAAATGCTCCCTTAGCTCAGCTGGATAGAGCAACTGCCTTCTAAGCAGTGGGCCTCAGGTTCGAATCCTGAAGGGAGCGTAATAAAATTAATTGAAAATTTAACCATAAGTAATGTACATGCCTTAATATTTATGGATCAAAAGTTTTTTACAAATACTGTTAATTAACGTATGCATAAAAAATTAACGTTTAATTTTAATAAAGATAACCTTTTTTTTTCTGGAAATAATTTTTTCCTTATTGGTGTTTTCTTTCTACCAACTGCTTTACCTATAAGCGCATTATTTTTTATAGTCTCTTTAATAATATCCTTTTATAAAAAAAATCATTTTTCTTTAAAGGATAAATGGAATTATCCTTTTTATATTTCTATTGGTCTTATCATTTTTAGCTGTATAAATATTTTGTTCTTAAATAGATCTGAATTCTTAATAAAATATGACTCTTCATTGATTTGGTTAAATTTATTTAATTGGATTCCTTTTGTAATTTTGTTTTGTGGATTACAATCTTACCTTGCGACTAATACACAAAGAATTAAATTTGCAAAATTTTTAGTCAGTGGAACAATCCCAGTACTATTTAGTTTTATTTCTCAAAAATTCTTTAATTGGTTTGGACCCTATGAGACATTATATGGTTTAATAATATGGTTTCAAAAACCAATATTAATTAATAGTCCAAAAGCTGGTCTTTTTAGTAATCCTAATTATGCTGGCATATGGCTTGCTTTAGTTCTTCCTTTTTCTCTTTATCTATTTCAGCAATCAAGGAATAACTCAAAATCGAAAATAATAACTTTTCTTGTTAGCGTTTTGATTACATATTCCATTTTTTTAACTTTTTCTAGAAATGCTTTTCTAGGTATTTTGATTACATTACTTATTCTTTTAGGGTTTAGAAAATTATTTTATTCATTAATCATATTCTTATCTATTGTAGTAATAGATTCTTTTGTAATACCTCTAAAAAATTTATTACCAATTAATTCATCAGACTTATCAATAGTAGATAAATTTATGCAGTTCAATTTTTTTTCTGCTCCAA
>CAYNKY010000143.1:0-3507 GCA_964397895.1 uncultured Prochlorococcus sp.
ATCTGCAACTTTTATTTAGTACTTTTGATAAAAAAACAGATGCATTGAAAAAAATCTAATTTTTTTGGCAGATCTATTCTTTTAAATTCAATCAATAAAATTATGTGGCATATTTTTATGATTTCTAACTTGAATAGATTCGATATGATTTAGTTCTTAAGATTTTAATTTTCTGATAGTTTGAATGTTGTCTTCAAAAAAATTATGTTTACAATTGCAGGCTGCCAATTAGGAATTAAGCAAATTTACCAATAATTTAATTATTTTTTCTTGAAGGAGCGCTAAACAGAAAAAGTAAAAATTGATGTTTAAATTTCATTCTATAATTAATATATTGAAAAGCATTATTTATTATTCGCATAAAATAGGAAAAGGTGATCTTCGAAATATAAGAAAAAAGGTATTCATTATATATGCAAGGAATTTTTCATGTATAGTTAGTGGTTTTATTATATTTGTTTGAAAAACATATAGGAAATTGACTATATACAGGAAATTGACTCTACATATACTTATATGAAACAGGGACACTATATACATATATATATAGGACAAAGGATTCTAAAATATTATGAAAATTTTCAATATAAACAATAAAAGAATTCTATTTATTTTGACATTCATACTGAGAATATGGAATAGATACATATATATAGGTTCGCAAGAGGAAATTTGATACTTAGTGTTAATAATGAGAGCTTTTTTATAGTTTCAAAATTAGGCCTTTTACTCCTTCTATTAAATCACTGAAAAAACAGTTTTATCCATAAAACCATAGTTAAAAGCCCTTTTTTACTAGTTTATGAGAGCTGACAATCAAAATTCTGTCCACTTCAAGGGACGTTTCTATAAAGGTCAAGAAACGATTTTATTTTTGAATAACTCGTTACTATAACAAGAATAAAAGTGAAATCCAGTTTATTTTTGCAATCTGTTGATTTTACCTTTTTTTGTTCTTAAAACATGATATTCACCGCAAAATTGAAAATGCACCTTGGATTCATAGGTAAATATGCTATATTCGGTTTGATTTATTTTTAGAAACACGGTGTCTTTAACTATCGATGCGTCCCAAGTTGGAACTTTAATCGCGAATCCAAGTTCAATTTCTGGGTATAGCTCCTCAGGACCTATTATCATAAGTGGTGCCATAACGTTCTCACAGGCCAATAGCCTTAATGCGGTAGATGCAACATATATCCAAGCAACAATAAGTGAGACAACGGTTACTAATTTGTCTGGAATAGCTGTTAATAACTCATCAAGGGCTTCGCTTAATAAATTCTCAATGGTTGTCAGCGACACATCAGCTACTGCAGCTGAACTAAACGCTGTTCAAGCTTTGACATCCGTAGCAGTTGACGCAAGTAATATTACAGGTATAGAAGCTTCCGATGCAGCAGCTATAACTACTCTTTATACATCTTCTGTTAGTGGTTTAGGAAATGAGACAATTAGTGTTAACGACACCACAATTAATGCAACTACTCTAAATACAATAGATGGTTACTCCACTGGTGCTATTACAGCTACATCTACAACAATCGAGGGGCCAGCGGCAGATATAAATACAGCTTTGTCTTCAGCTATTACACACGAAGCGGATATCGCAGTTACTGTAACAGACACCACAGTAGCAGCATCTGATTTAAACGCTATTGAAGGTTTAACTACTGGAGTAACATCAGTATCTTCTGCTACAAGAATGACCGGTTCTTTCGCTGATGTAGATGAAGCTTTTGGTCATAATGACGATGCACTCGCAGCTGTAAGTGGTGTTGTTCCTCCTAACAGAATAAATGGATTAGACAATATCAATGTAACCTTAACCGACGATCCAACTACAGCTCAAATTGTTCTTGTAATTGCTCAGACTGGTACTGGTAAAGTTACTGCAACAACAGATGCAACAGAAGTAAATTTATCTGACTATTCAGCTATCTCAGGTACAGGGCATGTGCTTACAATCCCTACCCTCGTTGACGATTCCTTAGCTGCAGCAGATTTAAAGACTCTTGATGCTGCGACTACTGAAACAATTACATTAGATCCAACAACTGCTACTCTTGCTTCACCAACTATTTCTTCAAGTTCATATGCTGATGTCCTTAGTGTTCTCTCATCCAGTGGTATAAGTGGACTTGGTTCCGCAGCAGTAACAGTCAGCGGGACTATTACAGTAGCTGAAGCGAATGATATTAACGCTTTAACAGATGGAGCAATAACAGCAACAATAAGTACTACAGATGTTTCAACACTCAAAACCTTAACTGCAAACTCAGGTTCTACAGCAAATGCATATACAATTGAAGTTACCACTGCGTCAGCTAATGCCTCAGATCTCAATACTATAGATGCTCTTACTTCTGTGGCTGTTGTAGTTACAGATGTAACCACAGTGACAGGAACATTATCAGATACTCATACGCTTTATGAAAACAAAGCTAATTTCACAGGTCTTGGTTCTGAAGCAGTAACAGTTACAAGCACTACAATTGATGCAAATCTTCTAACAGAACTAAATGCTGATACAGATCAATTAATTACTTTTAGTAATACAATTACAGCAATGACAGGCGATGCAGCACAAATTCACACGTTGCTTGATTTAAATACTACTGGAGCAGAAATTACCGGTATTGACCTTACTGGAACATTCACATTATCTGGCGATTCAACTAATAATGTAATTGTAGCTACTGACTTAAATTCCATTGATGCATTAGTCTCTAGCGTTGTTCAAATAGATTCTTCAGCTGTTACTTTACAAGGTGCATATGCGGATGTAGAGGATGCTTTAACTGCAAGTAAACTTGTTGCAGATGCGACAGCAGATACTACCGGTGTAGAGACTGTCACTATTGCCTCCTTAGAAGGTTTAGCAATTGAATTAACAGGTACAACTGCACTTGCTGATTATCAAGATATCCAAAATAACTATACGACTGGTGTTATCACCGCTACTATAAGTGATGAAATAGCCGATTATATAGCCACAGACGCTTTAGTTGCAGGTAATGCATTGGCCTTAACTGTAACCGACGCGACTATTGATGCTGAAGACTTAGTTACTCTTGCTAGCCTCACTACAGGTGCCATAACAGTTAATGCAGCTGCTAATGCAGCATCTACTATTAATGGTACTGTTTCAGATGCAACAGCTATTTTCTCTAATTCATCTATTTCTGGTCTTGCTGATGCAACTGTTAACCTTGATGCAGCAGGAACTGCAGCGGCAGCTGATCTAAAAACTATTGCAGACAGTTTTACTGGTGGTGGTACCGGTGATTTAGACATAGCCAACATCGCAAGAATTACAGGTTCCATAACAGATATAAATGCTGTTCTTTCAGATGGTGAAATAAACAATAAAGGTACTCAGAATGTAACTGTCACAGATCTAACTGTTGCAGCAACAGAACTTTCTACACTCATTACTGATGTTGCTGGAAATAGTAACCTTACAACAGGTAATGTTGATATAATTTCTTCTTCAATAGCTGGTAC
>CAYNKY010000144.1:0-3501 GCA_964397895.1 uncultured Prochlorococcus sp.
CTTTCGTAATTAATATTTTAAGAGAAGATAATTTTCAAAAAATGTTTAGACATTTCTTAAAAAGATTTGCTCCAGGTGCTGATAGATTCGCTGATGTAGATATTATTAAAGATATTGCTAAAGGCGGACCGGTATTATCAGACGCGTTAGCCTTCCTTGATTGTAAAGTTATTTCTAGATTAGAAACACCTGATCATTGGATTATTTATGGGATTGTCGAGAATGGAAACGTCTCCGACCTTACATGTAAAACTGCTGTACATCATAGAAAAGTTGCTAATCACTACTAACCACTTTTTATGTATATTTAAATCAATTTACCAAAATAATATAAAAATTCTATTTATTTGATTTTTTTAATAAATAAGCACCACCACATAGTGATATTAATACGGGTGACCAAGTCGCAATTATGGGATTAATTAGACCCTTTACGCCAAATGAACTAAATAAAAATGACATAACATAATAAATTAGGATAAGTATGACGCTTAATCCAAAACCTTGGCTTTTAGATGATCTTATATTTAATTTTGAACCTAAGCTACTTCCAATTAATCCAAAAACTAAACAAGCACAAGGTAATGTAAATTTTTCTTGTATACGTACTTGAATTTTTCTAATTTCTTTTGAGTTTCCTATCTCTTTATATATTTGTTCTGCCTCTACTGCTTGTTTTAGAGACATTTCTGCAGCATCTTTCGGAATTTTAGCAATATCTAATGGACCCTCAACAAAAGGATAAACATATTTTTGAAATTGGAGATTTGTTGTTTGCCCTTCACTATTAATGGAGACAACACTTCCATCTAAAAATATCCAAGAGGAACTTTCCTTATCGAAGGTTGCACTATTCGCAGTAAGAATTTGACGGAAATTTTGCCTAGAAAAATCGAATACTATAACCTCTCGCATAATATTATTTTCAAACTTTGATGCATAAAATATATGAGTAAGGAAAGTATTTGTTTTTGTAGGTTTATTCGTGGCAGGTTCTAACCGTGAACCCTTTCTGGTAAAAATAATATTATTTTTTCTCGATTTATCAGTAAATGAGCTCCCAATTCCCGATCTCAGAGTTACCTCTGCTAATCTGTTTGCTGTAGGTACTAAATTATCATTGAAATAAAAAGTTAAACCTGTCATAAAAATAGATAGGGCAATAGCAGGCGCAACAATTCTATAATTATTTATACCTAATGATCTTAAAGCTAATAATTCAGAATTAGAAGATAATTTTCCATAAGTCAATAATGTACTAAGGAGAACTGCCATAGGGAATGATAAAACTAGAAAACTTGGCAAACTATAAATAAGAACTTTTATTGCAAGCAATACAGGAAGACCATATTCAACAATTTTTCTTATCAGCTCAAACATTACTCCAACTGACAATGAAATAACTGTAAAAGCGGAAATAGCGAAAATCATTGGAGGCAATAATTGCCCAATTAACCACCTATCAATTAATGGGATAACTTTCCAAGGAGAAGTTATTTGCTTAATAGCTCTATTCAACAATGATTGTCTAATTAATTTCAAAACAAATTATTCAATTGGATTTTAATAATTTCAACTATTTATAAATTATTTTATATCTATAAAGTAAAAATTAACTATACAATCAACATAACTTTTTAAATAACAAAAGTAATTTTATATAAATTAAATTTTATTGATATTTAATTTTACTATCTCATTTCTTGATTATTAAAATTAAAACTTATAGTAAGTATGATTTGATTTTTTATTTAAGACTTGTAATTATTAAAATAGATTTAAGAAAAATATGAGAGAAATAAAAACTCCTTGGGGAGTATTAAATCCAGAAGTTGAACTATTCCCGATATATTATCTAATTTTTATTTATGGTTTTGTTTATATACTACCTTTTGGCGAATATTTTTTTGGATCAACTTGGTTTGATTTATTAAAGCAAGAGGATGGACCATTAGAGTGGTTACAATTTTTTCAATATCTTTTCGCATCTATTATGGGATTTTTTATATTTATAAAAAATAAAAAAAAGAATTCACTTAACTCTAGTATATTACTTTTATTGAGTAGTCTTTGCTTTTTTATAGCTGCAGAAGAAATAAGCTGGGGAGAGAGAATCACTGGATTAACAATTAATACTTTATCAAATATAAGTATTCAAGGAGAAACGAATCTTCATAATTTACCTTTCTTCCATAACTATCTTCTTGACCCTCTTTTACAAATAGTTTGCTTATTTTTGGGCTGGGTTGGATGGAATAAATGGCCTCATTTAAACTCTTTACCAGATAAAAAGTTTAGCTTATTTTTTTTATTTGTAGCTCTCTATTTTGCTTACTATGATATTTCTTGGGCATCAACTGTTGAACACATAAGAAATGATCAAGAAATTTTTGAATTTCTTCTCTCGACTGGGCTTTTCCTACATTTTTGGGATAATTTTAAGAATAATAAATTTATTTAATTTATTATTTTTGAGCACTCATATTAATATAATTTTCTAGTGAAGAGACTTCTAAATAAAATAATTACGACATCAAAATTTTTCAGGATATAGATCTACATTTTGTTATCACTAATGATTAGAGAATGTTAAGATAAAGCAACAGAAAAATTAATGGAGTAATTGAGAAAGTGTTCAAATTCTCTACTTTTCCTGTCTTCAAAAAGAAAATCGCTAGTCACTTTTTAAGAAAAATATCGACTTTAATAATTTATAAATGAGTTTTTAAAAATTACAAATGAAACATATAAAACGATTTAAATTAAATGATAATCTTATTTGTATAAGATTTTTAGATTATAAAAAGGAAAAATTTGAATTAGAATTTAATCTTGAACAAGGTACCTCTTTCAATACATTCTTTGCTACTGAAGATGATTGCTTAGTAATTATCCATCCACCTGAGATAAATAATTTTGATTCTTTTCTAAAAATCACAAATACTTATATTGACGAATTTAAGCCAAAAAATATTAACATTATCACTGGACATATAAACCCAAAAATCGTAAAAACATTAAAAGAATTCAAGAATTATTTTAATAATCTAACTCTTATTAGCTCTGTTCCTGGGAAAAAACTTATTTGCGAATTATGGGAACAAAAAAAACCTGGAGAGAAAGATATATTATCCGTAAGATTACCAAAGATAAATTTAATTAAAAAAGAAATCTTAATTGAATTCAAAAATAATATTTTCAAATTAATTCCTGCACCTACTGCTCGATGGCCTGGCGGTTTAATAGTTTTTGAAAGGAATACAGGATATCTATTCAGCGAGAAATTATTTTCATGTCATATCGCAAGTGAAGATTGGTCTGAAAGTAATCGAATGAGCACAGAATCAGATAGGAAGCATTTCTATAACTGTTTAATGGCTCCTATGTCATCTCAAGTAACATCTCTTTCTGAAAAAGTTTCTGAATTTGATATTAAATGCATAGCACCACTTCATGGACCTGCAATTGAATATAGTTTGAAAAGCTTTTTGAATGATTATA
>CAYNKY010000145.1:0-3460 GCA_964397895.1 uncultured Prochlorococcus sp.
ATATCATAAGTTAAAAGGCTCTGAGTGGGATCCATGGGAAATGTTTTTAATGGGCAGTCAGAAGTGTAAATTTGTAATTGTTCGAGATGCACTTACTGCTAATAATTTAAATTTAAAAAATATTAATGCTAAATATTTTGGAAACCCCATGATGGATTTTATAAAAGAGAAAAAATTAGATGACAAAAATGTTCTATCATTTAAGAGGTTAATAATGCTAATAGGCAGTAGATTGCCTGAAGCATTGGAGAATCTTGATATGTTTTTATCATGTTTATCTACAATCAAGTTTCCCTCAAAAACATTAGTTTTTGTTCCATTAAGTCCTAATTTAGATTTAAATATTATTGAAAATTATTTCTCGAAATATAAATTTTCTAAGGAACTCAATAAGGTATTCAGTCTTGGAGAAAATGCTATCTGGATAAAAAATAATATTATTTTTTTAATTGGTAATAACACCTTCGATGATTGGGCTAATTTAGCTCAGTTGGGTTTAGCAAATGCTGGGACTGCGACAGAACAGATTGCAGGTTTAGGCGTACCATCATTATCTCTTCCTGGAAGAGGTCCTCAGTTCACTAAGAAATTTGCTATGCGACAACAAAGATTATTAGGAGGATGCGTAAAGGTTTGTCAAAATAAAAAAATTTTAAGAAAAAAATTAATTGATCTTTTGCTAGATGAAAAGATGAGAAAAAAACAAGGCTTTATAGGTTTTGAAAGGATGGGTCAAAAAGGTGCAAGTAAAAGGATAGTTGAGTACATAAATTTAAATTTTTTATCTCAATAAAGTAAACTTAATTTATTAAGTTTTTTACTATGTATCCAATTAATGATCGAGAGTTTTTAAAGATATGTGCAGATATTGCTAGCCTAATGAGCATAAGCCTTTCTTCTGCAAAGAAAAAAGTTGAAATTCAGATTACTAATCAAGCATGTAAAACAATAGATGAAAAAAGAAAAGTAGCAAAATCTGTTTATGATAATTGTAAGAAGGAAAGTAAGAGTGACTTAAATAGTATTAAACTTTTTGATGACCTTATGCAAACACTTGATGGTGATGATAATTTCCTAGTCGAAGATTAAATTTAATGTTCAAAAATATTTGAATAATGATTAATATCTAACTCTGAATGTACTGGAATAGCTTCAAAACATCGTTGTGCTAATTTATATCTATCTTCTCTTTTTAAAATAATATTTAATTTTTTCATAGCATCAATTAAATAGATAACATCATTTGCTGCATAATGGATTTGTGCTTGAGATAAATTATTTTTATTACCCCAGTCACTACTTTGTGAAGTTTTATCTAATTCAATACCTAACATTTCGGAAATTAAATCTTTCAATCCATGTTTATTTGTATAAGTCCTGGCTAATTTACTTGCTATTTTTGTACAAAAAATATTTTGAGTATTAATGTTTAAATTAGTTTTTAATGCAGCAACATCGAATCTTGCAAAATGAAAAATTTTCAGGATTTTTTTATTTTCGAATAAACTCTTTAAATTTGATGCATTATTTATACCTTTATTTATCTTGATACATGATGTTAGTTTTGATTCATTTGAAATTTGTATGAGACATAATCTGTCTCTTCCATGAATTAGACCCATAGCTTCAGTATCTACGGCTAATAATTCAGAGCTTTTATATTCTTTATAAAGATCATCTGACAAATCATTGTTGCAAAATATAATCTCATCCTTGGAAGTCGCTTTGGCCATATGATTTTCACTTAAAGCTACTTACATAATAACTAAAAATTATTTATAAAAATTATTAGTTAAAATTTTTATAAGTAAAAGTTATGAGTATATGTTTTAATTTATGTTATGAAAATTGAAAATTTTAGTAATAAAAGAATTTAAATAAATGAACTATTCATTAAAGTCAACATTTATACTTACAATTCTTCTTTTTATTGGATTATTTTTCTTTCTTAGGGCCTCAAGCAAAGATAGAACTACTACTATAGAAATTACTACAGAGAAAGATCCAATTGATTCACTGAATATTATTTGCAGTTGGCTTAAATTAAGAGGGTGGAATCAGATTGGAGGCAATATTGATCAAAAATCTTTAACTTTTAAAGGTCAAGTTGTATCGAGTAATTCGTTAGCAATATTTTTATCAATTTTAGGGGGGATAGGTTCTTGTTCTCTTGGATTGGTGATTAAGCAGATTTTCCCTAGTTTAAATTGGTGGCCTATTCTTTTAGGTGTTATTGGTGGTCCAATATCAGGAATTATTTACTCAAAAAATTCTCAAAGAGAAGAAACATTTGAATTCCGATTGCTTGATACTTTAGATGATTCAACTACATTGCGATTACGAGCTCACAGAGATGAATTAATTAGTTTAGAAAAAGAACTTGAAGACAAACTCAAATTAAAGAGCGATGGCTCTCTATTCAAGACACCTATCTAGATAAAATTTTTCATTCAAATATATTATTTTCTTTACAATATTTTTCTAAATTTTTATCATTTAGCCAATCCTGAGGTTTTGTGAAAATTTTGGTTAAAAAATCTTCTCTAGAATTAGCTTCAGTTTTGAATCCATATTCCCATCTCACTAATGGTGGAAGTGACATTAATATGGATTCTGTTCTTCCATTAGTTTGAAGCCCAAATATAGTTCCACGGTCCCATACTAAGTTGAATTCTACATATCTACCTCTTCTATAAAGCTGAAATTCCCTCTGCTTTTCAGTGTAAGTTTGGTTCATTCTTTTATGAATAATTGGTTCATATGCTGGAAGGAATGCATTCCCACAATTTTCTGCCAATGAGAATAAACTATCCCAATCAAGTTTTAGTGCTCCAATACTTTGGGAGATCTCATAAGCCTGACCACTTTTATTATTACCTTTATAAAGATTCCCAGTGCCATCTTGATAATCATAAAAAATGCCACCAATACCTCTAGATTCTTTTCTATGCTTTAAAAAGAAGTATTCATCGCACCAAGGCTTAAAAACTTTATGTAAATTAGAATCAATTTTCTTACATGCATTAAGGTGTTCTTGATGAAAATGTCTTGCATCAGATAAGTATGGGTAATAAGGGGTAAGATCTGCTCCTCCACCAAACCACCAGACAGGACCTGCTTCAAAATATCGATAGTTTAGATGAACAGTAGGTATGAAGGGATTTCTAGGATGTAATACTAATGATGTTCCAGTGGCAAACCAATCATGGCCTTTAGCTTCTGGACGTTGAGAAATAATGGATTCTGGTAACTCTTTTCCATATACTTCAGAAAAATTTACCCCTGCCTGTTCAAAAATTTTTCCATTTTTTAAAACTCTGGATTTCCCTCCTCCCCCTTCAGGTCTAAGCCATGATTCTTCTTTAAATTTACCTTTCCCATCAATTCTTTCTAAGTTCTTACATATTTTTTCTTGTAATAATTTAATTAAGAGACTTTTTGTTTTTTCTCTTGAATCTAA
>CAYNKY010000146.1:0-3440 GCA_964397895.1 uncultured Prochlorococcus sp.
TAGTAATAGTTGGCTTAATAACCTCAGTAATATCTATTTATTACTACATTTCGGTGATAAAAATGATGGTAGTAAAAGAGCCACAAGAAGCATCAGAAATTGTAAAATCATATCCCGATACAAAATGGGATGTTGTAGGATTACCCCCTTTAAGAGTAGCTTTATATACTTGTTTAGCCGTAACAGCTTTAGGAGGAATTTTATCTAATCCTCTTTTCAAACTTGCTAATACAGCCGTATCGGAGACACCTTTCTTACAGGACATCCTAGCTACTATTAATATATATTCGTTTATTAATTAAAGAATAATGAGTATAGTTGCTTGTTTAGAAAATGTATCCAAAATATATGGTAAAGATAACCTAATTGTGAAAGCGTTAGATGGAGTAAGCATTAATATTCATAAAGGTGACTATCTTGCTGTAATGGGAGCAAGTGGCTCAGGAAAGAGTACGGCTATGAACATTCTGGGCTGCTTAGATAGACCTTCCTCTGGCAAATATAAATTAAATGGTCGTTCAGTAGAGAATTTATCTGATGATGAATTAGCAGAACTTAGAAATCAAAAATTAGGATTTGTTTTTCAACAATTTCATTTATTAATGGATGCGACAGCGTTGGAGAATGTTATGTTACCAATGATTTATGCTGGTATAAATTCAGAGGAAAGAGAGAAGAGAGCTAAAGACGCTTTAATGAAAGTTGGTCTTAATGAAAGAATTAAAAACAAGCCAAACCAATTATCTGGTGGGCAACAACAAAGAGTTGCTATTGCAAGAGCAATTATTAATCGCCCTTCACTATTGCTGGCAGATGAACCTACCGGGGCTCTTGATTCTCAAACGACAGAGGATGTGCTTGATCTTTTTGATAAACTTCATCAATCTGGAATCACTATAGTACTCGTTACTCATGAAGATGAGGTAGCCAGTAGAGCTCAAAAAATTGCAAGATTTAAAGACGGCAAATTAATTGAATTATCTAAAAAGAAATGATTTACATATTTATTATTTTTTGATTTTTATCTTTAGAAATAACTAAACCTCCCCTTGAATCAATATTGTTTATTATCCATTTTTGATGAACATATTCTTTTGGCAATTTTGTTTTATTTAAAAAATTATTTGCTCCTCTTATAATTAAGTCTCTATTGTTATTAATATAAATCGCTTCATTAATAGAATGAAGAATTTTTGATGACCAGTAAGACTCACATAAATTTTTTTTATTAATTATTTTACTTAATGATATTCCCTGGAAGGGGCTTTTATTTTTTAAATTCATTCCCAATCCAACTCTCACATAATTAACTTGATCACCTCTTGTGATTACTTTTGGTAAAAACCCAATGAGTTTTTTTGAACCATAAAAAATATCATTTGGCCATTTTAAATTAACTTTTATAGATTCTTTAGATAACATTTCGCATAATTTATATGCTATTGAAATAGAAAAAATCTCAGGATTAAATTTTTTAGATTTAATGGGGTAAGCCGCACTAAGCCAAATCCCCCCAACAGGAGCGGACCATTCCCTGTTATTGCGCCCAAATCCGGAAGATTGAGATCTAGAGAAAATTGCAATGGGAATATTTCTTAAATTATTATATTTTAAATATTTATCAAGCTCATATTCTGTACTGGCACATTTACATTTATAAATTAATTTCCAATTAGGAGAACATTCTTTTTTTTTCTTATAAAAAAATGAGGTTTTTGCTGCAGAACCATTAATTTTCACAAATTTTTAATTAATTAACAAATACATAATACTTATTATGTATTTATAAATTTGTATAAAACATTTTTTTTAAATTAAAAATCAAAGAATCTTTAAAATTGGAAAAAAGAAAACCAGAAACCTTAAAAAATTGCCTTACAAAATTTAAAAAATCTTGGTCAGATTTAGATATTATCCTGTCTTTAAATTCTTCATGGATACAAATTGTTGGGACAGATCTCGCTAAAGAATGTAAGCCATTAAAAATTGAAAATAATATTCTTACTATTGTTGTAAATAATCCGCAATGGAGGCAAGCATTACAATACAACAAGCATAAATTAAAAGAATCAATTATTAGATTAGGAATTAATTTGAAGAATATAAGGATTATTCAAAATTACCCAGATAAAAACTTTGAAAATAATTCACTTGATAATAAAGAAATTTGGGATAATCACCCTAGTAGGATAAGAAATCAAGAGATAATAATTTGTAAGAATTGTAATAGACCAGCCCCTAAAGGAGAAATTGAAAGGTGGGGAAATTGTACTTTCTGTTGGAGAGATAAAACTTAAGATTGAATTATTTCTGCATTAATAAAATACACATTTGTCCAAAAAATATTGTTCTAAATTCAATTTTTTTAAATCCAATTTTTTCTGAAATCTTTATTAAATCATCTCCATAAGGAAAATCTTCAATGCTTTTCTCTATATAAGAATATTCTGTATTCAGTTTAAAAATTGATGAAATAGGAACAACAATATGACGTAAATAAAATTTTTGAAAATTATTTGCCAAAGACTTTTCTCTAGCATGATTAAAATCTAAAAAGGCTGCTTTCCCATTCTCTTTTAGGAGCTCATATACTTTTGTTAAGCCATTATAAATATCATCTAAATTTCTTAATCCATAAGACATACAAATTCCATCAAATTTGTAATCATTTTTTTTCATATTTAAAATATCTTCTTTGTGCCAAGAAATAGAATTATTTTTTATCCTTTTCGATTTTTTTTTAGCAATCTCTAAAATTGATTCTGCATTATCAATTCCTATGACTTGCCCATTAGGTAATACTTTTTTATTTAAAATCAAAGAAACATCACCAGTTCCGCAACATAAATCTCCCCAAGCTTCACCAGTCTTGGGGTTAGCTAGTTTTACTAATTGTCTTTTCCATGATTTATGCAAGCCTAAACTAAATAAGTCGTTAAAAAAATCATACTTATAAGAGACATTATTGAAAATTTTCTTTACATTTTTTGGTGTCTTCAAAAACATATATCAATAAACATTTTTATAATATAATTATTTCAATCATAAGGCCTAATAAGAAGTTTTTTTTTCATTAAAAAAGATTTTATTTCTTTAATTGTAAGCTTTTTATCATGTAATAAAGAAGCCAGAAGAGCTGCAGATGCTTTTCCTTTAATAAAAGCTTCATAAATATCTTCTAAACTTCCAGCCCCTCCAGATGCTATTACGGGTATATTGACTGCATTAGAAACTTTTTCAGTAAGAAGTAAATCATATCCTAATTGTGTTCCATCTCCATCCATAGAGGTTAATAATATTTCTCCAGCCCCTAATTTTTCAACAATTTTTGCCCAATTTATAACATCTATTCGGGTATTCTCTCTCCCACCTTTAACATAAACTTCCCACTCATTAGATTTATTTAATTTTTTTCTAGCATCAATAGCCACAACAATACA
>CAYNKY010000147.1:0-3430 GCA_964397895.1 uncultured Prochlorococcus sp.
TAGAGTGGTCATATTTAAGACAATAAAAAAGAGAGGTTGGGATTCCTCTCTATGAATTGGATTCTATGAGTCGGGGCGATAGGATTCGAACCTACGACCTAGTGCTCCCAAAACACCGCACAGGCTTAGTGCAGCACTAGGTTTTCATGCTATAGCTAATTTTTTGCTTAGTTCTGCGTAGTTTATCCTGACAAAATACGCAATATTTGACCGCAATTTGACCGCAAAAAGTGAATTACTAGTCTGAGTTTTTACCCTCTACTTCCATTTCAGAAATAGTCTGATCTAATGATTTTTTCGATAAAGATGAATATATTTTTTCATTAAGACCATCATAAATATCGTATTGAAGTTTAAATTTCGAACATTCTTTAGATATTTTTTTTATGTGTATTAGAGTATTGAGGAAATTCATTCTTACTTTCTTTGATCTTGTTGGGATAAGTTTAGGTCTGCTAAATTCATCAAATCCATAAGCAATTAAAATTTCTTTTGCTGCAAATAATTCATTTTTATTAACTTCAGTTATTCGTATCGTATGCAAATTTTTAGGCTCTTTTAGGGTGCATGGATATTCCTTCCAATCCGATTTTTTAATTAAAGGTTTTATTTTGTCTAGAAAAGGAGTCATCATATAACCCTTTTCAGGTAAAAAACATATATTATTTTTTGCCCTTGAGCATGTTACATAAAAAAGATTAAGTTCATCTCTCATAAGATTTTCAGCACTGTCACCAAAGAATCTGAGAAATATTGATCTTTTATGTAAAGTAGGAAACTGCTTTGGCTGTAAAACAATAACAGTGTTTGATTCGAGTCCCTTACTTTTATGAGAAGTTATTGCGTCGAAAAATTCACTCAAATTACCTGCACGTGAAAATATTTCATTAATTAATTCTCTAGAACTTTTTGATTTAGCCCCTTTGAAGTCTTTCGCTTCTACTTTTAAAGGAGGATTATTAGTCCTAGAAATGGTGAATAAAAGTTTTTCATCATCATTTTTCCCTTCTTTTGTGAAATTTTTAGTTAATGGTTTAAATAATCTAAAAATCGCTGAAAAAGTACTATCACGTTTTAATTTTTCCTCTTCTCTAGGAGTAAACCTAATATCATCTCTGTTTAATTTAAAAATTGAATAAGGGGCTTTTAAATTTTGTTTAGAAGCTAAAGCTGGCTTGCCTTGAACTTCGTTGGAAGACATAATTGCATTACAGAAATCAACTATTCCTCCAGAGCTTCGATAATTAGTCTGTAAATAAAGGGTTTTGGGATTTTTATAATCTTTCTCAAAATTATTAAAAAATTCTGGATTTGATCCAGCAAAACGATTTATCATTTGCCAGTCATCTCCGACGGCATTGACTTTTGCTTGAGGGGCAACACTTAAAATTGATAATAATAATCCCCTAAATAATTCAGAGAAATCTTGGAATTCATCAACAAAAATATAATTTAATTGTTTTAAGTCAATTCCTTGCCTTCCTCTATCCCAATCAAAACTTGTAGAACCTTCTTGAATTTTCTGTATTGCAATTTTTTTGATTTCGCTGTAATCAATCAAATTATTATTAAACATTCTGTCTTTATACATAGAAACAAATTTTGGGATAAGGTTTAAAAATAATTCTTCTTCAATTGAAACTGGCTGGTATTTATTTATTTGATCTATCAAATCAGGCTCCGAACAATTCAATTGACCTGCTCTCGTAATGGCACTTTGTACTAGCTCAACAAAGGTTAATCTTATTTTTTCTCTAAGTCTTAAAATTATCTCTTCATCTGACAAACGATTAATCTCATAATTCTTATTTTTTTTTAAAGCCTCGCTAATTATTTTTTGCGTTAAAAATTGATAGTCAATGTCTCTACTTTCATCAAAACTTTTTTCATCGCAACATATGTCATTTGGATTAATCTCAATTAAAGTAAACTTCTCGCTTTCATTTTTAATCTTTCTATTCTTTTCTTCCCAGAAACTTCTTTTGTATTGAAGACTATCTTCATAGTCTAAATTTCCTTTTAAACCACAATATTCAATAATTATCCTGTGTGGAGAGGGTATATAAAAATCTGGTCGAATTACATTCCCATCATCTGTGTTAAATGGATGTTCATAAATATAAGGTAAATCATGTTCAAAAAAATAATCTGCTATTCTTTTTTCTCCTCTTGATTTAACGACCTTTTGATCTAGCGTTTCCTCGGTAAGATAACTTCGCAATCTATTTAAATCAGAAATTGTAGAAATTTTGTCTAACTTTAAGATTTTTTCCCAGTCATCTTTAAAACTACTGAGAATAATTTTCTCAACTTGAGCTTTTAGATTTTCTTCATCTTCCAAGGCATTTAATACGATTTTTTTTATTAATTCTTTTTGCTCACTATCTTCTAGTACTTTTTTGGGAACCTTAACTAGGTTATACGCAAGGGAATCAAATGTAAGAACTTTAAAGTCACCTTTTGAGATAAGTTTTGACTCTGTTTCATATCTTTTAACCCTCTTCAGTAGTTCATCTTTTGCTTTCCTATTGAATGCTAAAGCAAGAATCTTATCGGGAGAATAGCCTATAAAATGAACTAGAAATAAAATCTTTTGTGCAATAGTGCGAGTCTTTCCACTTCCAGCTCTGGCAATAACTCTTAATGAATTATTGGTATTTGATATCACATCGCATTGCTCATCAGATGGGTAGTCAAGTTCAATATCCTTAAACCAATCTTTTATAACTTTTCTTCTAACAATCTTTACCTCTGATTCACACCAGGGTTCAATATTTAAATTTCCCAAAAGCGAACATATTTCATCATCATGCAAATCCCAATTAATTCTTAAATCATCTTGTTTTTCAATTAATAATGAATAAATCTTTGATTTAATGAGATCTAATTGTTTTTGATCTACTTTTAGTTTGTTTCGATTGTACTTTGATGCGTAAGAAATTATAAAAGCTATAGCTTGTTCATAAGTGATTATCCTTTCGAGTGGATAGGTCTTTACATAAAATTTATTTGGATCGTATTTTCCAGAATAAGAAGATTCCTTTAAAAAAAGTAAAATATTTTGAATGGGCTTAGGAATATTCTCAGATAGCAAACTTTTGATTAAATTATTAAATTCATCTCGATTATTTCTTCGTTTAAAGTTTTTACAAACTATTGCAAGGTCTGTAAGTTCACGATTTGAAAGCTCATCAACTTTTAAAACTTCACTTTCTGTCCACTTATACATGACTTACAAAAGCCTTTCCCAAAATTATAAGCCGAAAAACATCTAGGGTTATGAAACTTTTTTGGCTTATACATATTTAAACTCTACCTATAGCTTATTTTCAAAAAATTTAAATCTGACCGCAATTTGACCGCAGAGAATAGCGGTCATAATTTATATAAGTTCATGATTTATTTGTAGCAAAATTTCTAATAAAAAAAT
>CAYNKY010000148.1:0-3430 GCA_964397895.1 uncultured Prochlorococcus sp.
TTAAAGATAATTTAAAAACTAAAGAAAAATCTCAAAAGAAAGAATAGCTTTAAGCAAAATAATAAAACAAAAATAAAAAAGTTTTGAGTCTCAATACACTTATTAAATCAATTTTGAACCAAAAAATATCACCTTTCTTAAAAGTAGTGCTTTATTAATAGGCTTATTTATGTGATTTTTATGAATTTTGGTTGAATATTTCTGAAAATCAATTAAATTTTAAATTATTTATTCAATATGAACAGAGAGTTTTTAGCTAATATTCTCACTAGACTTCATTTTTGTAATGATTCTAAATTAGAAAGCATTGATGAATATGTAAATATGAAAAAATATATTCTCACACTAAGTGATTTAAAATTTCACGAAAAATTGTATGAGTTTGGGTTATATGATAAAGAAAACTCATAACTCTATTAATATTCTAAAGCTACTTCTATCGCCGCTATTAAGTTTTCGTCTGTTGGTTTAACTCCTGACTTAAATCTTGCAATTACTTTACTATCTTTACTTATTAAGAATTTTTCAAAATTCCATTCAACATCTCCTGGGGGATCAGTTTTTATAAGAGTAGTAAAGGGCTCAGTAGTTTCACCCTTAGCATGAACTTTATCAAATATTTCAAATTTTATACCATATTTTGAAGAGCAAAAGTTTTGTATTTGATCTAGAGAATCAGGTTCCTGATTACCGAAGTCATTACAAGGAAATGCCAAAATTCTTAATCCCTTTTCTGCATATTTATCATGAAGAGTTTGAAGATCTTCATATTGAATAGTAAAACCACAATAGCTAGCTACGTTTACGATTAATAAAACTTGCCCTGAAAAATCTCCTAATTTAATAACCTTACCTTCAGAGGTTACAATTTTGGTATCTCTTACTTCAATAGTCATAAATAGAACAATAACTATTAGAAGATAGCATCGCTGAATACTTTTCGTGTTTAAATATCTTATAAAGCTACTTTAATATTTTTGAAGAGTTTTGTTAGATACATATATAATTAAATTATTACTCATTTAGAAATTTTGGACCCTTTAGACCCTCTATCAGAAATAGTTAAAACGGGACAAGCTTTATCACCATTTATTTTCATTGAAAGAATTATCTGGCTTTTTATAGGATTTTTCTTTATTGGAGCTATTTCTAATAGCCTTACTAAAGGTATTAGAGAAGAGGGTTTGTTTAGTAAATTTATTAATTTTGGTATTGATAAAAAAGAAAATAAGAAAAATGATCAAATTAAAGAAACCAAAGAAAATATTAGTAAAAATTAGATCTCTACATAATGACTAAATCAGTTTTTACTAATAAATCCGTTTTATTGCTAGGCAGTGGGGAGTTAGGAAAAGAAATTTTAATAGAATCCCAGAGATTAGGATGCAAAACGGTTGCCATTGACAAATATCCGGACGCACCAGCAATGCAAGTAGCTGATGAGTCTTTTGTCTTAAATATGAGTGATAAAGATGCTTTGAAAAATCTAATTTTGCAATTAAAACCTGATTTTGTGGTACCAGAGATTGAAGCTTTATCTATCGAAGCACTTATAGAGATTGAGAAAGAGGGTATAAAAGTTGTACCAAATGCAAGAACGGTCGAAATGACTATGAATAGAGATAAGATAAGAGATTTAGCAGCAACAGAGTTAAAAATAAAGACTGCAAAATATAAATATGTATATGAGGAAAAATATTTAAAGAAGGATGCATTAAAACTTGGCTTTCCTCTAATTCTCAAACCTCTGATGAGCTCATCAGGTAAAGGTCAAAATATAGTAGCTAATGAAAGTGTTTTATTAGAGGCATGGAAACAAGCCTTGAAATTGTCAAGAGGTGATGTTAACGGTGTCATCTTAGAAGAATTTATTGAGTTTGATTTTGAATTTACCCTTTTAACTGTTAGAACTAATTCAGGGAAAAATATTTTTTGTCCTCCAATAGGTCATGAACAATATTCTGGAGACTACCAATGTAGTTGGCAACCGCTCGAATTAAGTAGTACTCTTCTTAATGAAGCAAAAGATATTACTTCTGAAATACTTAATAATCTTAATGGTGCTGGGTTATATGGAGTTGAATTTTTTGTAAAGGGAAATGAAATTATTTTCTCTGAATTATCTCCAAGGCCACACGATACAGGCTTGGTTACTTTGTTGACACAAAATATAAATGAATTTGAGCTTCATTTAAGAGCATTTTTAAATTTGCCTATTCCTGAAATAAAGTTGATTAACTTCGGAGCATCCAGGGTTGTATTATCAGATGGGGAGCATGAAAATCATATAATCTCAGGACTTGCAGAAGCATTAGAGACTCCTTCTACTAAAGCATTAATTTTTGGTAAAAAGATAGCTAGAAAAAATAGAAGAATGGGAGTAGTATTGGCAACAGGACAAACTGTTTTAGAAGCAAGAAAAAGAGCAGATAAGTCTGCAAGCAAAATTAGCATTATCTCTTCAAATAATTAATAATATCAAAATTACTTATTTCCTTTGTTTTTGTTTTGAAGAGTTGTAGATAAGCTTAAAGAAAATACAAAATCTTAAAAATGATAGAAAATTATAAAGGGTGGGATATAGCTTTAACTTGGAGTGATACAAATATCACTAGTTTAAATAATTATTATCTCAATAGCATTGATAAAACTAAAAAATGGGTTGGTGTTGATTTATTAGGTCATCGCATTTATGGCTCATCTCTTAATGAGATTAGACGCATAATTGATTATTCAAGTAGCTAATAAATTTAATTTAAACTTTTATCATTTTCTTCTATCAATTCCGCTGCAAGTTTTCTTAGATCTCCTTTGATTGAAACCCAAGTAAAAGCTCCAATAAATATTAAGCTTGATATGACGACTGTAATGGTCTCTAATTTTGACATTCCTAAAGCTATTGCAAACATGGTTTTTTATAATTGTTCTTATTATATTTAAAGTTAGGTTTTTAAATATAATTTTTAAAATTTTTTGACAATAACCTTAATTTTCTTAATTGAAAAAAGTTATAATTCTATTTACTTAAAATTAAATTTATAACTTCTCTTGAATTGTTAGATAAATTTTGCATATCTATCAAATTAATAGCTTTAAGCATTTGCGATTTATGAGGCTCTGTATATAAATTCCATCTACTAAAGATTTTTAAGAAACGTGATATTACTATAGGATTTACTTTATCGTATTTAATTATTTTTTTTGCAATATAGTTATATCCCATGCCATCTTCTGAATGAAAAGACCTATTATTGGTAACAAAACCGTTCAGAATTGATCTTAGTGTATTTGGAGATTTTTGATCGAATAATTTATGATTAAATAAACTCTCAATCTTTTCAATCGATTGATTTGATTGTTTAGAAGAAGAAAAATAAAACCAACTATCTAAGACTATTTTATTATTTGACCATTTATCAAAAAATAGTTT
>CAYNKY010000149.1:0-3404 GCA_964397895.1 uncultured Prochlorococcus sp.
CAAATTGGTCATACTCTCCTGTATTAGTAACTTGTGTTAAAGATTCAGGCATTTGGTAAGTCATCATTACCATTCTTGGCAAGGATTCATAAGGATTATTGTCTCCCTTCCAACTTGTTTTTGCTTCTTGTTCAGCAGTGTAGGTCCAATTATAAATTTGTTCTTCTATGAATTCTCCTGATTCAATAGCTCTAAATGGAGTGCCGCTTAGGTAGAGATAATATTTTGTTTTAAGTGGTGAAATGCTCTCATCCCATACATCATATCCATTAATAATAGATTCTTTTTGTTCTTTCTTTTCTTCAGAGGAATAGAGTTCTTTTGCTGTATCTCTCCACGCACCATAATGGTATTCATCGAGGATAATACAATCCCATTTGATATTGTGGGCCCATTTATTCTTTAACTTGATACCTCCAGACTTATTTCTTCCTAAAAAATCCTGAAAAGAAGCGAAGCAAGCAAAGCATTTGCTTTGATCAATATCGTTAATGGAAAGATTATTATTTGAAATGAATTGCCAATCTTTAAAATCAATATGAGATAGTAGATCTTCTTTCCATGAATTTTCAATAGCAGGTTTGAAGGTAAGAATTAATATTTTTGCCCATCCCATTTCCTTCGCAAGTTTATAAGCGGTAAATGTTTTGCCAAATCTCATTTTGCAATTCCATAAAAAATGGGGTGCTTTTTTTTCAAAAGATTCAAAATTGATAAAATAGTCTTTCGTTTTTTTTATAGCCTCTTTTTGCTCAGGTCTTAATAGAAAATCCAAATTCCTTTCTAAATCAATTATTTTTCTTTCTTTCGCAGCAATTACAGCAGACTTTAAATCTTTAATTGAGCAATTAAACCATTCACAATTTGATCCACATCTCTCTATACCAGCTTTTTCAAGTATTTTATGAATGTCATAATCTTTAAAATAAGTCCCATCATTTCTCATGCTTGATGCTTCAAATAAAATTTTATACCTAGGAAATCCCTCGGGGCCAGAAGTAGGATAGTGTTCTTTCATTCTTGAGAGAACATTTCTTTCTGTGTAACCAATCTTTATAAGCCCTTTATATTCAGTAAAGGGTTCTGTATATGCATAAATTTTTGGACTTTTATTAGATTTTGCAGGAAAAAATTTCATTAAAGGAGAACATTTTTTTCAATAAAGTCTATTTCTTCTTTTGTTAAATTATATTTTTGATACAGGATATTATCGTTTAATTTTTTTTTGAAATCCTGAATAGGAACTATTGAGTAAACTTTTTTCATCGCATTTTGTGTATTTTTTAATGCAAGTGTTAGTGCGTGAAAAAATTTCGTATTAATGTAATGACAAATATTTTTAAATTCTTCTTTTGAAAAATCAGAAGAAATAACCAAATAAGTCTCGGTTGAACATGATTTGCCTTCTACAAATATAGGCTCAAGTTGATCAGAAGAAAGGTTCCCAGTTCCCCATGCTTTAGGGATATATATTTTATCTTTTTTAATTAAATTTTTATTTTTTATAATATTACTTTCATTTATATAACCTAATCCCTCTTTTTTCCATCCTTGATAGTAAAAAGGTATTTGCCCTGAGTACTTCTCTAATGAAAATTTTGGTTTCACTCTTTTATAACTTCCAACTTCTCTAACATCAAAACCAAAAGGATCATTTGAAGAAATAATCTCGTCAAAAGTTTTTTCTTTAAATTTACGCACTTTTTTAATTATAGAAACCATTTCATTTCTTCTTATAAAATTTGTTAAGCCATCCTCTAGAAGAGGTCTTTTCATAATGCTAGTAACCTTTGAATTTGATTTTGAAACCACTTTACATTCGCCTTGATAATCTCTTTCCCAAAGGAAAAAACAAACTCCTCCTTTAATTTCTACCCCAGAAAAACAATCTGATGAATTTGTGAAATCATATAATTCTTTAATTGACCTATCTCTTAGCATATTTTCTCTAAATACATCTAAACCTCTACCACCTGAATACCATCTGGCTGGAATAATCATTGTGATATATCTTGGTTTAAGTTTCTTTGCTGCTTCTACAAACTTGTCATAAATTGGGACTGCGCTAGAGCCAGTTCCTCCTCCATCATTCATTTGGTAGGGAGGGTTGCCAATTATTACATCAAATTTCATTTCAAAAAAGTCTTCTGGATTTGAATTATGTATAAACGAGTACGCATAAGATTCTAAGTTCTCATCTCTATCATATAGTTTTTTGCTAATGCCACAATATCTGCATTTTGGCCCTGAAGCCCATGCTTCCCAATAGTGTTTAGTTGGGAAGTATTTAATATTCCCTTCTTCATCTTTAAATTTAACTATGGAATAAGGCCCATTTCCTCTTTTTGAGCAATATAAAGTTCTTCTTGATATTTCTGCAGTAAGTTTTGTAATACCAATTCCAAATACCTGATTTTTTAATATATGGTTTAATCTATCTTCAATATTAGGGATTTGATTCTCTAATCCTTCTAATAATCTTTTTGTTATTTCTCTTAACAAGACTCCTGATTTGGATACAGGATCTAAAAACTTTTTGGTCTTATCACTCCAATATTCAGCAGGTAGTGTATCGAGCATTTCATTTGCAAGAGTTGGAGGTGTAAACACTTCATCATTACTTAAGTTTGAGAGGCAACTTAAGATATCTGGATTATGATACTTATCTAACATGTTTCAAAAGCCTCGTCATAATTTACTAATGAATATACTTTTAAAGGTTGAATAATACTAACTTCCATGGACGAGAAAAGACTATCATTTTCTATCTCTGTATATGCAATTAAGTCAGACAAATAAAAATCTCTTCTTTTCAATTTATTATTTACTATCCCCCACTCACAGAAAGTTATTGGCTCATAAGTAATTAAGTGTTTTAAAGTTAAAGCATCACCACAAATAATATTTTTATTGAGTAAAAACGAAAGAGATTGTATAAGTTTAGGATTTATATATTTATTAAAATATTTTTTATAAATATTCTCTGATAAGTTAAATAATCTTTTTTTTGTGGCCTCTACATTATCCTCTAATAAATCAATACCATAAATTGAACCTACTACGACAATTAAATTCCTCTCAAATTCATATTGATTTTTCTTATATCTTGTCTCTAGAGTTTTTAGTTTTCTTTTGAGAACTTCATATAAGAAATTACCATCACCGCATGCAGGTTCAAAGAATCGAGAATCTAATCTTTCAGTTTCTTGTTTAACCAAATTAAGCATAGAATTAATTTCTTTAATAGAGGTATTGACTTCTCCAAATTTAGTAACTCTATTTTTAGATTTTATTTGCTTGTCCATATTATGATCACTTTAATCTAACCATTTTTTTTATATCATAAATGTTCATAAAAACATAAAAAATTTGTTTAAAGATAAATTATCTATCAAATATTCAAA
>CAYNKY010000150.1:0-3375 GCA_964397895.1 uncultured Prochlorococcus sp.
ATATTTAAAACTTGAAAAGTTAATCTTCCCAATCATCATCTATGATGTCATCTTCTACTTTATAGTCTTCTTTCTCACCCATTAAAGCTGATAACTCTTCCTCTTCAATAGTACTAATTTCTTGAGATTCACCTTGGTCTTCAGTGACCAATCTACCTGTGTTTTCGAGCCAGGATAATAAGTCTGGCTCCTCTCGCAAAGGCAATACTGGAGCAGCATCATCTCTGCTATAACATGTTAAAGCAGGATTTATCTCAGCGATTTCATTCAGTCTTTTTTGCAGCTTGCCCGAATCCATCTAGATTTTTGTCTCTTACTATAAGATAATACATAAAGTGCTTTTTTAAAATCTTTGTTTGATAAAAAAGGATTAAAAATTTATGTTATTTGGCCAATATCTTTTTTATTATCATTTTTTTTGAAATATATTGGCAATCAATTTACGGAACCAATTTTAATAAATAATTGGGCTTTACTTGGTTTGGTTTTTGGACCGGCTTTTATAGTTACACTAATGTTAGTTTTAAGTAGGTTAGTGAAAATCTAATTTATTGATTTGCATTATTTTTCAGGAGAATTTAAATGGGCGATGTAAAAAAAGTTGTTCTAGCCTATTCAGGTGGAGTAGACACTAGTATTTGTATACCTTACTTAAAGAATATATATGGAGTGTCAGAGGTAATTGCTTATGTTGCCGATTTAGGTCAAGGAGATGATTTAAATCTTATTAAACAGAAAGCACTTGATTCAGGCGCATCTGAAGCTTTTATTGGAAATCTCGTAGGATCTTTTGTAGAAAATTATGCTTATCCTGCAATTAGAGCAAATGCCTTGTATTTAGGGAAATATCCGCTGTCTACTGCATTGGCTAGACCTTTAATTGCTGAAAATCTTGTTGCTATAGCAAGAAATTGTGGTGCGGATGCTGTGGCTCATGGTTGTACAGGCAAAGGTAATGACCAAGTTAGATTTGACTTAGCTATAAATGCCTTGGGTCCTGACTTGGAAATTATTACTCCTGCACGAGAATGGAAAATGAGTAGAGAAGAAGCTATTTCTTATGGAGAGAAATTTGGAATTCCTGCTCCGGTATCAAAAAAGTCGCCCTATTCAATCGATGTTAATTTATTAGGAAGAAGTATTGAGGCTGGCTATTTAGAGGATCCTATGAGACCTCCTAGTGAGGACGTTTTTGAAATGACTTCTTCAATTCAAGAGGCTCCAGAGGTTCCTCAAGAAATTGAAATAGAATTTAATAATGGATTTCCTATAAAATTCGGAGGAGAAAATTTGAAATACGTGGAATTAATTAAACGTGCAAATATTCTCGCTGGTAAGCATGGTTTTGGAAGGATAGATATGATTGAGGATCGTGTTGTAGGTATTAAAAGTAGAGAGATTTATGAAACCCCTGGATTATTATTATTAATTAAAGCTCATAAGGAGCTTGAAAGTATTACATTAAGTCCAGAGGTCATAGAATTTAAAGATTTTGTTGAAAAAAAATGGAGTCAGTTGGTTTATCAAGGGCTTTGGTTCGGACCACTAAAAGTAGCTCTTGATTCTTTTATTGAATCAACACAAAAAAATGTAAATGGAATTGTCAAAATTAGTCTTCATAAAGGTAATGCAACCATTATTGGCAGAAATTCTTTAAATAATTCTCTTTATAGAGAGGACCTTGCTACGTATAGTCATGAGGATAAATTTAATCATGAAAATGCTAAAGGTTTTATTTATATGTGGGGTATGGCTAATAAAATTTGGGCAGAGTCGAATTTAAAAGATATTAAATAATTAATTTTCTGTAGATTCGGAATTGGAATCTTTTGTTTCTACTTTCTCAGCATCTTTCTCTGCTTTAGGTTCATTTTCAGGTTCAGAATTGACTTTTTCATCTTCTTTATTTTCCGATGAACTTTGCTTTTTATTTGAAGGTTTTGGTGTAGGCAAAGGCCCATCCTGTTTAATTGTTAGATATCTAATAACGTCTTCATTAAGACGCATAGCTTTTTCGATTTTTGCTATGTGTTGTCCATCTCCTTGATGACTAAGTTGTACATATACTCCTTCTCTATGTTTGGCTATTGGATAAGCTAGTCTTCTTTTGCCTCTCATTTGGCTATCAAGAACTTTTCCTCCATTCTCTTCTAATATCTTGTTGTATTTTTCTATGTGATTAGTAACTTCTTCTTCCGCAATATCTGGGCGAAGAATATACATTGTTTCATAGTAAATTGATGAATCAGGCATTTCAGACAAGGTCATATAAGGCTCATAAAAGTTACAAGCGTCTGTACAATATTAAGAATACAATACGGTGGTTTGTTTTAAAAGCATTTAAAATGAACTAATTTTTTTTATAAAAATTTATCAATTGTTTTTTTCATGATTTCAACAGGGATATCGTCTATATCAGTCCAGTAGGATAGTGATTTTGCTCCTTGAGCAACTAACATCTCAGTCCCATCAATAATTTGACATCCTTTTTTATCCGATAATTTCAAGAGTTTAGTTTTTCTAGGGTTATAGATTAAATCATAAATTATTGTTCTGGAATTTAAAGATCTCCAGAAATTCTCTCCAAAAGGTAGTTGATCAAAGTCAGTATTCAACTTTTTCATGCCAATTGGTGTTGCATTAATAATTAAATCTGAACTGTTTATTAAGTCATCTGTTTTTATATCATGCGCTAGACATCCTTTGACAGATTTACATTCTTTAAAGTCATTCAAAAAATTTTTTAACTTTCCTTCGTTTCTCGAAATAACCCATATATTTGATAACTTTAGTTCAATTAATCCTTGAACTGCAGATCTTGCTGCACCTCCAGACCCTATGACTATAGAATTTTTTCCTATTAAATTTAAGTCTTTTAGTGGATATTTAAATCCATCTACATCTGTATTTGTTCCGCTCCATTCATTATTATGATTTATTTTGAGAGTATTTATAGCTTTAACTTTTTTTGCGACTGGAGATATTTCGTCGCATAAATTAAAAGCTTTTTCTTTAAATGGAATCGTAATATTCAAACCTTTACAATTTATCTTTTTTAATGCATTAATGACAATTTGGAAATCATCTTCATGGCATGGAATTGCTAAGTAAACTAAATCTAATCCTAAAAAACTTATTACTTCATTATGCATTGCAGGTGATAAAGAATGTTCTACTGGATTGCCTATTAAGGCTAGAAAACATGTTTTACTAGTAATCATTTTTGGTGTTTTTTTAATTAGAAAAAGGGTATTGTTCGGATACCACACCTCGTTTATGAGTAACAATTAAGAGGAGGATGACCGATTATGGAGATTAACAAGGAGAGTTTTTATTCATGGGGAAGGTTGTTGGCATTGACCTAGGAACAACTAA
>CAYNKY010000151.1:0-3365 GCA_964397895.1 uncultured Prochlorococcus sp.
CAAAAATTCTCAGATAAGGTAAAAAGTGTATTAGAGAAGTAATGGAAAGAAAAATGATTACGATAATGACGGATTAGATCAATTGGAAGAATATTTCAGAAAGAAAAAAAAGGTAATGATGAGGATACCTATTTCCCTCCAGAAGAATCGGATCCACCTCATTATTGAGTATTTGAAACTTAAAAAAATATTATCGCTAGTGATAAGCACCTAAAACAATGTATTGAGTGGACATATGTAAAAAATTTACCTTTCCCACCAAAACCTTCATTTATCCAGTTTTTCATTATTTATGTTTTTTTTGGAATAATTATTCAAAAACTACCTTTCTTAAAGAAAGTAAAATAATAGGAAGAGAAATGAAATTAATATTTGATAAATGGAATTTAGAAAAAATTAAAAAATAAAGAACTAATTTACTAAGGTGTAGAAAAATTTAAAACTCTACGATTTCTCTATAGAAAAAGGATTTTTACTCCAAGGGAAACCTGAAGGAAACCTAATTTTTGATTCTATAAATAGGTTTATAACCTATCCTTCACTCCCACTCAATAGAACCATCATAAAAGACCCATTCACTTTCATTGGTATGATTGATATATTTAAAGTTGATACTTTCGCAACAAACCGGCAACACACTTAAACCCATAATTCTCTATACTCCTGAAAAATATTTATTGATTTAAGTGTAAAGAATGTCATGAATAATTAAACTTGTCATTTTCTCATTATCATTAGTTCATAAAAAAAACGATTTCTTTAATACTTAAATAAAGATTAGTTAAAAGAAACTGAGTTTTTAAACATAACAAAACTATAAAATTTTTATAATTAATTTATAAAAATTATTTCAATATGAAAGATTTTGAAGATCTATATAAATCATCAAAGAAAAAAAATAAAAAACCTAAATTTTCTAATGAACAAATTATTAGTCAGGCAATCCACCTCCATTTAAAAGGAAATATTCCAGAAGCAGAGAAATACTATCAAAAGTTAATAAGTGAGGAATGTAATGATCACAGAGTTTTTTCTAATTATGGAGGAATTCTACAAGGTTTGGGAAAATTAAAAAAAGCAGAAAGTTTTTTTCGCAAAGCAATTGAACTTTCACCTGATTATGCAGAAGCACATGCCAATCTAGGCAATATATTAAGAGAGATTGGCAAATTAGAAGAAGCAGAAATTTATACTCGCAAAGCAATTGAACTTTATCCTGATTTTGCAAATGCTCATTTTAACCTAGGATCAATATTGATAGATCTTGGAAAATTAGAGAAATTAATTCTTCTATCAAAGTCAACAATTGATTCAAAAACAATAAACAATGGATATAAACTAAGCGCTACATTACATATCACAATCGCAAATTTACTGCAAAGAAATTATGTAGAAACTTCATTTTATTTAAGTAAATGCGAGGATTTAATAAGTCAAGGCGCTATCAATCTAATTACAAAAGAAAATAGAATGCAGACATCTGCTTTTTTTAAGTTTATTAATTCACTTTATCCTCTACTTGAGAAGAGAAATAATCCTGAAGCAACTATAATCCCTCATATTGGAGAAAGTCATTGTCTTTCTTTTGCTCATCAGACTCTTTTTATATCATCAAAATTTAAACAAATTCAACCAGTTTTAATAAAAGGTGGCAAAGCATGGCATTTTTCTAATGACAAGAGTAATAAATGGAAAGACTCGCTAACACAACAGATAAAAAATCATAATTATAGTGATGAAATTTTTATTTCTTTTGGTGAAATAGATTGCAGGAAAAATGAAGGAATACTTAATTATGCTTTTAAAAATAATCAAGATATTTCAGAAGTATGTGAAAAAACTATTAAAGGTTATCTTGATTACATGGAAGGAATGCTATCTCCAAATTACTCAAAAAAATATTACTTTGGTGTTCCAGCACCAAAAAGAGAAAAAGAATTACTTGATGAAATAGATATAAAAAGAATTAAAATGATTAAAAGATATAACGAATACTTAAAAAAGGAAGTTTTATCTAGGGGTTCATATTTTTTAGATGTTTTTGCATTGACAGCAAATAAAAATGGAGAAAATAACAATCTTTATATGTGCGATCAAATTCACTTATCTCCAGAATGTCTTTCTATTTTGTTTGAAAATTATCTAGACAAAAGTATAAATCCATCCAACTAAATCTTTTATGAAAAATATCTAGTAAAATAATTAAAAAGATACTATAAAACATAAGAATTTAATCTATGTAATCATATGAGAAGGAACATATTAATTTTGGCATACAATATATAAACACAATTTTTTTAAGAATTTCAAATTTTAAGTTTGCAGGTAAATCAAAAAACTTTCTATGATTTCTTCCTGAAGAAACTGACAACAAATAGAAAATTTAGCGACCCAGTAATAATGACATTTTAAAAACTCAATTACAAATAGAAAAACTCGCAACAAACATCAAGATTGATGATATAACTACATTCTAACCCTATAATTTATTCCCACTCGATATAATAATCATAAAAGACCCATTCACTATCGTTATTATGATTGACATCTATAAAATTGATACTCTCGCAACAAACCCGCGAGAAACTTAAACCTATAATTCTTTAAACTTTTGAAGGATACTTATTGATTTAATTGTAAAGAATGTCGTGAATAATTAAACTTGTCATTTTCTCACTATCATTAGTTCATAAAAAAACCGATTTCTTTAATACTTAAATAAAGATTAGTTAAAAGAAACTGGGTTTTATACATAATCAAAACTATAAATTTCTTATAATTAATTAATAAAATTATTTCAAAATGAAAGGTTTTGGAGATCTATATAAATCATCAAAGAAAAAAAATAAAAAACCTAAATTTTCTCAAGAACAAATTATTAGTCAAGCAATCCACTTGCATTTAAAAGGAAATATTTCAGAAGCAGAAAAATACTATCAAAAGTTAATATGTAAGGGATGTAATGATCACAGAGTTTTTTCTAATTATGGATTAATTTTGCAAGGTCAAGGCAAAATCAAAGATGCAGAATTGTCATATCGCAAAGCAATTGAACTTAAACCTGATTATGCTGAAGCAAATACCAATCTAGGAAATATATTAAGACATAAAGGCAAATTAAAAGATGCAGAATTGTCATATCACAAAGCAATTGAAATTAACCCTAATTGTGCAGTGTCATATTTTAATTTAGGAACCATAGCCATAGATCTTGGGAAATTAAAAGATGCAGAAATATCTACTCGGAAAGCAATTGAACTTAAACCTGATTATGCTGAAGCGCATAATAATCTTGGACTCATATTAAAAAATCTTGGCAAATTAAAAGATGCAGAAATATCTACTCGCAAAGCAATTGAAATTAA
>CAYNKY010000152.1:0-3332 GCA_964397895.1 uncultured Prochlorococcus sp.
AGGTCCGCTCAGCAAACCGCAGAGTATCTCCTGCCGAGGATAACAAACATAAAGCTGTTATTAAAGCAGTATATGTTGTTCTCGAGCCACAATACCAAAATTCGCTAACTGAAGCTGCAAAATCAATCAACGAAATCCAAGGTCCAATTGGGATTGAACTTAGTGGTTATTTAATTGAAGAACTTAGAGATGAAAATAATTACGAAGATTTTAAAAAAGATGTATCCAATGCAGATATATTTGTTGCTTCCTTAATATTTATTGAAGATTTAGCGCAGAAAGTTGTAGAAGCAGTATCTCCCTACAAGAAAAAGCTTAAGGCATCAGTTGTATTTCCATCTATGCCAGAAGTAATGAGATTAAATAAATTGGGATCTTTTAGTATGGCGCAATTGGGCCAAACTAAGAGCAAAAGTATAATAGGAGATTTAATAAAAAAGAAGAAAGAAGCAGATGGAGCAAGCTTCCAAGATTCAATGTTAAAACTTTTAAATACTTTACCTTCAATCCTGAAATATTTACCTATTGAAAAAGCTCAAGATGCAAGAACATTTATTCTAAGTTTTCAATATTGGCTAGGAGGAACCACTGAAAATTTAAAAAATCTTTTGTTAATGTTATCCGAGAAATATGTAGTATCTGATGATATTAAAAGTGAATTAGAAGCGTTTAATATTCAAGATCCAGAAACATTTCCAGACTTGGGTATATGGCATCCCATGGCTCCTAATATGTTTGAAAGTTTAGATTCCTACAAAGCATGGGATAATAATAGAAAAGATTTAGAACCCAAGTTAGATACTAGTCCTACTATTGGATTAGTTCTTCAAAGAAGCCATATTGTTACTGGTGATGATGCTCACTATGTAGCTGTTATTCAAGAACTTGAGTATAGGGGGGCAAGAGTTATTCCAATTTTTTGCGGTGGATTAGATTTTTCAAAACCAGTCAAAGAATTTTTTTATGATTCAATTAATAAAGATAATCCTATCGTTGATGGAATAGTATCACTTACAGGATTTGCTTTAGTTGGAGGTCCAGCGAGACAAGACCATCCCAAAGCTATAGAAGCTCTAAAGAAATTAAATAGACCATATATGGTTGCCCTTCCTTTAGTCTTTCAAACTACTCAAGAATGGGAGGAGAGTGATCTTGGTCTTCATCCAGTACAAGTCGCACTACAGATTGCCATTCCTGAATTGGACGGAGCTATAGAACCAATAATTCTCTCAGGAAGGGATGATGCGACAGGAAAAGCACATACTCTCCAAGATAGAGTTGACGTAATCGCTGAAAGAGCAATTAAATGGTCAACATTGCGTGTAAAGAAGAGAGAAGAAAAAAAATTAGCAATAACTGTATTTAGTTTTCCCCCTGACAAGGGAAATGTTGGAACTGCTGCTTATTTAAATGTCTTTGGTTCAATATATAGGGTTCTATTAGAGATGAAGAAGAAAGGTTATAAAATTGACAATCTACCAAATAACTCTAAAGAGTTAATGGAAAAAGTTATTAATAATCCAGAAGCTATGGATGGTTCTCCTGAATTAAATATTGCCCATAAAATGTCTGTAAACGAATATGAAGAATTTACTCCTTATTCAAATAGACTTGAAGAGAATTGGGGCAAACCTCCTGGTAATCTTAATAGCGACGGACAAAATTTACTTATATACGGGAAACACTTTGGGAATGTTTTTATAGGTGTTCAACCAACTTTTGGATATGAAGGTGATCCTATGAGATTACTTTATTCAAGAAGCGCAAGTCCTCATCATGGTTTTGCTGCATACTATACTTATGTCGAAAAAATCTGGAAAGCGGATGCTGTTCTTCATTTCGGTACTCACGGCTCTCTTGAGTTTATGCCGGGTAAGCAAATGGGAATGAGTGAGACATGTTACCCAGATTCACTAATTGGATCTTTGCCAAATCTTTATTATTACGCTGCAAATAATCCATCAGAAGCTACAATTGCCAAAAGGAGAGGATATGCTTCTACTATAAGTTACTTAACACCTCCAGCTGAAAATGCAGGATTATATAAAGGCTTAAAAGAATTAAGTGAACTTGTTGGATCTTATCAACAACTTAGAGAAAATAGCAGAGGTATACAAATTGTTAATTCAATAGTTGAAACTGCAAAAAAATGTAACCTAGATAAAGATGTAAACCTTCCTAATAATGATGCAAATGAGTTATCTCTAGATGAAAGGGATTTATTTGTTGGAAATATCTATAAACAATTAATGGAGATTGAAAGTAGGTTATTGCCATGTGGCTTACATACTATTGGTGAAGCACCTACTGCAGAAGAAGCAGTAGCTACTCTTGTAAATATTTCATCTTTGGAGAGAGAACAAGAACAATTAAGATCTTTACCAGGTTTATTGGCAGAATCTATCAATTGTAATATCGAAGAAATTTATAAAAAAAATAATAAGGGTGAACTCAAATTTGTTGAACTCAATAAAAAGATTATTAAAACCTCAAGAGAATCAATATATGCAATGGTTAAATCTCTTAAAATCGTTGATGGGAGAGTTTATCTTGAAAAATCATTCTTATCTAAATTATTAGATTTATTTAAAATATTTGGTTTAAAACTTCCTACTCCTTGGTATCGAGTTTGTGTCGATAATGGATTTGAGAATGTAAATCAATCTGAATTAGATAAACTTTTTCAATATTTATTATTTTGTCTTGAACAGGTTTGTGCAGACAAAGAAATGGAAAGTCTTATCAAAGCCTTAGACGGAAATTATGTTTTACCTGGTCCAGGAGGTGATCCCATAAGAAATCCAGGTGTTTTACCAAGTGGCAAAAATATTCATGCTCTAGATCCTCAATCTATTCCAACAACTGCTGCTGTTGCAGCGGCAAAGTCTGTTGTTGATAAATTAATAGAAAGGCAAAAAGAAGAGCAAGGTACTTGGCCAGAAACTATAGCTTGCGTACTATGGGGTACTGATAATATAAAAACCTATGGAGAATCTCTTGCTCAAATTTTATGGTTTGTAGGAGTTAAACCAAAACCTGATTCTGTTGGAAGGATAAATAAACTTGAGTTAATACCTCTTGAGGAACTTAAGAGGCCAAGAATTGATGTAGTAGTAAATTGCTCAGGAGTTTTTAGAGATTTATTTATTAATCAAATGGCCTTAATTGATCAAGCTGTTAAATTAGCTGCTGAGGCTGATGAGCCACCTGATTTAAATTTTGTTAGAAAACATTCTCTTGATCAAGCAGAAAAAGAAGGTACATCCATAAGAGAAGCTTCTGCAAGAGTCTTCTCTAATGCAAGCGGAAGTTATAGTTCAAATGTAAATCTA
>CAYNKY010000153.1:0-3228 GCA_964397895.1 uncultured Prochlorococcus sp.
TTAGTTGGTGATTTGCATTGCATTCAGATTGAAAGCAGATCTAATCTCCTCAAATCCTCTTAATTTTCCTAATGAAATCATTGGTCTTTAGGAAAGCTTTATTTATAGATAAATAATAATTTCTAATATCTTTATTATTTGCAATCAAATTTTTTTATTTTTTATAAATAAATCTAGAGAGTCCCAAGTAGAAATATTCTTTGAATCTTTATGTTTAAGATAATTATTAATATAGTCTTCATATTTAAGTTCGTTAACAGAAAGGATTCTTCTGATATCAATATCATTAATTGATTTATCTATAATAATTTGTCTACATCCTAGCTCCCTAGAAATTTCTTCATAAGCGTAAAATGAAATAGGATAAATTTCTCTTATCATCTCTAAAGTAGTAAAAATAATGGGTTTCTTATAAATTACTGCATAGCTTATGGATGTACTTCCATGACAAATTATAAATTCAGAATTTCTTGTTAATTGACAAGTTTGACCCTTGATTATCTTATAATTTTTTAAAAATTGCGGATATCTTTCATACTGTGAACGAGGATGTGCCGCAATAATAATTTCTAGATTAGTCTTATCTGAAATGTACTTAAAAAATGATTCTAAATAAAAATAGTATTTTTTAGGATCAAGTAATTTTCTATAACCATCAATATGATAATCCTCATGAAAAGGGAGGTATTCATCTAGGAATAAGATATGATTTTTGTATTCATTATTTTGATATTTAGAATTTTCTAGATAAGTATTATAGTCAAATGAGCATGAAGGGATAAGAATTGATTTTTCCCCAATCAGATTGTTTTTATAATGCTTGCCAGTAGCAAGGTAAAAGTCTGCATTTTTAATAAGTTTAAATTTATTATTAGTTTTGATTAATATTTTTAAGAATATATTTTTAATTGATAGATCCATTATGGATAATTTTCTTATGAATTTTTTTATATAGTTTTCTATACTTAAATTATATTTAGAGGAGGGAAGTACATTAATGGAAGGTATGCCATAATAGAAATTTAAACTTAAGTATCTATAAAATGAAAATGACTTATGACTGAGTGTTAAATATGTCAGAATTATATATTTATCTTTATCAAGATTATATAAATCACTCATCAACTCTTTTTTATTATTAAATACTTTTAGTCCATAACAATCAAATTTCTCTTTATTATCTCTATTTATATGAAGATACTGATTCTGATTCTCGATAAATGTAAGATCCCAAATTAAAACTTCATTTCCAATTTCTCTTAACTTCTTTATACCAAATCTATTAAAATCTCTTTTATTTAAAGGCTGCGCTATTAAGATCAGGAAACTTATACTCATAAATTTTAATTAGCTATAGATTGTTTGTTAAATTAATTTCTGTTAAAAATATATTTTCACTTTAGTTTATTAACTATCAATAAAATGAATAAAGTATATTTTTTAATTAGAACTTCATAAATTAATATATAAAATATATTGTTTTTAAAATCATCTAGGAATTTTGCATGGTAAAAAGTAAAAATAAAAATAAAAAAACAATATCAAATATGATTTATATATGGCATTATCTGAATCCAAATATAAAAATTAGATTATTAATTGTATTAATATCAATGCTAATTACATCCATTGCTGAAATGGTTTCATTGGCTTTAGTAATACCTGTATTAACTATTATTAGTAATCCAAATAAGATTTGGGATATATATTTTGCTAAGGAAATATCTAATTTATTTGCAATAGATAATAGTCAAGAACTAGTAAATCCTTTTATTTTTTTATTTATATTTGCTGTTTTGATAAGTGGATTAATAAGGTTACTCAATCTTTACCTAACCTCAAATACTTCAGCAATTATTGGGGAATATTTAACTACTAAAGCAATTAAAAATGTTATGAATTTACCTTATCAAATGCATAAGAATCTAAATAGCAGTGAAGTTATTACTGCAATAACTTCCTTTTCAAATTCATTAGTAGAGTCTATTAATGAATATTTGAGAATTTTTACTTCAACATTTATAGTGCTTGGGTTAATATTAAGTCTTGTTTTAATAGATTGGAAATTTGCAATATTAACAATATCTATTTTTACTTTTATTTATATTGCCTTATATCTTTTATTTAAAAATAAACTAAAAGAAATAAATTTTATAATGGAGTCCATCAGCAAAAATCAGGTAAAGATATTGCAAGAATCTTTAGAAGCGATAAGAGATATCATTATAGATAGTAAACAAAACCTTATTATTAATGAATATAGAAATAGAAACAGAAAATTTAGATTCGCAAATGCAGATTTAAGATTTATTCAGCTATCTCCTCGCATAATTGTCGATTCTATAGCTATTTCTATTATTTGTTTTTTGGCAGTGATAATAAGTAATTCTCAAAGTAATACTTTAAATACTATTACTCTTTTGGGAATAGTTGCATATATGTCTCAAAGAATCCTTCCTTCTCTACAACAAATTTTTTCAGGGATAAGTTTCTTATCTAGTACCCAGATGGAAGTAAATAATATATTAAGTTATATGGATTTAGAGAGATATAGAGAAAAAAAATATTCTAAAAATTTAAAAATAAAATTTAAAGATGAAATTATTCTTAGAAATATAACTTTTCGATATCCTAATTCAAAATCAAATATTCTTAAAAATCTAAATTTAACAATTAAAAAAGGACAAAAAATTGGAATAATCGGTAAATCAGGATGTGGTAAAACTACTTTATTAGATATTTTGATGGGACTTTTATATCCAATAGAAGGAAATTTTATTGTTGATGGCAAGGATTTAATGAAAGGTAACTTAGATAGGAATTTTAGTTTATGGAGATCAATTATTTCGCATGTTCCTCAAAATATTTTTCTAGCTGATACTACAATAAATAGAAATATTGCATTTAGCGATAGAAAAGACAATATAAATATGAATCTTGTTAAGAAATCTGCTTCAATGGCAATGCTTTCAAAATTCATTGATGAATTACCTAAAAAATATAAAACTAATTTTGGTGAAAGGGGCGCTAAACTAAGTGGAGGGCAGCGTCAAAGGATTGGATTGGCAAGAGCTTTTTACAAAAAATCTGAAATATTATTTTTAGATGAAGCTACTAATTCTTTAGATATGGATACTCAAAGAAATGTCTTGAAATCTATAGAGTCTTTATCAAAAGAGGTAACTGTTTTTATGGTTGCACATAGAAAAGAAACCTTAATTAATTGCG
>CAYNKY010000154.1:0-3227 GCA_964397895.1 uncultured Prochlorococcus sp.
GAACCTGCTGGAGGGAATAATTGGGCACCCCTTCAGGCTGGAGAAACATTGAAGTTATCAATTGATAAGCATATTAATGAACTTTTAAAAATGGATAAAAATAATTTAATTGAGCAGAGGTACTTAAAATTTAGAGTATTGGGTAAGTTTATAGAATCTGTAAATCAAGAAGAAATTCAAAGTCAAGTGTAAAGATCCTATGAGTAAATCGAAACTTATACTTATTACAGGTGCTACTAAAGGGATAGGAAGAGCAACTGCCTTTACTTTTGCTAAAGCTGGCTGGGATATTATTTTACTAGCTAGAGACTTAAAAGCATTAGAAAAACTGAAAAATGAATTAAAAGAATTTGATGTGCAGGTTAATGTTTGTAATTGCGATTTATCAAATGCTGAAATTATTGAATCTTCAATTTCAAAAGTCCTACTAGATTTTGGTTGTCCCTCATTAGTACTAAATAATGCGGGATTTGCCTATAACGGAGATCTTATTGCTATGCCTCTAGAGCAATGGCAAAAAATTATTCAAGTAAATCTTACAAGTATTTTTCAGATTTGTGCCAGAATTGTGCCCCCAATGAGGGCAAAAGGAGGATTGATTATTAATGTAAGCAGTCATGCTGCCTCTAATGCTTTTCCTGAATGGGGCGCATATTGCGTTACCAAAGCAGCACTTGCTAGCTTCACAAAATGCTTAAGAGAAGAGGAGAGACATAACTTAATTAGGGCTTGCACGATCACATTAGGATCTGTTAATACTCCTCTTTGGGATTCTGAATTTGTAAAGTCAGATTTCAATAGAGACGCAATGCTTTCTTCTGAAAATGTCTCGCAAACAATTCTTTACATGTCTGAGCAGCCTGAATCACAAGTTATTGAAGATATTACCTTGATGCCGTCAACGGGGGCTTTTTAAGTGGATAACGTTTATTCTTTGGAAAAGTAAGATTATTCGTACTTTGATAATCCTTTGAACACTCTCATGTGATATAATTTCTTGGTTAGTAATTACTTTAAAATATAAAGTATCAATAGCTTTTACAGAATTTAAATATCTTTATGTCTATTATTCCTAGTGACAACATCAAAGCAAAAGATGATGGAAGTATAACCAACAAATTAATCTCAGAGATTATTAAGGAGCGAATCCAGAATCATAATGGTAGATTTCATGCAAACGATAATATTTCCGATTTTATAAATCCAGGAGAATTAAATACTTTGCAGAAAGAAGTTGCTTCAAGAGTTCGAGATTTATTAAAGTCTTTAATTATTGATATTGAGAATGACCATAACTCTCAAGAGACTGCAGAAAGGGTTGCGAAAATGTATTTACATGAGGTTTTTAAAGGAAGATATTATAAACAACCCAATGTTACAGATTTTCCTAATGCTGGAAAACTAGATGAAATATATACTCTAGGACCAATAAGTGTAAGGTCTGCATGTTCTCATCATATGGTTCCTATTATTGGCGATTGCTGGATTGGAATTAAGCCAGGTGATAAAGTTATAGGTATATCAAAGTTTGCTCGGGTAGCTGACTGGGTTTTTTCAAGACCCCATATACAAGAAGAGGCAGTGATGATACTTGCTGATGAAATTGAAAGTAGATGCGAACCAAAAGGTTTAGCAATACTTGTTAAAGCTAAACATTATTGTATGTGTTGGCGAGGGGTTAAAGAGCCTAATACAAGTATGATTAATTCAATCGTAAGAGGCGATTTCAGGCATGATGCTAGCCTTAAACAAGAATTTTTTGAACTTGTAAAGCAACAACCTAATGCAATGTCGTGCTACTAACAAATAATTAGTTGATATTTTATTTGAATTTTTTCAAGACATTTTATTAGTATCTACTAGTTATTAGTATCTACTAGATTAAGTCGTACATTCTTATAGCTTCTATTAGCTCCTTAACTTTTGAAATATCTTTAATTCCTGGCTTAATCTCAATACTACTAGATATATCTATCCCATCAGGTTTTATTTCATTAATAATATTTTCAACCCAGTCTAATGAAACACCTCCCGCTAACCACCATTTATTATTAAATTTCAAATCTTCCAAATATTTTTGGTGAATTCTAATACCCGAACCTCCATAAGTTTCCTTATTCCATGAGTCTAAAAGTACTGCATCAATAAAATCTGAATAAAGTGGTATGTTCTTTAAATCTTCTGTTCTTTTTATTCTGAAAGCTTTCCATAATTCGACGTGTTGTAAACTCTCTTTTACTTTTTTACAATATTCAATATTTTCATCACCATGCAATTGCAGTGCATTTTCACTCAAATCAGATTGCATGCTCTCCAGAATTTGATTCAAAGGGACATTTTTAATTACTGAAACCCTTTTTATTTCAGGAAAAAATTTACTAAGAGCTTCAAATATTTTTTTTTTAATTGATGGCAAAACATATCTTGGAGATTCTTCGACTGAAATTATGCCGATCGCATTGACACCAAGCGCTGCAATTTCTAATGCTTGCGAGACTGAAGTTATTCCGCAAATTTTTATTTGTGTTTTAGAAACTGACATAGTTATTATTTTACTATTTAATGTCTGTAGAATAGATTTAATAGATAGTTATTCTGGAGACTTATTTGAGGAGCTGGCAAATTTTTAAATTTTGGGGAATACCCTTTAAAATTCATACAAATTGGTTCATACTCCTTTTTTTACTCGCATGGAGTGTTAGTAACCAAATAAATATAACTTCCAGCGAAATTTATAACAATAAGGAATGTTGGATTATAGGTTTTTTTACATCTTTAATTTTTTTATTTTCAATAATTCTGCATCAAATTATTCACACTTATGTAAGCCTTCTAGAAGGAGTGAAATTTAAAAAAATAACTTTCTTTTTTCTCGGTGCAATTTTAGATACTGAAAAAGATTGTCATACTGCCTCAGGTAATATAAAAATTTCTTTTATTAGGCCAGCTTTCTCTTTTATTACAGCATTTATACTCCTTTTAATAACCATTTCAACAGAAACAAAGGGAAACTTATTTATTGAGATAATCTCTCGAGTAAGTATATTAAATATTTTTTTAGGTTTTTTAAATTTGATCCCGTTTGGGTCTTTAGATGGTGGCATTTTATTAAAAAGTATTATTTGGCTCTATTCAGGAAGTAAAAAAAAAGGAAGAGTTTTGACAAACAAAATTTCCTTGATATTATCTGTATTAGCATTATTAGTGGGCTTTTTCTTACTCCTAAA
>CAYNKY010000155.1:0-3174 GCA_964397895.1 uncultured Prochlorococcus sp.
AAAATGCTTTGTGGCACTTTGGACAGGTAATTTGGTTGTGACTGTTAGTCATAATTATTTGAGAAAAAATTTATTTAAAAAGTTTGTGACTAAATTGAATCCCGAACAATTAACTTGGTATTGATTATTAATCGTGATAAATTAAAGTTGGAATTCAATTGGGACGCGTATTCCTTTGGACTCCTAATGCATTAATCCGACCAGGGATTAATGCAATTTCTTTTTGGAGGCTGAAAATATTCAACTAAGGAAATTAAGGACTTTTCAAGAAGAATCATCCTTACTTTTTTTATCTCTTTGCATCCAACCACTATTTGTGTAATCATCCAGTTCTTTTTGCATTTTTTGTATTGATTCAATCAGTTCCTGAGATCTTTCAGAAATTATTTTGGCTTTTAATTGTTCTTTAAGTGAGGGTACAGGGATAGGTAAATTTTTTAAATCAATAATTGATATGAAAGATACTGAAACACTTTGATTCGAGGCGGAAATTATCTGCTGCCCTATTTGACTTCTGAGATATTGAAATATATGTTCTCCTTTAATAATTGAAGAATCTTGAGGCCGTAATACACATAATGATGGTCCAGGAATAGTATTTTCTAAATCTCTTGAGATGATTCCAACCTTTCCCAATGTACCTTTTATCGAAATAACTAAATCATTTTTTTTGACAAGAGGAAGATTACTTTTAGATAAAAATTCTTCACTGACATTTGTTTTTTTATTAGTACTTGTGATTTCACCGATCGAATTGATATCAGAAATTAAAACTTCATTTATCTCTGGACCATTTTTTACTTTTTTTGATGTTATTTTAATAGGCCTAATAAAATCGACTAGAGAATTAAGTGGAACAGTTTTTCTCTTATTTAGAAGTTTTGTAATTTTTGAGTATTCTTCAGAAACTAGATATTTTGAGAAGAAAAGCAGGTAGTCATTTCTTTTGATTTCTTCTGTGGAGATAGGCACAGATATAGTTGATTTCTTCTTCTTCTTATAAATTGAAAAAAGTCTACTAATTTCTTTGTTTGGAATATTTAAATTAAGTTTATTACTAGAATTATTGTCGCAATTAGAAAAATCTATAAACATTACCTCATCTTTTAAAGATCTATTCTTTTTAAGAATTAGTAAAACTGCAGGGATAGATGTTCCCGAATAACTCATTGCCGGAAATTTAATTACGGCATCAAGCCAATTATTATCAATTATTTTTTTTCTAAAAAAATTTATTCCATTTTGATTTGAAAAAAGTGATCCGGAAGATGTCATGCAAATTGATGTGTTTTTTGTATTTTCATGAGCTAAATACATCATTTGACAAGGTAAATCACTTATAAGTTCTGATTCTTCATATCCATCTTCGAAAGGAGGAATTATGAATTCTTCAAGTTTAGAAAATGCCTCGGGACTAAGTTTTAACCCAATTTCTGGAGCGGCAAATGTTATTTCTTTTGGCTTACTATCATATTCTTCGAATTTAAAAGGCTTCCCGTAAAGACTTATTAAGCCTTTATTTAAGAAGGCAGTTTCAATATTATATCCATGCAAATATGTTTTTCTTTTCCTCGCAAAATTATACGCAGAAGATATTCCCCAAGGATAAAGACAATTTAATTCTTTTAAATTGGCTCCAAGGTCATCAAATATTAATTCTGAAAAGTCTAAGATCCCTTTGTTAATCTCTGTAGCTTTTTTGCCAAGCATATTGGGAATAATATTTTTAAGAAATGACAATAAATTCTCAATATCTTCAGTTTCTCCTTTAGCTACTAATTTCGCCGCGGGTAACAAGTTAACCCTTAAATCTTCTATGAAATTATTAAAATTTAAATTCTCATTAAAAACAAATAAACTAAAATTGCTATAAGGATGGCTCATTACAATCCCAGTTTCTTTTTGCAGTTCATTTTGAATAATTTTAAGTTTGTTAATATCATCTATGGTCTCAAGGACATCAAAGTAGCCAATTATATCCCCCTTGGTTTGAGGAAAAAATTTTGACCACATCAAGATAAAAATAACAATTTGTATTGCTTTTAATGGTTCTGTTCTAGCCCTTGTAAGTTCTAAGGTATTCCAAATGGCTTCCCTAGCATTTTTTTGTTGTGTGGTAAAAGTCATGATTGGGCTAGGTTTCTATTAAAAGAATTAAAACGATAAGCAGTTATCAAAACGCCATCTGCTTCTACAGCAATCACCCCTCCTTGGTCTCGGGCTTTAATAAGATCCTTACGTTCTTTATCAAGTTTTTTGATGGCTGCATCTATTTGCTTCTTCCCAAGAATGTATTTATCTCCTTTGGGTATTCCATAGCACTGAGCCATTTCTATCGTTGATTGGAGAATGCCTCTTTGTTGTATTCGTGAGATGAAATGAGCTGTTTTGGACATGACTTTTTCTTTCTTAATATTATTTATACATTATCTAGAAGTAAAATTCAACTATTTAAGAAAACTTCTGGACTAAGAAGTTTATATAAGCATCGGTTTTTCAATAGAAAACCATTCTATTGCAATGGTTTTTGTTAATATTTCAAAATGTAATAAAATTATTATTTCTGCTTAATTCATATTTTTTTGTCACGTAGTAGTTTTTTATATGCATTCATGAATGTTGGATCATGATAATAAGGCGATTCTTTACCCCATGCTTTTGCATGAATTTTCATATTCTCAATTCTTTTCTCAGATAATGCCTTTGATTTATTTACTTCACTATCCACCTTATTGAATTTTTCATAATTTACAATATCGATTGAATTCCATCCCTTAGAGCACGCTTGATTAAGTTGTGAATATATTGCATCCTCCCCATATTTGCTCTTGATCAAAAGTATTTGGTTAATCTGCCATTTCCAAATATCTATATTTTTTGTCTTAGTTCTATTCTTCCATAATTTTTGTATTAAATCTTTTTGATTATTTAATTCCTCTGGTAATTTATATGTCTTGTCTATAAAAACATCTTTTATATCTTTTTTTTCTCTTTTTATATTTGGTTCCGTCAGTTTGTCTTCTTCTTGAATGACAATCTTTCTTTTAGCTAAAGAACAATCTGTATGATGGCTTAAGGACAATTTATTGTCTGTTAGGTTGTCATAAACCTCGTTTGAAATTGATATTAATTGAACATATTTATGAGAAATATATCCTTGCCTCTCATATTTTA
>CAYNKY010000156.1:0-3165 GCA_964397895.1 uncultured Prochlorococcus sp.
AATATTAATATAAAACTATATATCGATATGAATAGTTAATAAATGAAATTCCCACTCAGTTAATTAGATAACATTTTGATTTTTTATATTACAAATAAAACCTTACTACACCAAAAAATTTCTATTGACTTTAGTAAAATTCTTCACGAAGATAAACTTTTCGCCCATTCTTTATGTTTTTCTTCAATATCCTTAATTAACTTTCTTTGATAATTTAATTTTTCAGAATTATGATTAAAATTTTTCTTTGTCACTGCGACATTATTTGAAAAAAACTTCTCTTTTGATTCCATCTTTAAATTACAAGCACTATTAAATGTAAAATGAAAATACCAATAGTCTAATTTATTTAATATTTTTTTTATATTTAAATTATCTTAATCTCCCTGCCCTTGTTAATAAATATATTCCTATCCCGATTGAAATAATCACAGGAAGCCAAGCGGCCAAAATAGGATTTAATATCCCTTTAACCCCTAAAGAACTTGAAAAAAATGATAATACATAATAGAAAAAAATCATCAATACACTTAATCCAAAACCTTGACTCTTTGATGATCTTGAATTAGCTCTAATTCCAAAACTACTTCCTATTAAGCCGAATACTAGACAAGCGGTTGGGAGAGTAAATTTTTCTTGAATTCTAACTCTCATTCTCCTAGATTCTTTTATATTTCCAGCTTTTTCATAAAGCATTTCAGCATTCATAGCCTGAGATACAGTCATATCATTTGCATTGGAGGGAATTTTAGCTAATTCTTGGGGCCCTTCCCCTAAAGGGAACTGATATGTAGTGAAATTTATTGTGCTAGTTTCTCCATTTTCCTTAATAACAATTAGTCTTCCATTGAAGAAATCCCAAAGATTCTCTCCTTGATTATATTTTGCTTTTTCTGCCTTGAGAATTTGTTCATAACCTATTTGGGAAAAATCCAGCAATGTTACTTGTTCCATCATATTATTTCTAAAAAATTTAGCGTAAAAAATATGAGTTAAGTTTTCTTGTGATTTAGAGATTTTGCTATTGGAGGGATCATATTGAGAACCATATCTAGAGAACATAATATGTTTACCTTGCTCACTACTTATAGTTTTTCCTAATGAAGATCTAAGTGTAGTTTCAGAAATCCTATTTGAAATTGGGACAATATTATCATTAAATGTAAAAGTTATAATGGTCATAATGATGGAAAGAATTATAGCCGGTAATACTACGCGTTTATTTGTAATACCTAAACTTTTAAGAGCAAGTAATTCTGAATTTGAAGATAATTTACCATAGGCTAATAATGTAGAAAGTAACATCGACATTGGAAATGATAGGACTAAAAATCCAGGCAATTTCAAAATAAGAATTTGTAATGCTACTTGTAGAGGCAAACCAAATTCAACAATTTTCCTAACAAGATCGAACATTATTCCAACGCTTAAACTTACTACGGTGAAAGCACCTATTGCAAAAAACATTGGTGGTAGTAATTGCCCTATAAGCCAACGATCAATTAGTGGAATTGTATTTAAGGAACCTAAAATTACTTTCTTAGTTTTCTGCATAATCATAAGAATTATTTAAAAAAATATTTTGATTAATTAATTAAGATCTTAAGATGGATTATTCCATACAAATAAGCTACTAGCTAGATAATTCCATGCATAGACAATTGCTATACCAGCAAGCTGTGCAATAAAGGTATCAGATGAAATGTACTGGTAATAAGCAGTAGCTATTCCAACATTTGCGATAACTGGCAATGATGCAACTAAAAGGAATTTTAAAAGTCCCCTTAAGAGAGCTAAATTTCTTAACCTATTATTGCGAAAAGTTAATTGATTATTTATTAGAAAGTTTGATGTTGCGGCACAGACTACCGAAAAAGGTAAAGCACTTTGAAAATCTATTAGAAATAAATTAGTTAGTAAAATTGTTATTAAAAGTTGTATGAATACTCCAGATATTCCTACCAACCCAAAACTGATGGCTCTCCTAGGTAAGATTCGTTGCGATATGTTATGCAAGATTGAAATTAAAAAATCCCATATTATAGATAAATCTAATTTTGATTTGCCATGATTTCTTTCTTTAAAAATCAACGGTATTTCCTTGATTAAAAGCCTTCCTTTACTTAAAGCCAATAATTCATACAAGAACTTAAACCCATTAATTTCAATTCTCCTAATCAATAATTCTGCACTCTTTCTTCTGATACAAAAACATCCACTTAAATAATCTGTAAGGTTTGCATAGTTTGATGATAAAGATATTCTTGCAGCAATATTTGCTAATTTAGAACCTAAGCTCCTTTTATCAGATAAGCCTTTAATTTGAGAAGAATCTAAAAATCTACTTGCAATAACCATGTCTGCATTTGTTTCTTTAATTATATTGATTAAATCCAAAATACAATTTGCATCGTGCTGACCATCTCCATCTATAACTAATAAATATTCTCCTTTACCAAACATTAAACCTTCTTTGATTGCACTCGATAAACCAGATCTTCCAATCCTATTAATTAAATGTATATTTTGATTATTAAGCATTAATTTACTTACTTCAATCGAAGTACCATCTGGAGAATCATCATCCACCACAATAATCTCATATTTATAATTCTCTAAAATATTAACAACATTACTAATTAAGCAACTTATATTCTTAACTTCGTTAAATGTAGGAATGATAATGGATATCATTTATTTTGTTTTTTTTTTAATAATTATATAGTATTTGATTATATTCAAATATATTAATTACTATTGAATGGATTATAAAAAGAAAATCAATTGGAACAATTATATTATTTCATTATGTCCTATATTTCTTATCTTATATATAAGTAATGAGACTTATGCTATTGATTATCGATCTTTTTATTTAGCGGGTAAATCTGTATTGAATGATTTGAATCCTTACCTAAATCATATTGCAATTGATAATGACTTTTATGGACCAATTAATTCTGAACTTTCTAAGTTTTCAGGTTGGAAATATCCACCTTTAGCCTCTTATTTATTTTTACCACTAGCAAAAATCCCTTATGAAATATCAAAGAATCTATTTAATTTTATATCTTTGCTGAGCTGCTCAATTTTAACCTTTTTAATAATCAAAAAAAGAATATTCATTATTAATCCAACTTCTTTAATTATTTTTGGAATTAGTTT
>CAYNKY010000157.1:0-3152 GCA_964397895.1 uncultured Prochlorococcus sp.
TAGAAGATGAAGATGGTTATTTAAGTAAAATTAGTTTTCCAATGGAAAATAAACATAGCCAGTTAAAAAAAGGTTTAGCCATTAGATGTCTAATATCTTCTAACGATCGAGCTTTCAATAGAAATTTATTACTTACTGACGCTTGGTTACCAGATATTAATTTATGGATAGGTGATTATCCTTATCTTTTAAGACCAGCCTTTGAAGAGATTTGTTACATTTATCAAAATAAATTTATTAACTAATTTTGTTTATTATTAATGAAAAAATATTTTAAAGTTAAAGTTAAAGGATCTGGTCCAAAAAGTTTATTACTTTCATTTGGGCTTTTAAGATTAAACTTCAAGGTGTTTTTTTATAAAAGTAATAATAATAACTATAGTATTAATGATAAATTGTTTTTAATTTCTTATTCTTCAAAAAAATTATTATCAGAACTTAAAATATGGAAAAAATTAGAACCTTATTGTCACAAGATAGATTCATTATATATTTTTAATAACCAATATTCCAAGAAAGATGGTCATTCTAGTATTGATTCAGATAATTATACAAATCAGAAAGAAAATTTATTTTGGTTTGTAAATTATTCAGATTTTTCTAAAATTTTACTCAACGAATTAAATACTTTTAAGAATTTTAATATCTGCTCAACAAATAATTTATTAGATTCAGAAAATTATGATTATACGTTTTTGTATAATAATCTAGATTTAAAAGATGAATTACTTGGCAATGTTAGCTCTATAAATAATAATTATAAGAATTCAATAATATTTTTTAAAGTATATTTAAGGGGAGCTAAAGAAAAAAGAATTTATGAAATAAATAGAGATCAAGGTAATATTCTTTTAATTCCTTTAGGTAATAATATTTATCAAATAATCTGGAATACTAAATACTCAAATTTAAATTTTAGTAATTTATCTAATAATAGTTTTTTCTTAGATAATTTATCAGTGTTATTACCCTCTAATTTGAAATGCGATCAAATAATTGGTTTGATTAACTCTTATCCAATTTTAGAAAATTGCAAATATGAAAAAGAATATAGTAATGGTGTTAATTTAAATGAACAATTTGTTCAGAGCATTTATAATACAGGTTTTTATGATTTTGATCTTTGTTTAGTAGAAGTTAATAATATTCTTAAATGCTTTAACTCATCTGGATTAAATTATTATTTATACTTATATAAAATCTTAAAAAGTTATTATTTTAATAATCTATTTATGATTTATAAAAGTTTATCTTTTTATAGTATTTTCTTTCCTAGGAAAAGAACTATTTTGCAAAGATTAGTAAAATAAATGTGTAATAATGAACCTAAAGAAATAGATAACTTCCTAATAAATGATTTAGGATTAAGTCAATCTTCAATAGAACTTGGGATAAAATTATCTATTAAAAACAAGACATCTTTACCAGTTGCACTATGGAGTCATAGCTTAATTACTACTGAAGAACTTGACAAGTTTTATAATTTTATGTGGAACTAATATTAATTTCTGTTATGATAAATTTACTTTATTAATTAACAATCATTTTTAGTTTAATCAAAAATAATTCTATATCTAAAAAAGCTATAGAGAGACTAGATTTACTCTTATTAGCATTAGAAACAATTGATCTTAACGGTACAGAATCAATGTTCTCTTTATCTAATAAATTAAACTTACAAAAGATTCTGCCATCAAAAGTTTCAATATGGAAATTAAGATGTAATAATCCATTAAGAAAATCTTTTAGTAGGGTAAATATTAAATTTGAGGAGTTCGATGCTTTAATTATGCTTACATCTGAGATGGCTAAATATTTATATCCTTACATTAGATCTATATTATCTTCGAAAGATAACTATCAAAATGACCCATCACTATGGAATGATTTTGAATTTAGATATGTGGAATTGATTGAAGAAAGATTTAATACTGAAAGTATAATTGTTAAAAAATTAATTGATAAAAATTATAGCCAACATATTTATAGGAATATTTTAATTAATTTATCTCTCTGTATCTCTAAGCAAGGTTATAATAGGTTGAAATTTGTTTTGTTAAATTTATAAAATGCTTCAAAATAAATATACTTTTAATCAGTCTTCTGTAGAATTAGAAATAATAGGATTGCCAGATTATTCCAATAATGATAATGAAAATATAATCTCTATAATATCTGGATGGAAATTATCTATAATTAATCAGCCTGAAATTGAGGGGAATATTGAACATCTTAAATCTATTATTGATACTTTCTATGAATTTGCTTCATTATTACTTTTAGAAAAAGCAGATAAAGTTGAATCTAATTTTATTGATATAAGACGTGATAATGAAGGTAAATATAAATTATTACTTAAAAGCACAAAAACTAATGTAAAACCTCTTGAAATTAATTTAGGTAATGCAGAGTTCGCAGATATTATGAATTGTTTTGATCAATTGATGAATTCTCAATATATTAGATTAAGTTTAAATGACTATTCTTATAAACTCCCAAATCGTAATTCGAATTTTTCAGACCAGAAAAAGCTATATGATTTTTTTATTCCTCCTTTATTAGCTTTATTCTCTATATCAGTATTAACATTAGCTAGCCTAAACTTCTATGAGACTAAAGATACTCGCAAAAAAGATATTTCGTTTTTTAAAAACTATTTTTATAGCAATAGTACTTCTCTTGTGATAAAAATAAGTTAATTAAAACTTTAAAGTTTAATATTAGTTTTTATTCTTCATTAAAATTGCAAAAATAAATATGCCAAAATTAAATAATAAATCACAACCATATTTGTTTAAAAATAGGCTAAGGACAAGAAGGAAAACGAATGAGATACTTCTAAGAGAATCTTTATATATGAGTTTATTTGCTTTACTTCTTTTATTTCTTAATTATCAAATACCAAATAAAATATTACTTATTAAACGCTTTAATAATAATTTAAATAATATCTTTTCAGGCTTATTTGATATTTTTAAAAATTTTTATGAAATATTATTAGTACTCTTTCTTGTTCTTTCTACAATATTTATTTTAATATTATTGATTGGAAGTTTGAATAGGACTTTAAAAGTAATTTATAAGAAAAGAAAAAAAATGTATTTTTAGAAAAATTAGATAGGTTGCATTAATCCACCACTTCCTGAATCAGA
>CAYNKY010000158.1:0-3114 GCA_964397895.1 uncultured Prochlorococcus sp.
TAATGAATTTTACAAAAACTATTCTACCTATGGAAGATGAAGAGATAGGCCTTTTGACTCCTCTTGGGATAGAACTTTATGATTCAGATAATGAAAGGCAGTATCGTAATCCAATTTCTTTAAAAACTTCTGATCAAGTTGCAGATAAAAAAAATTTTAGACACTATATGTTAAAAGAAATTTATGATCAACCTGATATTGCTCATAATTGGATACAAAATTATTTAGTTACGAATGATGATTTCAAATTTAAAAAAATTCGTTATTCTTTTGATACTGATTTCTTAAAAAAAATAGAGCGTATTCAAATTCTTGCTTGCGGTACAAGTAGACATGCCTCTATGGTTGGAAGTTATCTGCTTGAACAATTCTCAGGTATACCTACAAATGTTTTTTATGCAAGTGAATTTAGGTATTCACCACCTCCAATATCTCCAAATACTTTGACTATTGGAGTTACCCAATCAGGTGAGACTGCAGATACTCTTGCAGCACTTGATATGGAAATTAAGAGGAGAAATTTAACTAAAGATGATATCTATAAGCCAAATTTATTAGCTATTACAAATAGGTTGGATAGTTCAATTACAAGACTTGTTTCAAATACAATTGATATCTCTGCAGGTATTGAGATTGGTGTCGCTGCGACAAAAACATTTTTTGGACAACTACTCTCTTTTTATGGCTTAGCCGTAACATTTGCACAGCTTAAACAATCTAAAACGGAAGAAGAAATCAATAAACTCATTGCAGACTTAGTGAAATTACCTCCATTATTAAAAGATTTAGTAGAAAACCATAACAAAATATCTGAAAAGTTAGCTCATAATTTTTCAGATATTAAAGATGTTATTTTTTTGGGAAGAGGCATAAATTATCCAATTGCTCTAGAAGGAGCTCTTAAGTTAAAAGAAATTAGTTATATACATGCTGCGGGATATCCTGCTGGAGAAATGAAGCATGGTCCTATTGCTTTACTCGAAGAAAAAGTTCCAGTTATTTCAATTGCAACACCAGGTAATGTGTTTGAAAAAGTTATAAGTAATGCTCAGGAGGCTAAAGCAAGAGATTCCTACTTAATTGGGATTGCACCTAAGTGTGAAGGTACAGAAATTTTTGATTATTTAATTCCATTGCCTCCTATAGATGAGTGGCTATCTCCATTAGTGTCAGTTATACCTATGCAACTTCTTAGTTATCACATTGCTGCTCATAGGGGACTTGATGTTGACCAGCCTAGAAATTTGGCTAAAAGCGTAACAGTTGAATAATTAATATTTAATAATGTTCTTCAATTTATAATTCAAGTAATCCTTGTGGTGGGGTAATTATCAAATATTTATTTTTAAAATCAATTGTTGGAATAATCTTAGTAACAAATGGGATGAGAACTTCTTTATTGCTTTCAAATAATTTTATAACAATGAGATTATTATTCTCATTTATTAAATCAATAACCTCTCCAATAATTATCAATTGATTATTAGTCCAGATTTTTACCTTTAAATTTATTAATTCACTTAAATGAAATTCATTTGGTTTTAGTAATGGAATATCTTCTTTCATAACCAATAACTTATATCCACAAAACTTTTCTGCTTTACTCCTATTATTTATTCCTTCTAATGAAATAATGAATATTTCTTTACCAGGTTTTTTAAATCCCACATTAAGTTTATATCTAACAGGCTTTTCATCCTTTTTTTGAAGCCATCTCTCCCCAGGCTTTGTAAATCTTTCTTGGAAATCACTTAAAGATTTAATTTTTAGTTGACCTTTTATTCCATGAGGAGAAGTAATTATCCCTACGATCAACCATTCTTGGATATCTTTCATATGATATTTATAAATAACTGAATCAATTATGGAAATTTCATCTAAACCAATATTACCTGGTTCTGTAGTTTTAGTGAAAGATGAGAGTTCAATTTATAAAGGATATAAAGGGTTTGTTCAGAGAGTGACAAAAAAAAAGGCAGCAGTTCTTTTTGAGGGAGGTAATTGGGATAAATTAATTACCTTTCCCCTTCATAATTTGGAATTAGTTTAGTTATTCTTTCTCCCTTATTAATCATTTCAATAGCTTTTCTTGCTGCGTTTTTTTCAGCTCTTTTGTGTGATTGTCCGTAAGAAGTTGTAAAAACAATTCCTGAAATATAAAGCTCGCAGAAAAATCTTTTAGGATCTCCGTTGGTTTTAGAAATCTCACAAATTTTGTATTTTGGTAAATTAATTCCTTTCTCTTGACACCATTCCTGGAGAGTTGATTTTGCATTAAATTTATATGGTGCTTCAAGAATTATCTTTGCATCTTCAAACCAATATTGATCTAGCCAAATATTAATTTCTTTAATTGATTTAAAGCATTTATAAAAAGCTCCAATTAAGGCTTCGGTCGTTTCTGCAATAATGGTATCTTTCGAAGAGAAATCCCCCATTGCTTTTGGGCCAACGATTATTATCTCTTCTAGATTTATTTTTTTGCCAAATTTAGTTAACCACTCATCACTAACAATTTGTGCTCTTAACAAAGACCGTTGCCCAACTTTCATATTCTTAAAATAATTATCAATAAACTCTGATGCAGATAGTCTAAGAACTGCATCTCCAAAAAATTCTAATTTTTCATGATTAAATCCTTTATTTGCAGAAGAGTGAGTTAAGGCTTCATCAATTATGCTTAAGATTTCTAAATTTTGGTTATTTAATATTGCATGAAATTTTGCAGAATTAATTTTTAAACTTTTTAGAAAATTATTAATATTAATTACTCTTTGATCGTGAAGAGATTTAAGCATTTATTTTGATAACTTAAGATTAAAAGCAGGTCATAAGCCGGGTTCTGTTCACCATTCAATGAAGGTGGGTAATCATCTATCTAGGACTGGAATTACTTCTCAGTCTCAAGCGGCGCTAGAAAGTAGATTTAATAATGGTCATGAAATCTACTTAGCCTTGCTCCCAGCCGGGGTTTACCTAGCCAATACCTCTCGATATTGCTGGTGCGCTCTTACCGCACCTTTGCACCCTTGCCATGCGATTAAGCACTAGGCGGTATGTTTCTGTGGCACTATCCTCACGGTTACCCGTACTGGGAGTTACCCAGCAAGCCTG
>CAYNKY010000159.1:0-3111 GCA_964397895.1 uncultured Prochlorococcus sp.
GGTTTTGAAACATCTTCTTGGCCTTTTTCATAAGAACCTGTAAGTATATTTTGAATACTAAATTTTGGTTTAATTAGTGCATTTGATTTATCAATATTTTTTTTGCTGATTTCTAAATCTAAATTAAGATCTTTAATTTTTTTACTAAATTCTAAGGCTTCTTTCTTAGTTAAATCTAATGAGTTATTCCAATTTCCAGCTATTTGAAGTTGATTATCTGATATGAGATGAAATTGATTTTCAAATCCTAAAGTTCGAGATAAATTATTAGAAGCTATAACTTCATTTTTATAAGAATTATTAAGCAAACTTTTGTCCCTCAAAAGTTGACTTTCTGCCTCTAGAACTTCTAAGTCTGGAGATAAGAGCGCATTATTTTTTCGCTTTACAGATTCTAAATTTTCTTGAGAGGAATTTAGCATTATTTGTGCTGTCTTAACTTTAGCCTTTGAAGCCTGCAGCAAATAATATTGTCTTTCTGCTTTTAGATTTAAATCAGATAAAACCATCGATAAAGCGTTTTTTGCCTTATCAACGTTTAATCTTTTAATCGCTATTTCAGCTTTTCTATCTGGGTCTATTATATTCCAATTAATTACCTTAGAAATCGAAGCTCCAATTTTATTGCTTTCAAATCCTGTATTTGCATTATATTCTGGATTTCTATATTCATCAGAGATTAAATAACTTGGTAAACCATTCGATTCAAGATCTATAGTAGGGTATTTTCTTTTGAGGGTTGCTTTTAATTCGTAGACTGCTTGATTAAATTTTTCATTTGCTGCCAAATATTCCTTATTGTTTTCTTTAATAATTTTTCTAAATTGACTTACCTTTAATTTATACTTTTTTAAATCTATTAAGAGATATGGATTTCTATGGTTATCAAATTTTTTAGTACTTGAGAAAGTATCATTTTGAATAAAAAACAAACAAAGTACAATTATTGATTTAAGAGCAATATTATGGCCCATTCCACTAATATATTTTTGTAAGATTGAATATGGTAATCATTTTAGATATAAATCAGGTGAAATTACAACTATTATTTATAAAAAGGTAATCGATAAACTTTAATGGAAAAAATTAAATTTTTAAATGATAAAAGTGAATTAACAAAGTTAGGGCTTTGGGAGATATATTTTAAACAGAAATTAAAGTTCAACTTTTTTAAGGAAGTAGAAGAATTAAAACCAAGCATCCAAGAAAGAATAATAAAAGAGTGGAAGCTTAAACACTCCATTAAAAGTAAAGAAGAATTTGATAACTGGCTTTCATTTAACTGTTTAACAATTGAAGAATGGAAAGATCTCATCAACAAAGATTATTTATGGACATCGTGGTGTTTAAGAAGATTTAAGAATGAATTAAGTGATTACTATCAACAACAAAAAGTTAATTTGGATTATTATTATTTTTCCATCATTGAAATAAGAACTAAAGTATTAGCTGATGAACTTTATCTTAGAATTAAAGAAAAGGAGTCAAGCTTTCAAGAAATAGCAATAGAATTTGCAGAAAATGATTTCAACAAAATTGGATATAGATTTGGGCCATTATTAATGAAAGATATAGATCTTAATATTAGACCACTTATAAAAATTAGTGAGCTCAATAAATTAAGGAAGCCTACAAAAATCAAGAATAAGTGGGCACTATTTAATCTAGATGGAGTTATAAATTCAGAGTTCAATAATAAAACAAAGATAATCCTAGCTTTACAATTAGGTGAAAAATTCTTACACCAACAATTTACTGCCTCAAAAAATAATAAGAATGCAAAATTTAACAGTCAGTAAATTTTATTAGCTTCTACTTTATTGGATCTTCACTTTCAAGGATTTTTTTTAAATCCTCAAACATTTTAGTTTTACTAATTGAAAAAAGTTTCAGCGAGTCTTGATGAAATTTAATTTGCGCATCTGCAGTTCTAAGGCCTAATACTAAACCTTTAGCTTCCTCAGATAAAGAATCTAAAAAGTATTCTTTATCATCAATTTTTAACTTGTTTTTGGGTTTTTCTTCTGCCATTAAAATAAAAATAAATGTATTAACTATAATTTATTAAAATACTACATTTGTAATCTTTTGTTCAACTTATGGTAAAAAAATCATAAAATCACTCATCGTAAAAAGAATATTAATATATAAATGTAAACTAATAAAGTTAAATAATTAAAATTCTTATACCAACCTAGTGAAGCACTCCTAGGCACTAAAGATACCTTTCAAATATCTTCATCATTCTTTTAAAATGTAAAAACTGAATAAATCTCTTATATATGTCTTTATGATCTATACCTTTGTTATATTCCTCAAAAGATTCGTTCAATTTATTTATTTCTATATTATCTATCAATTCATAATCATTATCGAGTAAATTATCATTTATTTTTTTTAGGTTGTCTGAGCTTATTTTTTGTTTTCCACTAAAGGTAACTTCTCTTAATTTCTTTTTATCAAAAAGTCCTCTAGTATACAGAGCTTCTTCTATTAAAAAACTTATTACCTTTGAATTACTTAAGTTCTCTTCCTTGGAAATTCTCTCAATAATCTTAAGAACATCATCTCTGGGAATAAAACCAACTCTTCTTTTCTTTGTTGGCATAATTAAATAAGTGCAGCACTTGACTTAAATTAGTGTTGCACTATATTTTAAATAAGTCAATAAAGTTTTTATGGTAATTCCTTTCACTCTTTTAAGCCTTGGCGTTTTTTTCCTTTGTTATCAAGCTAAAGAGGAGATATCTATTAGCGAAAAAGAATCTTCAAAAGAAAAAGAAGATTTAAACATAGGTTTAGATGATTTATTTATATAATCTAATTAACATTTAACCAAACAAATTTCTAAATTAAGTAAATTAAAATATTATTTAACTAATACTTCATGAGGAAGAATAGAAATCTTTGTTTTATCAATTAACTATTTCCTAATATTTATAAATTATTTATTTTATTAATTATTTCAAGTAAAATACTATGATATTTTGAAAAATTCTAGAGTAACTAATCCAATGAAGAATTAAAATAACATACTAAGTAATCAGTTATCAAGCAATTTCTTGCTCCATTCTTTATGTTTTTTATCAAGATCGTTGGTTTTATCCAATA
>CAYNKY010000160.1:0-3083 GCA_964397895.1 uncultured Prochlorococcus sp.
GCTGGAATTGTGTTTGACTTAATATAATGAACAAAAAATGAACAAAAAACTTTTTGAAAGGATCTAAGCTTAATCAAATTGGAATAACATTCAAAGGTTGTGGAAGTTTTGTACCTAACCAAGTCTTAAGTAACAAAGATATTAGTGGGATTGTAAATACCAGCGATGATTGGATTAGAACTAGAACAGGAATTTCTAATAGAAGGATAGCTTCTATAAATGAAAATGTTTCTTATATGGGCTACAAAGCATCTTTAAAAGCTATAGAGATGGCTAATTGGTCAGTAGAAACTATTGATTTAATTATTTTAGCAACTTCAACACCAGACGATTTATTTGGTTCGGCACCAGTTATACAATCTAAATTAAAAGCAAAAAATGCTGTCGCTTTTGATATAACAGCTGCCTGCAGTGGTTTTATCTTCGCATTAATATCAGCCTCTCAATATCTCCAATCTGGTTCATATAAAAGAGCAATAGTCATAGGATCAGATCAACTTTCTAGTTATGTTAATTGGAAAGATAGAGGTAGTTGTATTCTATTTGGAGACGGTGCTGGGGCTATTGCAATTGAAGCAAATAAAGATTGTGATAATTTTTATGGATTTCAAATGAAGACTGATGGCGAAAGAGGGCATTTTTTAAACCTTTTAAATCAAAATGAAGAAGCTAGAATTATAGATAATCTAAATTTTAGGAAAGGAAACTTTTCAAATATAACTATGAATGGTCAAGAGGTATATAAATTTGCTGTTCGTGAAGTTCCGCTTATAATCAAAAAATTACTTCAAATTGCAGAGATTAGTACTTCAGAAATTGATTGGCTAATATTACATCAGGCAAATCAAAGGATATTAGACGCGGTTGGAGAAAGATTAAAAATTGATAAAACAAAAATTCTCAGTAATTTAAAAAATTATGGTAATACCTCAGCAGGTACAATCCCATTAGTTATTGATGAATCAGTTAGAGGACAGAAAATTAAAAAAAATGATCTTATTGTTACTAGTGGTTTTGGTGCTGGGTTAAGTTGGAGTTCTGCCCTGTTTCGATGGGGTTAAATTTTACTAATTGAAAAATATGCAAATTGCGTGGGTATTTCCTGGTCAAGGTTCACAAAAACTTGGAATGGGGAGCGACATCATCACTCTTGAAGATGCTAAATTAAGGTTTGACTATGCCTCTGAAGTATTTGGGAAAGATCTTTTTAAAATTTGTGAAGAAGATGAACTAAAAAATATTGATAATGATTTAAACAATACTAAAAATACGCAAATATGCCTTTTTTTGGTTGAGTCGATTTTGTTAGATGCTTTAAAGTTAAGGGGATATAACCCCGACTTTGTTGCGGGACATAGTCTTGGGGAAATAACTGCTTTATATGCTGCCAAAGTTATATCGTTTGAAAATTGTGTTTCTTTAATAAAAATCAGATCAGAATTAATGTCAAAAGCTCCTGCTGGATGTATGGCAGCATTAATAGGATTTGATAGAAATGCTCTTGAAAGGTTTATGAATAATATGGATGATATTTTTATCGCTAATGATAATAGTGCTTCTCAAGTTGTACTGTCTGGCAATAAAGATAGGTTAGATGAAATTTCTCAAGAATTAAAGTGTAAAAGATTTATTCATTTGAACGTCTCTGGTGCATTTCATTCCCCTTATATGAATGAACCGTCAGAGAAGTTTTCTGAATATTTAGATTCTGTTAAATTTAGTGAACCTTCTGTGCCTCTCATAAGTAACTCTAATCCTTTATTCTCAAAAGATTCAAATCAATTGAAGCAAAATTTAAAAAAACAAATGTGTAATGGGGTTAGATGGAGAGAAACAATGGATCTTATGAATACCTCAGATGATCTTCATCTTGTTGAAATTGGTCCCTCTAATGTTCTAGGAGGATTAGCTAAAAGACATCTGAAAGATATAAAAATAAGTCAAGTTTCATCTGCAAGTACTCTTTTTTAAACCTCTAATGAATAATCTTATTTTTGAAAAAATCGTTTATCAATTTGTAAGTCGTTTTATCGTTATGCCAGTATTTAGAATTTTATTTAGAGGTTATTTAGTTGGGGCTCATAATATACCTACTAATCGATCTTTTATTGTAGTTTCTAATCATGGTTCTTTATTGGATCCGCCTTTCTTAGGTCATGCCTTAGGTATAAAGGTTTCATTTATGGCCAAAGAAGAACTATTTAGAATTCCATTCCTCTCTCAAGTCATCAAAGCTTGTGGGGCTTATCCAGTGAGGAGAGGTATTGCTGACCGTAACTCAATAAATATTGCATCAAATAAATTAATTAATAATGAAGCAATTGGTATATTTATTGATGGAACTCGTCAAAGTAATGGAATTGTAAATAAGCCTAAAAAAGGTGCTGCTTTAATCGCATTTAAAACCAAAAAATTATTACTACCAGTAGCAATAATTAATTCTCATCGTTTAGTAAAATTTAAATTCTTTATTCCAATTTTTAATAAAGTGATTATTAAAGTTGGTGAGCCAATTAATTATCCAATGAGTAGTTCTAAAAAAGATATTGAGCAAACTACTAATGAATTGAAAGATAAAATTAATTTTCTTATAGGATAAACCTTCTAGTTCACTGGAGAGATAGGATAGATAGGAAAAACCTCTTCCCAGGAATTTGAAATAGAGTTTTGATGATTTAAGTATGACAAATTTAGTAACTCTTTTAATTCGTCTTTTATATTAAAATTCACATCATAATAGGTACTGTTTTTTTCCAAATTCTTAAAAAGTTTAGGTCTTACTAATTCTTTTACTATCATCTCTTTATTATTAATATTTTTGGACTGTATAGTATATTTTCCAGCTATGTAGCCTCTCATTTTTAATTTATTGATTATCCAAAAAGTATGACTATTTTTAAAATTTAGATTCTCTTTACTAACTATTAATCTTTTTGCAATAATTTGAAAACTGCTATAACTATCTAAAGAACAATTTATCTGTTCAGAAAGCGATTTTGAACAAGTGACAATAAGTCTAGATGCATTAAAATTAGATGGCCCGACTGTAATTACAATTCTCTCAATTGCATTGAATGAAGAAT
>CAYNKY010000161.1:0-3073 GCA_964397895.1 uncultured Prochlorococcus sp.
GGGTATATAATTTTTAATTTATTAGAGAATAATTTAATTAAAAAATCAGTAAATAAAATTAATGGGATAATATCAATTGATCTGCTAAGGAAATAATTTAACTGTATAAATTTACGATAATAGTTAGATTCATTTTCTAAATTATTTAACATTTTACCAATTTCATAAACATCCCTAATGCATGAATTTAATCCTTGTCCCCCTACTGGATGAAAAGAGTGAGCGGAATCACCAATTATAAATTTTCTGAGATTGGTTAATTGGGGAATTGCAAAGGCTTTTGAGACTGAATAATTGGAAATTTTACTTACCAATTTATCTGCTTTTATCTTATCCGGAAGAATTGAAGATAGTTTATCTAATAATTCATAATCTGATAATTTAAGTTTATTATGAGTGTCAGTAAAGGATGAAAACCAAATAACTTGATAAGTACAACCGTTTAAGGGCAACAAGGCCAGGGGACCTTCATGTCTAAAAATTTCGTAGGCTCTATTAGCGGGAGCTCCCTTTAAAATTGCTTTAAATGAAATACATCTTTGGTTATAAGTTCTTTTTAAATACGGGATCTTCCACTTTTTTCTTGATGATGAATCTCTTCCATCAGCAGCTAAAACGAAATCAAAAATTCTATCATTTGTTGCATCAACTTTAAATTTATCTATATATTTATTTTTATTAATTGAATCAATTAATATTTTCATCAGGTCTTTATGATCAATAACCCAACCAAGATTAACTTGTTTTTCATTTAATTTTTTTAAGTCACTTGCTCTCAAAATAACTGAACTCGATATCTCTTGATCCATAATTGATAGAGTTGAGAATCCATAAGCTGATTTCTCAATATATTGCCATAATCCAAATTCTTCAAAAATCCTTCTAGAACTTTGAGTAATAGCATAACCTTTATCTTTGGATAATAAATCTTTTTCCTCCAAAGGCTCAACTAAAACTACATTACAGTCTTTTGAAGCTAAACTAAGAGCTAGAAGAGATCCTGTAGGGCCAGAGCCTAATATTTTAATATTTTTTTTTGCCAAATTTATTCACCTTTTAAATAGATTAACTAGTTGTCTTTGACTATGTGAAAAATAAATTTATAAATAATAATAAATTAACCCCTACATCTAAATACACCGAATTGCATTAAACCATTACCAAAAGCCCAATTCATCAATAGGATTGTTGGAATTTCTCTAAAAGATTTCAATAAGGATGAGAAACCTAGGGATAAGAAAACTTTAGGACGTCTAACCCCTTCAAAAATTGACTCCCACCAAGAGGGTAATGTCTCTCTTGTCCAATCTCCGGTTTCAACTTTACTCCCAACAAATGAACTAGTTGATAAATTCTTTTGAAAACTATTAATGCTGCTGAAGCTAGGATGAGCCCATTGTTCTAATAGTTGTTTTAAGACCAACCTTTCAATAATATTTGGAGCTTTTTTAGTCAAGTCTCTGGAATTCCAATCAGCCACCCCTAGATATCCACCAGGCCTCAAAACGCGAAGCATTTCATCTGCATATTTCTGCTTATCTGGCATGTGAGGGCCTGCTTCAACACTCCAAACCCCATCAAATTCTCCATCATTAAATTCTAAATTCATTGCATCCATTTGTTGAAATGTGCAAGTTAAACTTGAGTTTGTAAGTTCTCTAGCTCTTTTAACTTGTTCAGCACTGATCGTTATTCCTACTACGTTAAAACCATAGTGCTCAGCAAGTATTCTAGAGCTTCCACCTATTCCACAACCAACATCAAGGACCCTTGATCCTTTGGGAAGTTTATCAAGTCCACTCCATTTCACTAATTCATGTACAAAAGTAGCTTTGGCTTCCCTAAAATCTCCTATTTGCGAGGGATCGTGATAAAAACCTAGATGTATGTGCTCTCCCCATAACTTTTCCAATATACGATCGTTCGTCCAAGTGTCATATGCATCAGATACAGAATCGGTAGTCTTAAATTTTCTATTTTTTACAAACCATAAGATGATAATAAAACTAACGAGTGCAATTAATAAAATAAAGTAGTTTTGATTCATAATGTTTTGACTTTCTGGAATTTTTATACTTGTTAAAAAGTTTCTTAGACGAATATTAAAAGGTTGTATCCTTTAAGGTTTCTAAGATTTATTATTATATTATCTCTTATTTCTAACAATTTTGGTTGCTCTACTGTGAGAATTCTTGTTTGATAAACTTTTTTATACTATAAATTTACTATTTTTAAAATTTAACTTATGAATAATTAAAGATGGATCTCCATTAATTTTAAATCATTGAATTTGTTGATTTTTAATAAATATAAATACTTTTTGGTGATCATAATTCAGAAATCATATAAAACCAACAAACTCTTAAAAGTTTTAACCCATCAATCCATCTGGAAATATTTGGTGAACCAGATTTTCTAGCATAATATCGAACAGGATAATTTAAGATTTTAAAATTGTTTTTTGCTGCTTCAAATATAATTGTAAAGTCACCGAAAGGATCTAACTCAGAATCCCAACTTCCATTCTTTTTCATAAGATTAAAAAACTTTCTAGAAAAAACTTTTGTTCCACAAAGGGAGTCGGAAATAGAATTATTTATTAAATTTGAAAGAAGAATTGCAAAACATCTGTTGCCTATATAGTTAGCCCATCTCATTGCATCTTTTTCCATTGGAACAATAGTTCTTGAACAATTAATTAGTATGTTTTCATTCTTTGATGCTTGAATAATTGCATCAATGCTATCACTTATATCAACTGTGAAATCGCTGTCTATTATTGCCAAGATATCTCCAGAAGATATATTAAAGCCCTCGACAACAGCATTTTTTTTTCCTCTACCTGTTTGTTTTAGTAAAGTAATTTTAAATGAATCTGAAAAATCTTGTTTAATTTGTTCTAATACGTTATATGTATCATCTTGACTATTCCCTTCAACAAAAATTATTTCAACCTTATTTTGTAGTTTTTCAAACTTTTTAAGAGCGGAAACTAATAATTTTTTGTTGCCCGCTTCGTTTCTTGCAGGAATAACTATTGAAATTAATTTGTTGTTATTTGTTTCTTTATATT
>CAYNKY010000162.1:0-3066 GCA_964397895.1 uncultured Prochlorococcus sp.
ACCGTGGGTTCGAATCCCACCCCCTCCGTCAGAAATTGGTCCCAGAGAGTCCTATATATACCCATAAAGTCCTTTTAAAAGGGATATCTATATTTTATTGAATATACGAATGTATTCAATCTTCAAATTAGTGTTGGGTGAAATGTTGGGTGAATAACTAAAGTGTTGGGTGAATGAGATTTTTTGATCAAATACGCACTCAATAAGTCTCAACTTAAAATGTGGTTTATTATTTGAAAAAGAAATTTCAAATATATGGAATCAGAAAAACCAAAAGAATATAATCGCATTTATCGAAAAACATTACATCAAGTACTAATTGACCCTTCTATTTCAAAATTACTTGTGAAGATTGGTGAAAAGATAAACAAAAAACCATCTGCGATTTTAAGAGAATTAGCAAACAAATTTGTAGAGAATAACTCTGATCCAGATGATTTTAGAATTGCTTGTGAGGAAGATAAAAAACTTAGAGAACTTGCCCAATCATCAAGAATAGAAAATGGTTTCAATTGGACAAAAAAATAATGCCCAATTTAAATCTAAATGAAATTAGTTTTGTTAATGATAATAGAGTTAGAGATCTAATTATCTCTTCTAAAAATTGGGATTCATTCCTTGAGAACACCAACCAAATTGGAGATATCCCTGATGTAAAAAAGATAAAAGGTAATGCTTTCGAATTACTAACTATTCTGCTTTTAAGTAATGATCCTGTATATTCATCAAAACTCAAATCTATTTGGCACAGTAGTAATATACCTTTTGATAAATTAGATCTTTTAAAACTACAAAAACCAGAGGTAGGAGTTGATATTGTTGCTGAGGACATTGAAGGAAAATTCTGGGCAATTCAGTGTAAATTCCATCAGGAGGTAAATTCAAATATCCATTATGAGGAAGTAAGTCAGTTTTTTGGTGTTACTGAGAGATCCTCTACTTACGAAAATCTCAGTCATAGGTTAATAAGCACTTCATCAATAGACTTAAGTTCAAAGATAGAAAAGATTCATAAGGAAAAATTAGGATATCTTACATTTGCAGACTTCTCAAATCTTGATGAAAAGGATTTTGATAATTTCAAACTTTTATTAAAAGGCAAACCATCGATAATTGAAAAGAGAAGTCCAAGATCTCATCAATTAGAGGCAATAAAAAATTCATATGAATATTTCATCACAAACAATAAATCAAGAGGAAAAGTTATTCATCCTTGTGGTGCTGGGAAAAGTCTCACTGGGTACTGGATATTTAAGGAACTTTCCTCAAAAAATGTATTAATTGCAGTACCAAGTCTATTCCTCATTAAACAAACTTTGAAAGAATGGGCGAGAGAGTCTACAGCAAGAGATGAAAATTTCGATTGGATAGTAATTTGTAGTGATGAGAAATCGAATGATTTTTCTGATGAACCATCAATGAGAAAAATTGATTTAGGGATAAAAGTAGATACTGATGAAAATAAAATCTCTGAATTTCTTAATCGTCGAGATTCAAAAAATAAAATAGTCTTAACAACATATCAAAGCGGACAAACACTAATTGATGCAATTAAATTAAGCGACAATTTCACTTTTGATTTTGGTATTTATGATGAAGCGCACAAAACAGCAGGAGATAAAAATAAATCTTTTGCCAAACTTTTGAAAAATGAAAATGTGATTGTAGAAAAAAGACTATTTATGACTGCAACTGAAAGAGTATACAAGGGAGATTCAGAAAAGATAATTTCAATGGATGATGAAGAAATATACGGAAATGTCATTCACCAAATCTCATTTAAATCAGCATTAGAACAAGATCCTCCAATTCTTTCGAAATATAAAATCGTTACTGAGAGTGTCAATAAAAAATATATTCAAGATCTCATAAATGATAATAATTTCGTGAGAGCAAATAATAAAAAATGGAGTTACGAAGCAGATTGTTCTACATTCGCATCCTTAATTGCACTAAGACAGTTAGTTAAGCAGGGGGTTCTAAAACATATTGTTTCTTTCCATAGCAGTATTGCAAGATCAAAAGAATTTAAATTGTTAAATGATCAAATTAATGCATTCCCATCTGAATTTGGCAATATACATTCCTCTCAGGTATCGGGTAAAGATAGTTCAGGGATAAGAACCAAAGTTCTTTCTGAATTTAATTCCTATGAACCTAGTTTGATTACTAATGCTAGATGTTTAACTGAAGGAGTTGATATACCTGCTATTGATGGAGTCCTTTTTGCCGATCCTAAAAACAGCACTGTAGACATAGTTCAAGCAGCAGGAAGGGCGATGAGAAGATCGAAAAATAAAGAATGTGGATATATTATTGTCCCAATAATTATTGATGAAGAATCCGAAGGGTCAATTCAAAAAGACTCTTTCAGACAAGTTATTAATGTAATTTCAGCAATGGGGATGAATGATGATCGAATAATTGCCGAATTCCAGGCAATGGTTTTTAACCAAAAAAGAGAAAGCAATATCTGTGATTTTGATTTTGAGACTATCTCAGAAGATATTAATTTAAAAGATCTTTATTTAAATATTCAACTAAAAGTATGGGATAGATTAAGTTTCGCTAAAAGTTTTATCGATGAGTCAACATTCGCAAATTGGATGCGCACAGCAACCACTCTTAGTGAAAAATCGATTAAAAACTATGTTGGAGGAGTGAATACAATTACAAATGGATTAATCAAATTAAAACCAGAATATAAGAATATTGATGATTTAATAAAATCAGAAGACCTTACACTTTTAAAGAAAGAATGGATGGAGATACCTGAAAACAATGCCCTAGATACTAGGGGGAATGGAATGTATAGTGCAGGATTTACAAAATTAATTGAATATGCGAACTATAAAAAATCAATTAGAGAAGATTAGAATTCTTCAAAGAATCCATTCAGATTGATCTAATTTCTACACTAAAAAGTGTTGGGTGAAATGTTGGGTGAAGATTTATCTTTTCGTGAAAAAGTTGTTGCTATGAGTACTATGTTGTCCCTTATAGACTTAAATGTCATAACACCCCCTCCGTATAAAAAAAATCAGAAGAATTCAACCAATTTTTTTG
>CAYNKY010000163.1:0-3064 GCA_964397895.1 uncultured Prochlorococcus sp.
TGTTTGGAAAACGTTTAATGAAGTTCTTACTAAAAGAAAAGTAACAAAAGATGTTAATAAAATAGAAATAGGTAAACCATAGTCATAAGCCAATTGAAGAGGCATATTATGACTATGTTGCATTTCTAAATTTGAAAAATTATAAAAAACAAGTGGGAAAGTAGAGGCCCCAAAACCGAATATAGGTCTTTGGGTTATTAATCTTAATGTATTTATCCATATTTTTATTCTTGTAAATTCTAAAATATCAGCAATTTTATAAATGCTTAATTTAGAGATAAGATTTTGTAGGTGAAATTCTCCAACTAAATTCTTAACGTTTATAAATGGATCTAATATTCCAAATAATATGTAGATTAAAAATATTAAAAAAGCAAAAAAGAAAATTTTCTTTAAACCAAAAAATATTAAAAAAGTGCTTAATAAAGCAGCCATAGCATTCCTCGACATTGTCAAAAAAATTACATATATTAATGAAATAGAAATGAGAAATAAAATTAATCTTTTAACATTAAGCCTTTTATCTCTAGAAATTAAAAATAATAATACTGGTAGAGACATTGATAACCATATACCTGTGTAGTTAGGATTACTAAATAAACCTGAAACCCCATCACCGGCTATTGGAGGTTTATTAAAAATTACTATTAACCCAAAAAAAGTTTTAAATGGTCCATATAATTTAAAATGATATTGAAGTATACAACTTATTAAAACTGGTATTGTGCCCGCAATAAGAAATTTTGAAAATAAATATCTTTCTGCTTGATTTTTTAGATAATACTGGGAACTAATAAATATAATAAATAATGGGATCCAATTGAATAAATCTAATAAGACTAATTTTTGATCAAAAAAACCTGTTGGATCAAAATTTATTAGATTAAATCTTAATAAGTTAAAAATAAATAATCCCCCTATAAAAAGGATACTTAAATTCCACTTGTCATTTAATAAACGAAATTTGGTATCTAAAAACGAAATAAATATTGAAAATATTAAAAATATTCCACTTATAGGAAGTGCTGTTGATAGAAAGAATGTGGCTAAATTAAAAAATAGTTGGCCAATTTTATAAATATTTTTTTCTGTAAATTCTGCGGAATTAGATTTCACAAGATTTAAAAATTAAGTATTATTTTTTGAGTTTCTGCAGTGTAATAAACATAAATAAGTTTTTATAGTTTGTAAATTAGAGCAAGTAACGCTTCCTGCAGGATTCGAACCTGCGGCCCACTGCTTAGAAGGCAGTTGCTCTATCCAGCTGAGCTAAGGAAGCATTCTGTCATTATATGTGAGTTTAATACCCTAGACAATAGAAATTATTTTTTAATATACAATTCTATTCTAAAGAAATTTAAAAAAATTCAAAAATTAATTTTTTGTTAATAGAATAAAAGAAATTACTTCTTTATTTTGGCGAAAAGACTGACTGATAAGCAAAAATCAGAAATCACTCAAAGTTTTATTGAAGGCAAAAGCGTTGATGATTTATCAGAAATCTTTAAATGTACAAAATTAACAATATGCAGAAATCTAAAGAAAATTCTTGGTAATGAAAAATACAGTGAGATAATTGAGAAAAAAAACAATATAGAAAAATCCATTAAAAAAGGGAATCTTTCTGAAGATAATGAAAAAGAAAAGGAAATAGGGGATATTTATACAAAAAGCTCAGTTTCTGAAAGTTGCTTTCCTATTATCTCTAATGTGGAGGAGCTTATATCTGATACATTTTTTGAAATTCCTCCCTTGGATTATGAAATAGAAAATTCAAAACAAAAAGACTTAACATCAATTCCAATATCACAAGTTAATTTACCTAATATTGTATATATGATTGTCGATAAAAAAATTGAATTAGAAGTAAAATACCTTAAAGATTATCCAAGTTGGCAATTCCTTTCAGATAATGAATTAAATAGAAAAACAATAGAAATTTATTTTGATCTTAAAATTGCAAAAAGTTTATGCAATAAGGAACAAAAATTAATTAAGGTTCCAAATAGTGATGTATTTAAAATTGCTGCCCCTTTTCTTATCTCGAGAGGTATTACAAGGATTGTTAGTCCTGAGAAACTTATAGCACTTTAAGGAGTTTTTATACTTCATCAAAATTTAACGTAACTAAACTCCCCAAAAGTGATCCGCTAATGAAACTAGTTCCAATAATAAATCCGACTGGTAATTTAATAGTCTCATGAATTATCAAATTTACTTTTCTTTCATTGGAACTATTTTGTAACCCAATCATTAACAATAAAAAGAAACATGTGTTGAGGGAAACCTTCACAAAAAATTTTTTAAATTTTAAAAGCATAAATTTAGAAATTTCTATAAGTTTATATCAAATTATAAATAATGTTTTTCTTAATACTTTTCTTTTTTGCTAAGTATTTAGAAGCTGCTGAAGGGCTTAAACCTGCTTTAATTAATTCATATAGCTCTTTTTTTAAATCTAATTCATTAATTTCTAACTCGTTTTTTTTACTTACACCTCTAATTACTATTGTTATCTCACCAAGAACTTCCTTTTCTTCAAAAAAGGTTATTGCACTATTAATAGTGTTTCCAATATGCTCTTCAAATTTTTTTGTTAGCTCTCTGGCGATTTCAATTTCTCTATCTCCTCCACAGACTTGAGATAATTCGTTTAATAATCTTTTCAGACGGTGTGGAGATTCATATAAAATAGTTGTTTTCTTATTTTGGCTAATTTCTAAAAGAATTTTTTCTCTATCAATTTTTTTTGTTGGTAAAAATCCCTCAAAGATGAAGCTAGAGGAGGGCATACCACTAGAGACAAGAGCTGTTAATGCTGCACATGCTCCAGGGATACAAATTACATCATATCCTTCTGATTTGACAGTTTTAACAATATCTTCTCCGGGGTCACATATCCCAGGCATTCCAGCATCACTTACTATTGCGATTGATTTGTCATCCTTAAGTTCTCTTAATAACTTATAGCTTTTAATTCTTGAATTATGCTTATTAAAACTTATAAGTTTATTAGATATTTGAAATTTATTCATTATTTTTTTTGTTTGTCTAGTATCTTCGC
>CAYNKY010000164.1:0-3058 GCA_964397895.1 uncultured Prochlorococcus sp.
ATTTATTTAGAAAAGTATTTTTAATAATTTTCAATATTTAAAATTTGTCCTTCCTTTAAGGATAATTTTTTTGCTGTTCCTGAAGCAACTTCTATGATTTTATTGATTTTATAAACAGAGCTATATTCTTGACATTTTTCGATTTTGCAAGGCTGAATATTTTCATAAATTTTTACTATTTTGTTATTAATTAAAAAAATTACATCTAATGGAACAAAAGTATTTTTCATCCATATATTTATAATTCTTGCTTTATCAAGTAAAAAAAGCATGCCAGAATTTGATCTTAAACTTTTTCTATACATAAGACCTTTAGATTGTTCTTCTCTAGTTTCTGCGACTTCTAAAAAAATACAATTTTTATTTAAACAAAACTTTGCTTCCAAAGGTAGGTATTGAGTTTTACCAAGATCATTAATTTCTCCAAATGATATTTGGTGATTAATTAAAAATAATAATATAAATAATAAAAAATTTTTATTTATTAAACTAATCACTTATTGTTCTTCATTCACTTTCAAATTTATATACTTTACCTTTGTTTGTTTTAATGATAATGCCATTTGATTTATCACCAGTGGATACATTTGTAAAAAAGTCAGAATTAAGTGGATTTTTAATTACTCTTTTCCCAGGAAATCTAAAATCATTGGATTTACCATGATAAGCACTAGTACCATTTCCTTGGATTTGGAATTGATTCCCAAAATTCTGATGATAATGATTAATGCATAGGCTATCAGGATTTAATCCTTCAGGATCATGAGGATTACATATATCAGATAATACATAATTTGTTGATATTAATAATAAGTAGATATTTGTAGTTAAGAAAATAAACTTAAGATTTTCAAACATTCTTTATAAAGCCCTAAAAGATTTAGGAATTAATTTGCTTTTTTCTTTTTTGTTTATGTTTTGATTATTAATTTGTAAATCTTCAGTCTTTGTAATAGTTTGATTGCTCTCTACAACTTTTGTTTCTTTGGGTTTGTAATTTGAACATTTTTTTAATAAAGGAAAAACCTGTGGATCAACAGGTATATTTTTTTGATAAAGTTCATTGCAGGCTTTTAACATTGAGAGTTCAGAACTTATTCGCCTATCCAATGAAATCGTAGCTGCTAAATCTTTGCAATTATCTTGTATGGAAGATCCAAAAGGAACAAGAATTCCTGCATTAAAAGAAAAATTATCTGTTATGTTTCCAGAACTTGTTACTCCATCAAATGAATCTAAGTCGCTTTTACCTGCATTACCTCCAAAATATAAAGTAGGAGTTCTACAAAATACTCCTCCACCAAATCCCATTTCATTATTGTAAGCATTATTTGTTTGGTAATTAATATTTGTACCGCCAGTTGTAACAGATGAAGCAGAGGGAGCAGCTGAGTTTGTAACGCTAGACTCGTTGGTTTGAGAAAAAGATTCTTGAGTTAAAACAAATATTAATGTTATTAAAAAAAGATAAGTATATTTAAATAATCTAAACATAATTAGAAACTTTGTTGAAATGAATTTATAAAGCTTGAGTTGGTTTTTGTTACCGTTACTTTTGTATTTTGAACGGCGAAAGATGATGCCTCTCCTGTGCTTGGAGTATTACTTTGAATATCATCTCTCATCATTAATTTTGATTTAAATTGTGTGCCATCTTCAATCATAAATAAATTTTCTCCAGTAATACCGCTAAGATCAACATTTGCACCATTTGGAGTGGCAACAAAAACTGCTGATGCATTACCGCTATCATCTCCAATTTTATTCGTAATTTTGCTTCCAGTTCTCAGATTCAAAACTGCATCAGTTTCTGCAAGTAAATTTCCTGTAACAGTTGCAGATGTTCTAGTACCAATTGTTGATTGTATTTCATACGAAAAGATATTTGAATTTGAGGATCCAAATCTTCTTTCAATTCCAGCGATTTGAGAATAGCAAGGTAACCCCAAGAAAGTGATTAAGCAATAAATATAAGAAAGTTTTAATTGAATATATTTATTCATTTTTAAATTAAAAAGCTTGCTGAAATGTATTTACATAATCAGAAACATTAATATCTACATTCGTATTGGTACTTGTAAAACCACTTGATGATCCAGAGGCTGTTTGCGTATCATCACTAAGAACACTAGAACTTATTGAATCATAATCAGAATCAGAATGAACAGTAGCTGCTCTTGCTTTAAATATAGTTGCATCCCCATCAAGTGTTATTGAATTATCCGCTCCAATTCCCGTAATATCTGCTTCTGCATTAGTGAAATTATTATTTGTTGAATTGATTGAAGTTTCGTTAAAAGTTTCCAAATTATTAGCTTTAATATTTAAAACTTTTGCACTAAATTTTCCATCAGTACCACCAATATTACTATTAATGCAACCTCCACTAGAACATTGTGTTGATGAGGAACTTCCTACCTTAAATGTTGACTCAGATGAAGATTTAGTAGCTGAAGTTCCATTAATACTTGCAGATGTTCCAAATCTAGTACTAGAACCAAAGGATAATGAGGATGTGCTTCCGCTGCTAGAAGAAGTATTAACTGTGCTTCCCTTAATACTTTCAAGGACTTCTCCTGAAACTATTTCAGGCAGTTCAAGGATTTGACTTTTTATTTCATTATTTGGATAAAAAGTAAACAATAGTAATGCAAGAAGCTTTAAATATAAATTGTTCGAAATAGATGACTTCATATTTTTATTTATTCGTTTCATTGCAATAATCTCCTATCCATTGCTTTGATGTTTCCACACCTTTATCTGCAGGTATCTGCCAAGTCTCACATGCAAGATCAATATCGTTTTGATGATAGTAAGTTATACCTAAATTATTATATGCATCATAAAAATTTTCATCTAAATTAATTGCCTTTAAAAAGCTTTCAATTGAACTTACAGGCTTATTTAAAGATGCATAAACTATGCCTAAGTTTAAAAAATATTCTGGTTTATTTGGTTGTAATTTATTTGCTTTGTTCAAATCTTCAAAAGCTCCATCGAAATCACCTAAAGCTCCTTTTACCATTCCACGATTAATAAATGACTTGAAATTATTTTT
>CAYNKY010000165.1:0-3056 GCA_964397895.1 uncultured Prochlorococcus sp.
GCCTTGGTTGTGATTTCTCTTGCTCTTCTTCTTGATATTCCATATTTCGCGGCGATATGGGTGGTAATTGAAGAATAAGCTTGTCCTTCAGCAACTAATTCAAAAGTCAACTTTCCAACGCATTACGCCATAACATAGAGGGCTATATCTATTGCAATTCCAAAACTTAAATATTTTTACAGCGAAATAGTGGAAACTAGCATCATTTAAAAATGCCCAACCAAAATAAATAGCAAATGCAGTTACAACAAACGCAGCATATTAAAGCCCATACGTTCCAGACTTATCTACTCTATTTTTATCAAAATTAGAATTAATCATTTGGGCGATATAAATTGTTTATAGTAATTTTGATTACAACAAAAGGATTAGTCCAACCAAATTAGGTATAGAGTATGAAAACACTTGTGAATTTTGTTGTTTTCCTTTTAGATAAAAAATTATGGCTTTGACTCAAATTGGAAATAGTATTAATGGAGAAGCAGCAGGTGACCATTCAGGTCTCTCCGTCAGTATGTCCTCTGACGGATCTGTTGTTGCTATTGGGGCACCCTATAACAACTATAGAAGTGGGCATGTCCGGATTTATAAAAACAACAGTGGCAAATGGGAACAAATAGGTAGTGATATTGATGGAGAAGAGTCATTGGATAGGTCAGGTTGGTCAGTCAGTCTGTCATCAGATGGATCCGTCGTAGCCATTGGGGCACACAATAATGATGGCAATGGAAGTAATAGTGGCCATGTACGTATTTATAAAAATAATGATGGGACTTGGCAGCAAATTGGTTCTGATATTGATGGAGAAGCTGCTTATATGTATGGTGATCGGTCAGGACAATCAGTCAGTCTATCTTCTGATGGTTCGGTTGTTGCTATTGGGGCACCCTATAACAATGGGAATGGCGATAGAAGTGGGCATGTACGGATTTATCAAAACATAAATGGTGAATGGGAGCAGCTAGGCGATGATATTGATGGAGAAGCAATATTTGATGAGTCAGGTTGGTCAGTTAGTCTGTCCTCAGATGGATCTGTCGTTGCTATTGGGGCTCATGGCAATGACGACGGGGGTTCTGGTGCTGGGCATGTACGGATTTATCAAAATAATAACAGCACATGGCAACAAATAGGAGAGGATATTGATGGAGAAAGATACAATGATGAGTCAGGCCGATCAGTCAGTCTGTCCTCAGATGGATCTGTCGTTGCTATTGGGGCTCATGGCAATTTTTCAGATAACAATGGCCAATGGGAACAAAGAGGTCATGTCCGCATCTTTCGAAACAATAACGGCATATGGCAACAAGTAGGTGATGATATTGATGGAGAAGCAGATGATGATCATTCAGGTTCTTCCGTGAGTCTTTCGGCTGATGGATCCGTCGTTGCTATCGGGGCAAGGGGGAATGACGGTAAAGGGGAGGAGAGCGGTCATGTACGGATTTATCAAAACATAAATGATGAATGGGAGCAGCTAGGCGATGATATTGATGGAGAATCAGAAGGCGATGGGGCATACTATTCAGTTGACCAATCAGGATCTTCCGTGAGTCTTTCGGCTGATGGATCCTTCGTCGCCATTGGGGCGCATCGAAATGATGGAAATGGAAAAGATAGTGGTCATGTGCGGATTTATCAAATTGATATCAAAAGCGATGAAACAGCCGATAATACATCTACTCTTGCAAGTGCAATATCTACTTCTTCATTACCTTTATCTCAAAGTGCCAATCCATATTTCCTTTATGTAGCTAATGAAGGCATTAATGATACTGATGGTGCTGATACTGTTATTAAGTTAGGCTCGCCGGGAGTTAATGGCTCATCTCTCACAAGTAGTCTTGTAGGAGAGGGCTTACATGGAGCATCAGGACTAGCAGAAGATTTGTCAAATGAGATCCTTTATATTAGTGGTGACGATAATGTCATTTTTTCTCAGTCAACTGGAGATATACCTTCGAGTGTTTTTACAAGCTTGGATAATCCAAATGCTCTATATTACAGCAAGCAGTACAACAAACTATATATAGCAGAAGCCTCAGGAGGAGAAATCAGTCAAATTGATTTAAGTCAAGCCCAGCCTAGTAAGACCTCGATTGCGACTAACTACAATACACCTCAAGCAGTTGTAATAAATGAAGATACCAATCATCTTTATTTTACTGATATGAGTGGATCAGTATTTAAGATTGATTTGAACACAGCTAATTTACCTGTAGATGCTAATAGTTCAAATACAGCTTTTACATTAGCAAATGATATCGTTGAAGACACAGAAGGTGGAATAGTTATATATTCTGATAAATTGTATCTTTCGGATTATGTAGAAGGGAAAATAATTACTGTAGATATGTCCACAGGCTCGACAAATGAGATTCTAGATTTCTCAAATTTCAAACCAAGGGGATTAGCCTTAACCCCTGATGGTGCAACAGATGATAATGATAATTTAATCAACCCGAAGCTATATATCTCTGGTTATGATACGAATGAAATTATTCAATATGATCTAGTAACGGAGAGAGCCTATCAATTTGCAAATAATTTAAATCTGATAGGAGAAGGAAATTCTAGTCCATCATTAATGAATGGTCCATTTGGATTATTAACATCATCTAAAGATTATCCAGCTTTTTCAATAGATTCTAATAGTAATGGCATTGATAAAGAATCTAATGAAGGAAGTCATACTCATGAATGGTATCACACACATGGGAGTGATGAAGTAGCCATATCAGTCAGTCACTCACACAATTATAGCCATTCACACGAAGAAACTAATGAAGATGGTCATGATCATTCAGAGGAAAACCATCTAACTTCTTCTGAATATGATCCAATTCATAATGATGGAACTCATCCTGAATTAGACGATGATCATGGAAATGATTCTTCTATGTCCTATCTTTTTACCGGAAGAAACGGCTTAGATACTGCTGTTGAGGGATGGATAAATGATGAAGTAGATGCAAGAGGAACTTATGGAGATATTAATACCTGGGATGTAAGTTCAATAACTGATTTTTCTCATCTTTTTGGGAGTAAAACTAGTT
>CAYNKY010000166.1:0-2981 GCA_964397895.1 uncultured Prochlorococcus sp.
TTTCCAGCTGATGTATTTAATCTGAAACCTTGCCTACCCCCTGAAGGCATTTTTGCAGATCACTATATTACTGATGAAGAGTATAGGAAACCTTTTTACAGCTGGATTAGAGAATATGAAGAGCTAGAAAAATGTAATACTAAATTTTCTGAACCAGATCAATTAAGAATTAGATTTGTAAACTTACCTTCTGAAGTGAGAGAAGCTGTAAGTGAAAGAATGTTTGATTATAGATGGAAGTTATACGGTACTAAAAGAAGTATTTTTTTAGCTGCTCTTGCATGTTTTAAACCTAACTCAAAACTTCTAAGTAGTGTTTATTCGATAGCAGTATTAAATGCTGAATCAAATGAAGCTTATCAACTTAAGCAGAAGCAGTTTTTAGACAATATCAAGGGGAACTGTAAGAAGTGGTAGCAGCTGTTTCTATACCTGATAATGAAGTTTTGATTGATACTGCAGAAGCTAATAAGCATCTGCGGTTATTGGGCTATGGAGACAATGACCCGATAATTTTATGTGCTTATGGTGAATACAACTCTTTTCATCCCAAAAGGCATTTTGACAAAGATTATGACTGGAATGAAGTAACAAGAAATGCTGCAAAGAATGGAAGAGCAGGGCTTTTTCATTCCTTGCAAAAAGATTTACTTAAACCAGAAACCCCCAACGCTGGTTTTATTTCATCACCTGAAGGCACATGTACAACTACTAGAAATGAAATTAAAAAATCAAAATTAGTAGTTTATGAAATTGATGATGAAGATATTGAAAGTCAATGGTGCAGCTGGGAAATAGCAGGGTTACCTGATCCAACAGCGGTACTCGATAGCGGAAACAGAAGTTTACATGTCTGGTATTTACTTGATGACTATATAACTGCTGATGAAATGACCAACTTAAGAGCAAGAGTATCAGAGACTATTTACCAATACTGCGGTTTTAAAACTGATTCTTCTATGCACTCTTGCCATCAACCAACACGACTTGCTGGTGCACGTCATCCAACAGGGGGCAGAAGGGCAAAAATAGTTTATGAAACAGGTAATATCTATTCTTATAAAAAGCTTATTGACTGTACAGAAGAAGTTAAACCTAAAAGTAATGTAGGTGATGGAAGGGGTGAATTATGGAGACCTGATGTTGACCCTATTGAAGAATCAAAATACCCAAAACCAGACCAATTAAAAATTAAATTACCAATTACTGTTGCTTTATCAAACACAACTAAAAATTTAATTAAATCAGGTGTTCAAAGTGGTGAAAAACTGGGCAACCGATACAACAAATGTTTTAGTTTATCTGAAACTTTACAGGCAGCAAGACTACAGCTGGAAGACTTAGGTTATCAAGTCAGAGAAGGGCATGTAGAGCAGCTGTATAAAGAGTTTTGCAGTAATAGTAATCTTTATGAAGGCAACCTAGAAAGAGCCTTAGCAAGGCATTTTAGACCTTATGGTGATGCTGGTTTTACATGTGGTGAACTAAGTAAAAGTTCAGTTAAAAGAGCTATTGCAAAATATTGTTTTGATAAGGGTCACTGGCAACCACCTAAGACTGCTGAGAATAAAAAAAGTGATAATCATTTATCTAACAGATCACTTCCCTACAGGAAAAACTTTTTTGAAAAATACACCAAAAGAACAGTAAAAAATCATAGAAATAGTATTACTAGATTTGCTTATTTAAGAGACGTTTTAAAAAAGTTAAATCTTAACCATGTGATTAAAGATAGTCAGTTAAATCAAATGATTATGACTGCTCAGGATGAATTGGCTGGTAATGTTTATAGATCAATTAATGCAGCTGAAAGAGTTGCTGAAGGGTTACCAGAATTTAATTGGTTAATAGAAGATCGAATACCAGCAAATGATTTAACAATTATCGGGGGAAGACCAAAAGTAGGTAAGACACGTTTAGCTATTGGACTTGCAAGGTGTTTATTAACAGGTGAAGAATTTTTAGGTATTAAACCTGCAGGGCTATCAAATGTAATTCTGATTACAGATGACCAAAGTGATGCAGATAGTGGGCAGATGATGAAGGCTGCTGGTATCTATGAGCATCCAAATCTGTACTGGTCTAAGAAGTTTAGATATACAGAAAGTGAATTAAATAAATTACTTCTTGATATCAAATACTATGAGAATCCAATAGTAATTAAAGATAGCTTCAGATCAATTACAAGAAGTACTGGTTTAAAAGAAAATGATGCAGCAACTGGTGTTATTCTTTATGACTTAAAACAGGCAATTACAGAAGCTGGGGGTACTTTTATACTCTTACATCATTGCAATAAAGATAATGCTGCTACAGGTACAGATGCTTTATCAGGTAATACTGCTATCGCTGGTGCAGCAAATACAATACTGACTGTTCATTACCTAAGTGATAAAGATACTAATAAACTTCTTAAGTCCAAAAGGGAAAGAAGAATAGTTAGAGAAGCTAGAAGCGGTAATGATTTTGATTTAGTGGCAACACTTCAGAATGATAATAGTTTTAATGTTGTTTGTAGTTTTGATGATCTACAAGAAAGACAGTTACAAGAAGATAAAAAAGAAAAAATTAATAACCAACTTAAAAAAGTTCCAAAATGTTTTGAATCAATACTTCATGTGATGTACAAAAAACATACTGAAGGTGAAGCAGCATGTTCAATTATTGAACTAATGAAAGAAGCTAAACTTTGCAAATCTTCTGCACAAATTAAAAAAGATTTATCTAAATCAGAAGAAAATAATTATGTAACTATAAATAGAAAAATTAAAGAATTTACTGCAGCTGGTCTTGTTGTTGAAATGGAAAATGAACAGTTAAGAATGTTTGCACCCAGAAGAAGAGCATTAGCATTAACTGAAGCAGGGGCAGATTTAGTTTCAGATATAATTCTTGATTACTAATGTTTCTTCTATTCCATTCCAGTTACAGCAATGACTTTGCTAGAAACATTTACTTATTACTTACATGTTTCTTTGCTT
>CAYNKY010000167.1:0-2960 GCA_964397895.1 uncultured Prochlorococcus sp.
CTTCCTCCGGAGAAAGGAATTATACAATCATTCATTAAAGTATTTCTATAAGGCTGTAAAATTTGAATTAAATCACTTAATGGTTTGGGATTATTTCTTAATTTATAATTTCTACAATAATTACATATCCCAGAGTTATCAAATTTTATAAATGGCATTGTCTCAGGCAATATGCATTTTTTACATCTAATTAAATTTGGTTTTTGATATTTAAGAAAAGATGATTCATTACTATATAAATTCAAAGAAGGAACATAATTTGTTCTTTGAAAATCATAAGATCTTTCTATTAGATTTATTGAATTAGGTTTTAAGTCAAATATCTGATATTGATTTTTTATTTGTTTAATATTTTGACAATTTATTAAATCTAAAGAATACTTTTCTGAGGCAAAAAAATAGTCTTTATTATTATCTCCAATATATAGACTTCCTGTATTAGATAGTAAAACAAGTTTTCCAATTTCTTTAATTATTACTGCACAAGAAATACTGCCTTCACATATTTGAAAAATCTTATGAGGTATATCTTTTAAATTAGTATTATTCTTTAAAAAATAAGAAAATAATGATGGGATTATTTCTGAATCTATTTTATATTTAGGTTTGCTATTAATTTTTTTCCAAATTGCATTATGGTTCACAATAATTCCATTATGTAATGCAATTATTGAATCTCTATTGATAGGTTGATTATCATTAACACTATTTGTGATTAACCTACTATGACAAGCTATAAAAGAACAACCATTAAAATCTGTTTGCTTTATTAATTTATCTAAAGAGTAACTAGCTCTATTAATATAATGCTTACCATTTTTAATTAGATAAATCCCGCTTGAATCTATTCCCCTGTTCATCGATTGTTTTACTAATTTTTTTAGAGTTGATGGTTTAACTTTCTCATAGGGGATAATTCCAAATATTCCACACATTTAATAATTAATTATGATTCAATACTATAACTATACAAAATTGTCATAAACATAAAAAAACTTTTTTTTTTTAAATTTTAGAATTTGTTAAAATAAAAACAATTAATAATTTAATAAATGGAAATATGGATAATTTCTTTATACTTTAACCAAGAAAATTTTATAGCATCTCAGAGAGTAAAAAGATTTTCAAGATATCTTTCTAAAAAACATAAATTAAAAATATTTACAACAAATATTAGTGCAAATAGAGTTTCAAAAAAAAATAAAATTGAAATAATTAATAGTGAAATCTTCTGCAAAGATTATATTTTTAGAAACTATAATGATGTTAATAAAATAACTAAAAGTAATATTTTTCCAAAAATAATTTCTAAAATTGTTGGAGATTCTGGTTGGCTATGGTACTGGCAATTAAAAAATTCAGTTTTTAAAGAAATTAAAAAAAGCGGAAAGCCTGATCTTATAATTTCGAGTGGAAGTCCATTTATTCCATTCTATTTATGTTATGAATTAAAAACTAAATTTAAAATTCCATACTTATTAGACTACAGAGATGCTTGGTCAAATAACCCTGCAAGATATAGATCTAAATCAATTTTTAAGATAGTACCAAAAATAATTGAATCAACAGTAAATAAAAAAGCAAAATATATTATATCTGTCTCTAATTCAACTTTAGGTGGTATTTTAGAAACAAAAGCTAAAATCGTAATTTATAATTTACCTGATAAAAAATATATTAATTATTTGAGAAGTTTATCAAATAACATTAATGTAAATAAAGGTATTTTAAGATTATCTCTTACGGGAACTCTTTATCATTATCAAACTTTAGATAGTATATGTGTTGCAATAAGTAACTTAGATCCAATTTTAAGAAAAAAAATAATTCTAGATTATTGTGGTTCTAGTTGGAGATACGTAGATTTTATTTTCGAACAATATAAAATAAAAAATAATCTCAAAAATCATCGATTCATCAGTAAAGAAAGAGCAATAAAAGTTTTAGCGAGAAGTGATATAGCTATTTCTATAATTTCATGCTTAAGAGGAGAATCTGACAAAACGATTAAAGGTGAAATTACAACTAAAATTTTTGATTATATTGCTTTAGGAAAAAATATAATCAACCTATCATTTGATGATTATGAAATAATCGAACTTCTTAAAAAAATTGAATATAAAAACTTATTAAATATTGAGCCAAATAATACAAATAAACTTAAAGAATTATTTGAAATTGCAATAAAGGAAAAGAAAAAATTTAAAAAAATTAAAATTTTTGGTTCAAACACTATTAAAGGTTTATTAAAAGAAAGTAAGAAAAATATAAGCCAATTAGAAGAAATTTTATAAATATTCGAGAAGTTAAAAAATAGTGTAAGGCATTTATATTTAATAAATTAAGAATTTACATAAAAAAAAGAACTTCTAAGAATGTCAAAAAAAACTTATTCATATTCTAAAATATTACATTAAAAATATTTAATGCTTTATAAATTAATAAAAAATGGAAGATATACATTAATAGATTATTTAGCACTAGTTTTCATCATTCTACTTTCAATTAAATTTAGATTAAGAATAAAAAACATCCAGAAATAAATCCACTTAGGTGTCCAAGCAAACTAACTCCTGGTAATACAGAAAAAATCAGCCCAACTAAACATATAATTTTTGACATTTTGTGAGTTTGATAATTGGATTTCAATCCAATTTTGTTGCCTAAAAAATAACTTTTTCCATAAAAAGAGGATAAAAGTAAGAATCCTAATAAAGCATAAATTATTCCACTAAATCCTAAAGAAGCATAATTTGGAAGGATATCAAAGAAATATGATAGTATTTTTTCATAAACCCAAATAATTAAAAAATTTAAAAAAGAACAAATATATATAAAATTAATAAAAAAAAATTTACTTTGAATTCCAAGATTGATCAAAAAATATCTGGTGATAATAATTCCGCCAATATTACTTAATAAATGATTTAAATCTGCATGGACTAAAATTGATGTAAAAA
>CAYNKY010000168.1:0-2949 GCA_964397895.1 uncultured Prochlorococcus sp.
GGCATTCGACCACTTGAAACTATTGTCTTATTTGAAAAATCATTATTATTTTTTAGTAAGTTAGATCCAGGAATACCAATCAAAGATTCATTAGATATATAATTCACTAAATCAGCACTTAGTGATGTTAAGGCTACAACTCTAGTAATTTTATTATTATCTTCAGAATTAACCTTTGATGATTTTATTGGATTTGTTAAAATTACATTCGATAAAAAGAAAGATAAAAATATTAAGAAAAGTTTTCCTGTGCTCATTTATAGAATTAATTAATATTTGGATAATCGTTACTTAATTGAATTTAAGTAACGATTGTTTTAAGGATATTTTTAGGAGATATAATCTAGAAAGTGAATTTAAATTGCGCTTGAACGCTTGTTCCAGCCTCTAAATATTGTTCGATTTTAGTTGAACTAACATTATATGGAACATTTTGATATTGATAATACTTTTCGTTGAATATATTATTAATTCCTACTGCGAAAGATAATTGATCATTATATTTATATTTCGACAGTAGGTCCACAGTATAATAGGATGCAGGATCATAAGCGGATCTTGTACCATAATCAGTTCCAACAGCTTTCCCTACATAAGTACCTATTAATTCAGTAGTAACTCTCTCATCGGAGCTCGTGTATCTCAATCCTGAAACAACTTTAAAAGGATCGATATTACCAAGGTCTTTATTGTTTGTTTTATCTGTACCTTTTTGATAAGCTGCGGAAGCTATTACGCTAAAACCTCCAGTTTCAGGAGTGAAGTTATATTCACTTTTATATTCAATTCCCCATATTTCTGCTCCCTCGACATTGTCAGTAGTAGTTACATTAACATCTTTGATTATCACACCGTTTTCATCTTCGATATCTTCTGAAGGTTGTTTGACGCCAGATTTAATAAAATCATCATAAGTATTAAAAAATGCTGTTAATCCAAAGTTAAATTTCTCATAATCTCCTTTTAAACCAATCTCAAAGCTGTCACTGGTTTCAGGCTTAAGATCTGGATTAGGTTGAACTTGATAAGGCTCATCAACAGATAAATTAGTTTGAGATGCTTGCATTTCCCACCAACTTGGAGCTCTGAATCCTCTTGAATATTGCCCATATACTTTAAGTGCATCCGTAATTTCACGGGTAGCAGCAATCTTAGGTGTTAATGAAGTTGTGTCTAAGTCCGCGACAGGACATGGTTCGCTACCTTTTTTGCAATAATTTAGATATGTAGAATCAGGAGATGCATTCAGTTGGTAATTATCTAATCTTAAACCATATATATATTCTGTTTTGCCAGAAACAATTTCATCTTGTAAGTAGATACCTAATCGTTGAGTATCGGTGTCAGGACTCCTTTTAATTGGATAGTTAGTACCGCGATAAACATGTTCGGTAACACCATTTGTAACTGTAAATTTATCTTGATGGTATTCATTTGAAGTAAATGAATAATCAACACCATAAGTTAATTTATGATTATTAATATTTGATCCTAGTTGAAGATCAAGACCATATGAATCATCTATAAGCTTATATCTTGAATAAACATCTCTTGCAAAAAAAGTAAAATCTTGAATTTCATCCCAATTGTCTCTGGTTTCAAAATCTTGATAATAAATTTTAGCTTTTAGATTATCAACAAATTTTGTTTTATCTATAGCATCATAATCCCATGTAAAAATATATCTATTCTTATCTTGTTCAACATCGGTTTCTTGTTTTGTATAATTTATAAACGCTTTTGACAAATTACCTGAAGATCTTGCTATTTCTCTATCTTTTGTATATGTATCAATTGTAAATCCTATTTTATTTGAAGGATCAATTTGCTTATTTACATTTAATAAAGCAGATTTACTTGTTATATCTGCATCGTTGATATATTCATCAGAGGACCCATTGGGTTTGGTGTTTTCTGCGCTTGATCCACTTACAATAGCAAGGAAAGATAATCCAGTATCTTCATCTCTATAGGCGACTCTTCCAGATCCACTGATTGAATTATTAGCACCATTAAACTTAAATGGAAGCTCATACTTAATTGTTTCGCCTTCTTCTAACAAGTCATCAACTGTCAGCGTATTATAAGAAAGAACACCACCTAATGCATCACTTCCATAAAGGCTAGAAGCTGGTCCTTTAAGTACATCAATTGTCTTTAATGAAAAATAATCTACTGTATTAAAATTACTGTAATCATATACACCTGTTGCATAAAAACCTGCGGGCAATCTAATACCATCTTGAATAGCAAGAACTCTATTTTTACGCATACCCCTAATATTTAAATTACCAGTAGATGTCGTACCACGATAATTACCACTATCTCTAGGGTCAAATACAGATATACCTGGTTCGTAACGAGTAATTGATTTAAGATCAGTATTCCCTTGGTCTCTTAAGTCATCAAGATCAAAAACCTTTATTGAGGCTGGTATATCCTCTACGGCCCTCTCGCTTCTTGTTCCAGTTACAGTAATTTTTAGAGTATCTTGAGCTATAACGGGAGCAACTAAAGATGTTGCTACTGATGTCAACAGAAGCTTCTGAAAAAGTTTCAATTTTTACCTCACACATTTGAGTTAATGTATTAATATTATTTTTTTTTATGAAATACGCTTTTAAAAAATGTAATTTTATTTTCATTTAACTGTAATAAATAATACTCTTCTTGTTTATGTAATATTGAATAGATAATTATTTACAGTAAAATGCATCATTTTTTATATTAATATCAATTCTGCATTTTTTTGAAAAAAGAAATGTCATATTTTACTAACAGGAAATATTTGTATGCCTACAGGTGTATCAACAATATGAGAATCTATTTCAAATCCTTTCTTGAAATTTTCTTTGTTTAAAACTTTTTCAGGAATATTTATATCTATTAATTTACCTTCTTTCAAAATAGCAATTCGATCACAATATCTTGCTGCTAAATTAACGTCAT
>CAYNKY010000169.1:0-2928 GCA_964397895.1 uncultured Prochlorococcus sp.
CTTCTTTTAAGGTTATTTTATTCATTTTATGTACCATTAATGACGTCTCATAAAAGGCCAGAATTAAAAGTTGGAAGCGTTGTCGAATGTCGATCTCATAGGCATTTGGTTGAAAAAGTAGAACTAGCCTCTTCAGAAATTGGAGATACTATTGTCAAGCTAGCTTGCTTAGATGATGATGCGAATGGAAAAATAACTGAGGTTTTCTGGGAAAGGGAAGTTGATGCTCGTGTTATCGGCGATAGTACTTGGGATACTATTGGTAATAAAGGGTTTGATGATCCTAAAATTTTTTCAAGTTACTTAAATACCTTGAAATGGAATTGTGTAACTGCAACAGATCCAAATCTTTTTCAAGCCCCACTTCGCGCCGGTATAGATGTAAAACCATATCAATTAGAACCATTAAGAAAAGCTCTTAGAATGCCCAGAGTGAGTCTTTTTATAGCAGATGATGTTGGTTTAGGAAAAACCATTGAAGCTGGATTGATTTTAAGAGAACTTCTTTTAAGACAAAAATTACAGAGAATTATAGTAATTGCTCCTCCATCTGTTGTCCTTCAATGGAAAGGTGAAATGGAGTCTCGTTTTGGCCTGGAATTTGAAGTTATGGACAGAACATATATTTCTAGAATGAGACGTGAAAGAGGGTGGGGAATAAATCCATGGTCAACTCATACAAGATTTATTCTTAGTCAGTCTCTAGTTCGTAATGAAGAATATGCTAGTTCTTTACGAGATTGGTTAGGAGATGGTTTAAAAACTATGCTTATTCTTGATGAGGCACATAATGCTGCACCAGCAAGCTCTTCAAAATATGCTATTGATTCAAAACTTACTAGATCAATAAGAGATTTAGCTTGGCGATTTGAACATAAACTTTTTTTGTCGGCTACCCCTCATAATGGTCATAGTAATAGTTTCTCAGCACTATTAGAAATACTGGACCCTTCCAGATTTTGTAGAGGAGTTCCTGTACGTAACAAAACTGATTTAGATCCAATTTTAGTAAGAAGATTAAAAGAAGATTTGAGAAAAATTGGAGTTGATTTGCCAAAAAGGATTGTTGTCCCAATAGTAATTGAAGGATTACAAAAAAATTCACCTGAACTCGTATTGGCTTCTCTTCTAAAAAACTATAAAGAAAAAAGAGAAGAGCGTCTTAAGAAAGCAACTGTAAAACAGAAAGCTGCTGAATTATTAGTCATTGGTAATTTGCAGAAACGCTTATTGAGTTCTGTTGAAGCATTTCATAGAACCTTGAATGTTCACATTAATACTTTAAATAAAAAAGAGATAGAAGAAGAAATAAGAATTGCTAAAAACCTTGATCAATTAGACCTATTAAGAGGAGGAATAAATGGTGATGATGATCGTGCAGATTCAGATGAATTACAAGTTGAAGAAGAGGCTGCTCATCAACATCAAATTGCCATGAAAACAACTGGACAAGGGATATGCAAAGAAGAATGGGAGCTTTTAGAACAAATGAATAATATAAGTTCTAATGCCCGATATAAAAATGATGAGAGAATAAGTTATTTAAAAAAATGGATTAAAAATAATCTCTGTCCTTCTTTGGGTGAGAAAGGAGCAAAATGGAATAACGAACGATTATTAATTTTTACAGAATATGCTGCAACAAAACATTGGTTAGAAAGTCAAATAAGGTCGTTGATAGCTGATAGTGATCTTGAAGAAAAAAGAATTGCAACTTTTCATGGTGGAATTGGAGATGAAAAAAGAGAATTTCTTAAGAGTAGTTTTAATAGTAATCCGGTTGATAATCCACTAAGAATTCTCATAGCTACTGATGCAGCTCGAGAAGGTGTTAATTTACAAAACCATTGTAGATATCTTTTTCATTTTGATGTTCCATGGAATCCAAGTCGTATGGAGCAAAGGAATGGTCGTATTGATAGAACTTTGCAGCGTGCAAAAGTAGTTCGGTGTCATTATTTTGTTATTGCAGATAGAGAAGAAGATAAAGTACTTGATGTTCTTGTAAAAAAAACGGAAGAGATTAGAAATAGCCTTGGAACTCTCCCTCCTGTAGTAGTTAATCGTTTAAATGAGCTTTTAAATAAAGGGATAAATCCTACTTCTATTGGGGAAACAATTTCTCAAATTCAAGGGGTTGATGAAGAGGAAGCTATTAAACGTAGCCAAGAATTGATAAAAGTAGAGTTAGAAGATAATAGTCGTGAAAGAGAGGAGGCTCTGAAGGATCAAATATCAAGACTTGAAAAAGCATTGATTAAATCAGAAAAATGGTTAAATTTTAGAAGTGACTTGTTTAGAGATGCTTTAAACACTAGTCTCAAAATAAATGCTTTAGAAATTAATAGTCCTCCACAAATACGGTTGAAAGATTTTTCAAGAAATTATGAAGATATTGAAAGAGCAGAGTGGATTTTTCCTGATGCAAATAGTCTCCCTGGAGGCGAGCAGTCTTGGGGAGATGTTCTTGATTATTTAAGACCTTCACGCAAACCTGGTCAAAAAATCTGGCAATGGAGAAAAGAAACTTGTCCACAACCAGTGGTGTTTAAAGATCCTGAAACACTTGATTCAGGAACAGTGCATTTACATTTGGAGCATCCATTAGTTCAAAGGTTACTAAGTCGATTTTTAGTACGTGGATTTCAAACAAATAATTTGAGTAAAGCAGCGGTACTTGGGACTCGTGATGATACTGCAAAAATTATTTTATTAGCAAGACTTTCACTTTATGGTCATGGAGCATCTCGTCTACATGATGAAATGATTGAGCTTGTTGCCGAATGGGATCCTCAGGACCCTAATAGAAGATTGAGAGTACTTAACTCAACTAAGTCTGGATTTGCCATAGAAGATTTAACGACTAGCTTAAAAGATAATCTTCCTGAGGTGGATCTTAAAATACAAAATAGACTTAAAGAATTTGTT
>CAYNKY010000170.1:0-2912 GCA_964397895.1 uncultured Prochlorococcus sp.
ATCATCATTCAAAGATTTTGAGGAGAAAATTAAATGAAAATAATTGCAAAAGTCCGTTATATAGATTTGTCTCAGAGTAAAAATCTCGATTGTAGGAGAATCTTATAAAAATAAATTTCTCCAAAAAAAGTTAAACTTTATCCTTGAAGTGATTATTTATATAGTTTACTAGTTTTACACCTTCAAGTTTATCGGTGGCAGGATTAGTTCTAACGTAAAAATCTTTAGAATCAATAAAACATGCTGTTTTTGATCGTTTACATTCAATCATAAGTACGTCTTTATTATCAATTTTTACCATCTCAGAGTTTATAAATGGATAAAATTGTTCGCCAATTTTAGTTTTTATTTGATTCTTAAAATACAATAAGAATTTATCTTTTTTATTTTGTTTTAGTTTCAAATCTCTCTCTAGACCAATAATATTACCTTCATCGCTGACTCCAATTAAAAGATGTCCTCCATTACTATTTAAAAAAGCAGCAATAGTTTTCAAACAAGCAAGTTCAATAATCTTTTTATCTACCAATCCTTTCATACATACACTAAAAGTAGACTTAAACTCCAGTGTTCCAGATTCGCCCTTTTGAATTAGGTTTATAATTTTTTCAGCATCTGTTAGACCTCCAACTGCTTCTAACATTCCATCAATTTGTTCAAGAACATTACTTGTACTTATAGGACTTACAGCATAATTATTTTCTAATTCCTCTATTTTTTCTTTTAAATTATTTAAACGTTCACTAGTCTTAATTATTTTTCTTTGATCTGCAATAAATGGTACTGGAATGACCATTTCATCTAGAAATCCTTCCCATCTTATTTCTTTAACAACATAGTAATTACAAAGATTTGAAAGCATTAATTTACCAAGTTTAGATCTGAGAAATACTGATAGATACTTGTTGATAATTTTTTCTGGTTTTAAGACAAGTTGAAATGCAAATTGATGAGATACTTCTAAGTCTTTTGCTTGAATAACGGAACTTTTTGTGGGAATTTTGGGCACATATATTGCATTATCCTTCTCTTCAAAATGTCCTCCATGCCTGCATAAATTCCTTTCAAGAATCAATTCATTTAATGCAATACTCTTGTAGTTTTTATATTGCCCAAGTAAACGATTAATTTGTTTATTTTCTGGAGATGCGTTCACGTACCTTTTAACGCTTAGATTGAAATTATTTTTTTCTAAAGAATCGATTGTGACAATTTTTGAATAGAATTCTTCTTCTTCAAAGTTTTCAAAACTATCTAAGATTAATTTAATATCCTCTTCTCTCAGGTAGTTTTTATATTTACCTTTTTCGAATCCCTGACTTCCATCAATAAAAAGCACTTTGCATTTTCTTTCAATACTTTTTTTCTTATTAATTATCAAAATTGAGGCAGGCACCCCAGTCCAATCAAATAAACCTTGAGGTAATGCAATTACTGCTTCAATTAGATCTCTCTTTAGAATTCCTTGTCTAATTTCTCCTTCTGAAGCACCTCTAAAAAGAACTCCATTTGGAACAAGAACGACCATAATTCCTGTTTCATTTAAAGATGCAATCATGTGTTGAACAAATGCTAAATCCCCAGAACCTTTTGGTGGTATGCCAAATTTATATCTTCCGAAAATATCGTTTTGAGCAACATCCCGACCCCAATTTCCTAATGAAAAAGGTGGATTAGCGATTACTCTGTCAAATTGTTTAATCTGTCCGTTTTCTAAATGTTGAGGATTTATTAATGTATCCCCTTTTTTGATATTTGCTTCACTAACTCCATGAAAAAACATGTTTAATTTGCACATTGTCCAAGTACTTTGATTAAGTTCTTGACCCGCAATCAAAAGTTTATCTGGATCTTCCCCATTTATCTTTAAATAATTTCTTGCAGCAGTAAACATTCCTCCTGAACCGCATACTGGGTCATATATTTCCATTCCCTCTTTTGGTTTTAGTAATTTTATGAGTAATTCAACTATCGTTCTGGGAGTATAAAATTCTCCTCCTCTTTTACCTGCAGATTCAACGAACATTTGAATAAGGTATTCATAGGCAATTCCTAATAAATCAGAATTATCAAAATCTGATGTCCTTAATCTCATAATAGAAAAATGAGAAATTAGGTCCGCTAGTTTTAAATCACTTAGTTTATCTTTGGAATCAAAATCAATGGATGTTAAAACCTCGTCAAGATTTGGATTATATTTTTCGATTGATTTATTTGCTTCGTTTAAATAAATTCCAATATCATGTCTCAAATTTTTTAAATTATTCCATTGTGCATTTTCAGGAATATAAAAATTATTTTTATAAAGACTAGGATTGTTTGCTAATTTTTTTGCTTCGACTAAGGTTTTATTATTTTTAGTAAAAGACTTAATAATTTTTTCCTTCTCTTCATCAAAAGAATCAGAGAGGTGTTTTATGAAAAAGATTCCAAATATATAATCTTTAAATTCCGAAGCATCTAAAGTCCCTCTAAGAATGTCAGCACTTTCCCAAAGAAATGTTTGCAATTTAGATAGGGAATGTTTTCCTTCTATGACTTAATTGGAAAATCTAAGATCAATTTAGACAAATATTGCTTGGTTAACATCTGAAATTATTTTTTCGTGATATTCTCTGCAATTTTGTCATTTAAATCACTAAAGCATTAATAAACTTTTAATGTGAATCGAAAATTACAATTGCGCTTACTATCCCTGGAATTAATTTTGTTACTGCAGTCAGATTGGCAACTAGTTAAATTGTTCAAGGAAAAAGAACCTTTGATCGTGTCTGAGATAATCTTAACTTGATCACAAAAAATCAAGGATCGTTCTTCACATATGACTTTGTGTAAACCCTTATTCATTTTTGACATAAAACTCTTATAGATACTCTGTATCCATTCATCCAAAGGGTTTAGGTTATGAGGTC
>CAYNKY010000171.1:0-2910 GCA_964397895.1 uncultured Prochlorococcus sp.
ATCATTTATAGTTTAGTAGATAATTAAATTTTTAAATGGTAATTGCTAATTCTAACAAAACTATAATTCCAAATTATGTAATAGCTGATATTGCTCTTGCTGATTTTGGCCGAAAAGAGTTAAACATCGCAGAGACAGAAATGCCTGGATTAATAGCATTAAGAAATAAATATCAATCTACTAAACCTCTACTTGGAGCCAAAATAGCTGGAAGTCTTCATATGACAATTCAAACTGCGGTTTTAATTGAAACCTTAGTTGATTTGGGAGCACAAGTTAAATGGGCTTCATGTAATATATTCTCGACCCAAGATCATGCAGCTGCAGCTATCGCAAAAAGAAATATACCAGTTTATGCAAAAAAAGGTGAAACTTTAGAAGAGTATTGGCAGTATACACACTTTATTCTTGATTGGGGTAATGATGCTCCAAATATGATTCTTGATGATGGTGGAGATGCAACGGGACTACTAATTCTGGGTAGTAAAGCTGAAAAGGATTTATCGGTATTAGATCATCCTAGTAATGAGGAGGAGATCGCACTATTCAATTCAATTAAAAATAAATTAAAAGAAGATGGTGAATTTTATTCAAGAATTAAAAATGGAATAATTGGAGTAACTGAAGAAACAACAACAGGTGTTGCTAGACTTTATCAACTACAAAAAGAGGGTTTATTACCATTTCCTGCAATCAATGTGAATGATTCTGTAACTAAAAGCAAATTTGATAATTTGTACGGATGTAGGGAATCTTTAGTGGATAGTATTAAAAGAGCTACTGATGTAATGATTGCTGGTAAGGTGGCTTTAGTTATTGGATTCGGAGATGTTGGTAAAGGTTCTGCACAATCATTGAGAGGTTTAGGAGCGATTGTAAAAATAGCTGAAGTTGATCCAATTTGTGCTTTACAAGCCGCGATGGAAGGATTTAGCGTTGTTACCCTAGACGAAGTCGTTGAAGATATTGATATTTTTGTAACTGCTACTGGAAATTACAAGGTAATTAGACATGATCATCTAATTAAGATGAAAAACGAAGCAATAGTATGTAATATTGGACATTTTGATAATGAAATAGATGTTGCTTCAATTAAAAAATATGATTGGGAAAATATTAAGCCGCAAGTCGATCATATTACTTTGCCAAATGGTAACAAAATTATTCTTTTAGCTGAAGGTAGATTAGTTAATTTAGGCTGTGCGACTGGTCATCCAAGTTTTGTTATGAGTAATTCATTTACTAACCAAGTTCTTGCTCAAATAGAATTATTCTCTAAAAGTAATGATTACTTAAATCAGGTTTATGTTCTACCAAAGCATTTAGATGAAATGGTTGCAAGATTGCATTTAGATAAGATTGGTGCGAAACTAACTACCCTTACACAAGAGCAAGCAGATTATATAAATGTGTCAGTTGATGGCCCATATAAACCAGAATTATATAGATACTAAATTTGAGTTTTCTATTTTTAAACATAATTACATCTCTACCAGATTTAATAACAAAAACAGTCGAAACTAATCCATCCGTTGCATATTTTGTAATTTGCTTCGCAATGTTTCTTGAGAACCTTATTCCACCAATTCCCTCAGAGATTATTATGCCTCTTGGTGGATTTTATGTATATCAAGGAAGTTTAAATTTTTATATATTAGTTTTTTCTGGCTTGATTGGTACTGTTATTGGAGCATTGCCTTGGTATTTTTTAGGCAAGCTACTAAATGAAAAGAAATTATCTCAATTCATTGATAAAAAAGGCAAATTTGTGGGAATTTCTGTTGAAGATTTAGATAAAAGTCGTTTATGGTTTGATAAGTTTGGAGTATCACTTGTATTTTGGGGAAGATTAATACCGGGGATCAGAACACTTATTTCTGTTCCAGCAGGTATTGAGCTTATGCCAATAAATAAATTTTTAATTTGGAGCAGTTTAGGAAGTTTAATATGGGTCATTTTTTTAACTTCGGCGGGATATTTATTCGGGGAAAATTATGAAAATATAGGTTTATACATTGATAACTTTAAAATCATACTGAAGCCAATATTTGCAATATTTATATTATTTGTATTAATAAGATTTTTAAGAAAAAATTTAAGAACTAGAGACTAAAAAGGAACCTCATTGGATTCTATATTTGCATGCGAATACTTTGAATTAGTTTCATTGTCTTTTCTAGAGCCTAATAAATTTAGCCTTTCAACTCTAATAACAGGCTTATGTCTGTCTTCTCCTGAATTTTTATCTTTCCATGTATCGATTTTTAAACTTCCAGTAATACCTATTAGAGAGCCTTTTTTGACATAATCTGCTGCAACCTGAGCTTGCTTTCCCCATATTTCTAGGTTAAACCAATCAGGTTCTTCATCTCTACTTCTTCTGTTTACTGCAAGTGTAAAATTAGCGACTATACTTCCTGATTCAAAATATTTCACATCAGGTTCTTTCCCCGCTCGGCCAACTAAATTAACTGTGTTGATTTCCATAATTCTTTTTTTTTTAATACTACACACTATCAAAGATTTTGCTTGAAGTTTTGCTAGCTCTTCATAACTTAATTCATAAATTTCTAGGCTTATTTAAAAATTACTCTATTATTTATATATAAAAATCAAAATTACAGTGATCTTTAATCGATTTAAATTTTCAAGAGATATCGGAATTGATCTTGGGACAGCAAATACACTTATTCATGTTTCTGGGAAAGGAGTAGTTTTGCAAGAACCATCAGTTGTGGCTATGGACTTAGAAGAAGGGGTCCCTCTTGCAGTTGGAGCAGATGCGAAATTAATGCTTGGACGAACCCCTGGAAATATCCGCGCAGTTAGGCCACTAAAAGATGGCGTTATCGCAGATTTTGATGCTGCTGAACAAATGTTGAAAATGTTTATTCAAAAATCTAATGAAGG
>CAYNKY010000172.1:0-2849 GCA_964397895.1 uncultured Prochlorococcus sp.
AAGAGTTTTTGGAAATGAAATCTCATTCACTTTCAGATATAAAACTATTAACTGAAGGGGCAAAAGGATTAAAGGGAATAAAAGGATTAACAGGTGCTTGGCGTTTAGGTGTTCTACACGTTGAATACGAAAGACTGAAGAAAATACAGAGAGAACAGCAGCAGCAATTAAAGAAGAAATAGATTGGAAAAAGAAATTCTTAATTATTTTTCAACCAATCATCAAGCTCAATTTCTGGGAAAATTTTATCTTCTTCTTCTATTTGTTGAAGGAATTTAAAATTAATATTTTGATTATCTTTAACACTATTAATTAATACCCAAAATCTAGACAGATGTCTTTCAATTCTTTCTTTAGCTAAATTAGTTGTAGTTCCTGCCCGTAGAATAAAACTCCAGTCAGATGATTCAGATAATAATAATTCTCTTGCAGCTTGTTTTAAAGTCCTTTTTAATAGTTCATCATCGTACTCTTTTGAATTAATTTCAATAAAAGTAGAACCAGCTTTGGTAATTTCAGGGACAACCCATGCATTCTTATCATTTATCCAATAATTATGATAACCTCCCTGTCCCCAACTGGATGGAGATGGATCACAAATTTGTAAAGAGGGTTTTTGAGATAAGATTTCATTTAGATGTGTCAATTTGATTGCGTATTTTGTGGATTTACTAAATATATTTTTAATAAAGATTGGTCCTTCATACCACCAATGTCCAAATAATTCAGCATCAAATGGAGCTATTAAGATTGGAATGAAATTTGAGGTTTTATTCAAATTCTTTAATTGCTCATTTCTTTGTAAAAGATATTTCTCAGCATGCTCTTCAACTTTTTTAATTGCTAAATTTTCATCATAAAATTCTTTTTCTCCTAATGATGACGAATTATTTGTTATTCGATGAAATTTAAGACCGAGAGGTCTATTGCTAGATATCTCTTTCTCTTGCAATTTTGATAAGGGTAATTCCCATCCAAGATCTTTATGAAATTCACGATAAACAGGATTACCTGGGAAGCCATCTCTTGAAGACCATACAGGAAGAGTTGACTGGCTATCTCTGCCAAAAAAAGCAACACCTCTTTTTGAGCATATAGGAGCATAAACTCCATATCTTGGCCTTGGCTTTGAATTTAGAATTCCATGCCCATCAAGTACTGCATATCTTAAACCGCATTCAGACAAAATCTTATCAAGATTCTCATAATAGGCACATTCAGGAAGCCAAATTCCTAGAGGATTATTATCAAATATATTTTTATGATATCGAATTGCTGTTTTTAATTGCCCGTAAATAGTTTCGGGGTTTTCTCGAAGGATTGGAAGATATCCATGAGTAGCGGCGCAAGTAATAATATCTAAATATCCTTTCTCTGAAAGCTTTTTGAATTTCTTAATTAGATTTCCTGAGCATTCTTCCCAATAAAGAAGTTGATCTTTTATATTTCTGAGAAGAAACTCAGAAGCATTCTTTTGCTCGGTGGATAAATCTTTGAGGAAATCAATTCTGGTATTTATCCATTCTGGAAATTTTGTTTGTAATTGATTATTTTTAAGAAGACAAAGTAGTGTGGGGGATAAACTAATCGTCATTTTTGCGTTGTCATTATTATTATTTAATGAATCTTCTAAGACTCTTAAAAGAGGGATATAACATTCAAGAATTGCCTGAAATAACCAATCTTCCTCCAAAGAATTTTTTTCGTTTTTTCTAACATAAGGGAGATGAGCATGCAGAACGAATGCAAGTTTACCTAAATATTTTTTATTGGCATAACTATCATTCATTTTTGAAATTTTAAAATATTAAAAATTAATAAATTGGTTAATTACAATAGTCGATTTATTTTTAAAGAATACTTTAGTTAAGTGAAGAAATTATTTTTAATAGAGATAATTTAACTAATTTTGTTTATTCTTTACCTTAATTGAGTTTTATGTTCATTATTATTGGTAACTAGTAATTTTTTTTTAATTCAATTAATATATATTTAACAACTACAAACCAATGGCCAAGGATCCAGGAAGAATATTGATCTTTGACACCACCCTAAGAGATGGTGAACAGTCTCCTGGGGCCAGTTTAAATCTTGAAGAAAAACTTGCGATAGCGAATCAATTGGCAAGGTTAGGCGTTGATATTATCGAAGCCGGATTCCCTTTTGCTAGTCAGGGAGATTTTAAGGCAGTTAATAAAATAGCGGAAGTAGTTTGCGGAAATAATGGCCCAACGATCTGTGGATTAGCGAGGGCTTCTAAAAACGATATAAAAGCATGTTTTGAAGCATTGAGTCCTGCTCCCAAAAAAAGGATTCATACCTTTATAGCTACAAGTGATATTCATCTTAAACATAAATTAAAAAAAACAAGAAAAGATATCTTGTCAATAGTTCCTGATATGGTAAATTATGCAAAATCATTTGTTGACGATATTGAATTTTCCTGTGAAGATGCCTCAAGAAGTGATTCTGAGTTTTTATATGAGGTTATTGAACTTGCTATAGCTGCTGGAGCTACTACTATAAATATTCCTGATACTGTGGGTTTTTCAACCCCTACTGAATTTGGAAAATTAATTTATGATATTAATAAAAACGTCCCAAATATAGATGAAGCGGTTTTATCCGTTCATGGACATAATGATCTAGGTCTTGCAGTTGCTAATTTTCTAGAAGCAGTTACAAATGGTGCAAGACAGTTGGAATGTACCATAAATGGAATTGGAGAAAGAGCAGGTAATGCATCTCTTGAAGAATTAGTAATGGCTTTACATGTAAGAAAAAGATTTTATAATAAATTTCTTAATAGAGAAGAAGATTCTCCAACTCCATTAACAGCTATTCGTACT
>CAYNKY010000173.1:0-2848 GCA_964397895.1 uncultured Prochlorococcus sp.
TGATGATGCTTTTGATAATAAATTTTCTTCATATAATGATTCTTTTGCATAAGGGAAAAAAACTTTACTCACTGTCTTTGGATATCTAAAATTGAGTTTTTTCTCCATTGAACCAGATCCCTGATTAATTATCCAAAATTCTATATTTTCAACAAAATAAGTTAATTGTAAAACACTCATATTCAAAGAATTTTGATAATCGCCAATAATTAAAATAGAATTTTTATATTTGCATATACCTCTTGATAAAAGCAATATTGAATATAAATTTATTAATTTTTGCTTTAAAGAAAACTGTTGAGGCAGCTTTTTATAAATAGTTAAGATCTCTTCTCTTTTAAATAAAATTTTAAAAATAAATTTTGGAATACCAAAAAATATTTCTTTTCTTATTATTATTTTTATATATTTTTCATTTGATAAAAAATACCTATTAAGAAGCTTTTTAGGATTATATAAAACAAAAACTCGTTTATTTTCATAACTATAAAATTCTTTCATTTTAGTTTATAGATATTCACTCAATTAGAAGATATTTTCTTCAAGTTTTTTTGATAAATTTTTAAAATAACTTCTTTCAATTTTTTTATCTCTAGTTAATAAAATCTTTTTATATGAATCTATATTTTTACCAAGATAATTCATAATATTATTTTTCCAGTAATCTTCATCTTTGTCAAAAGGTATCAATAATGATAATTTATCATCAAGGCATAAATTAAAACAAAGGCCAATAGGAGAAGTTAATATAATACAACCTGATGAGAATGCTTCTATTAATGATAATGGACCTCCTTCAACTAAAGATGGATTACAATAAATTTTACTATTTTGATAAATATTTGGGTATTGATCATATTCAACATTAAGAACTTTAATTTTATTATTTAGTGAATAACTAATTTTTTCCCAACCTTCTCCAAGAATGCATACATTCAGTCCAGATTCTGCTAATAAATTAGCTAAATTTACAATGAAATTATATCTTTTCCTAATCTTATAATGGTTATTAGATTCTATGTATCTCAAACTAAATAATACATCTATATCTCTTTTTTCAATTAATTTAAAGTTATTTTTATTTATTTCAAAATTCGGATGTATGCCTACCGGTAATCTTACTAGAGTGCTATTTGGAATACCATGAGACTGCAGCAAAGCATATTCATAATCATTTTGACAAAAAATTTTTTTTAATTTTTTAATATTATTCATACCCGTTTGATTGATTTTAGAGTGAGTATAGTAGGTACATATTTTTTCTAAATTAAAACCAGTTCTTTCAAACTTGTTTATTGATGATTGGTGCATCAATAAAATATTTCCACCTTTAAGAAATTTAAAAATAGCTATTGAGCTTAAAGAATTAAAAATCCTATAGTATTCTTCTTTTTTTGAATTAGATTTCAAATCAAATATTATTTTATTTAAAATCCAAGGTTTTACTTTATAAGGAGCATATACAAGTATATATTCATTTATTTGATTTATTCCTAAAATTTTAGAAAAGAAATTAACAAAATAAGCACAAAAATAATCAAAAAATAAATAAATATAATAAGAAAAATTAAATTTTAAATTTTTCATGAGATAAATTTTATTTTATACCTATTTGCACTCCTATATTACCAAGAGTTTTAATTGGTAAATTCTTTGTTATCCTAATATTTTTTCTTAAAGCCTTTATCCTTATCTCTGCATCTTTCCACCTTTCGGCAACAGAATAATCTTTTATATTTTCTTTTTTAAATTTGGTAGATAATGAATAATCTAATTTGGTAAATTTATAACCACTTTTCATTTCTTCGCCAAGAAATTTATAAATGTTTTTATAAGAGGTGAGATTTTTTAAAAAACTTTTTGAATAATTATGTCCTGGATTTAAATAGTCTTGCTTTGCCATAAGTATTGCAGATTCTAATCCCAAAGGATTCAAAATATTGATAAATTCTTCAGAAGTACCTTTTCTATATTCACTAGAAAAATTATATATATTATTTAGCCTTTTAAAATATCCTTCAATTGCAGTTGTACAATTACAATGAAATGTCATAACAGCTGACTCCATCCATTCAACTGCAGTGCCTTCTCTGACAATGGAATAATTAAAAGATTTATCTAATTGTGTTTTAAAGTAAATACCATACTTTTCAATATCTACAGTTGGATGTGGTCTAATAATTATCTTTAAATGATTAAATAAATCTTCTTCTCTAATTTTTTTAATCAAATTTATTAAAAGTTTCTCCTCTTTCTCTTCTTGGTTAATAAGATTATCTACATATTTTTTTCCATTAATTTTAGTCGATTTAAAAATATTATTTTTTAACATCTCTATTTCATTTTCATAAGTTGAAAATTTAAGTGAAAGCTTGTCGTTGATTAAAATATAACCATTACTAAATTCTTTTTTGATTTTGTTTCTTGTAGTTTCAAAGAATTTGCAATTCTTTTCAATCAGTGAAAAACAAAGACGAGGATTTAATGCTTTTATTGTCTTAATAGAATTATCAATTATTTTTAAGTAGTTTTTAATTTTTTTAGAATCACAAACTACAGCATCAACATATTTTAAAGTATTTGAATGTAAGGTCCCCTTTATAATTTCATCTGATTGATCACATATTAATAATTCCTCAGGGATGACAATATTATAAGACCCATTTAATTTTGAATACCTTAACCTTCTTATACAATTAATCGTTGCAGATTTATCTATAACAACTGAGTCAACTAAAATATTTTTTTCTAATTTTTTAAGATAATGCTTATGAATTACCAAAGAAGGTATTTGATAATCAATCCATAAAGATATAGCTTGAGCCAACCTAGGAATAAAGTCTCTTGA
>CAYNKY010000174.1:0-2821 GCA_964397895.1 uncultured Prochlorococcus sp.
TTAAAAAAGTTTCTGAGTTTTTTGAAGTTTCAGCAGATGAATTAATAAGTTCCAGTAGAAGAAAGCCTGTAAGTCAAGCAAGGCAAATTGGAATGTATCTAATGAGGCATGGAACAGATCTGAGTTTACCTAGAATAGGTGATGAATTTGGAGGCAAAGATCATACAACAGTAATGTATGCAATTGATCAAGTTGAGAAAAAATTATCAAGCGATCCAAACGTGGCTAGTCAAGTTCAAAAAGTAAGAGATTTATTGCAAATTGACTCAAGAAAAAAGAAGTGATCATTTTAAGTTTCTCTTAATATGAAATTACTAGGATTTTGATCATATCTATGGTTTATGGGGATTTTATAAATGTCACTATCACTGCAAATAGATGCAACTTTTTCTAGTGATATCCTGAGTAATCTTGCTGAAATAAGCGGCATATCTCTTGGTACTGAAATTCTATCTCTTAAATACCTTAAGCCTACCCCAGAATCATTATGTGGTTTATGTAATTCACCCTTTATCAAAAAGGTTAGCGCAGATCTTAATGCCAAATCAAATGAATTATTTTCGCAAGGATTAATATTAATAATATTTTTTTTATGTTTGATAACTCTCGTTAAAGCAACTCTGGAATAATAATCCATATCGTATTCTTTATTGATTTCTAAATTACCTGCTCCCTCTCCAGAATCAATAAGCTTCGAAGATTTTAATTGTGTATCATTAATATCTTTAAAACATCCTCCCATTTGAGGGGGTAAATCATGAGAATGTGTATGAAAATCCCCTTGTGATCCAATATAGGCACTTTCACTTTCTAATAATGTCAGCCATTTATTAATTAATGGAAATTCTTCTCTTAATTTGTACCCTTTGTAGTAAAAAAGAGATGCATTGATTCTCTCTAAATAAGGGATAAAGATGATATCTCCTGTTCCAGGTTGTACTGCATCTGAAGATAATTTCACTGGATCAATTAATCCAGAATTAGAAAGGCTTAAAAGTTTTTCTAATTCCTTAAAATTATTTATCATATTTTTTTTCTTAAGGTTCTTCTCAAAATTCAAGAAGTTATTTCTGCATAGCCATTCACACCAGGCTCTAAATATATTACGTTCAATGTTCCTTGTTTTTTCAAGTTTATTGGAATAAATTGGTGAACCAAGAGCTCCATATTCTTTCTCGAGGTAATTAATTATATTATCGCTTTCAGAAATTATTTTCCCATTTAATTCGATCGCGGGTAATTTCCCTGAGATAACTTTTTTTAAATACCACTTTTCTTTCTCTCCGTAACAATACATATTTATTTTTTCAATTTTATATGGGATTTTTTTAAATTCGAGCCAGAGCCATATTTTTTGGCAATAGGGGCACCATGCGTGTCTGTCTCTATAAAAGATTAATTTGGCATTGCTTTTATCTTTGTTAAATAATCTCAAATTAGAGTATGAATTATTTAATCCATTTATCCGATCGCCTTCTTCAATAACAAATTTTTCTAAATCTTCCCAAGTTAAAACTTTATTTAATACCATTTTCTTAAAATATTTAACTAAAATATAATAATGGATGATTTAATTTTGTGATTAATAAATTTGATTTGATTGTTATTGGAGCTGGTTCAGGCGGCTTGGCTGCAGCAAAAAGAGCGGCAAGTTATGGAGCTAATGTTGCAATAGTAGAGGCTGATAAGATTGGTGGAACTTGCGTGATAAGAGGTTGTGTCCCGAAAAAATTAATGGTTTATGCTGCTAATGAAAGAAATAATATTATTAATTCAGAAGGCAATGGATTGAATTTGAAGAATCTTTCATTTGACTCAAGTGTTCTTCTCAAAAATATAAAAAAAGAAGTTTCAAGATTAAGTGAATTGCATTATAAATCGCTAAAGAGACTAGATATTAAAGTTTTTAGAGGTTGGGGAAGATTTAAAAATTCCAATCAGATAGAAATTCTTTGTCCTCAAACAAATAATCTTTTAGATATTTTATATGGCGATAAAATTTTAATTGCTGTTGGGGGTAAACCAAAATCACTTGATATTATTGGTAGTGAGTTTGCCTGGTCAAGTAATGAAATCTTTGATTTAAATACTCTTCCTAAGTCAATTCTTATAGTTGGGGGAGGTTATATTGCCTGTGAGTTTGCTTGTATATTTAATAATCTAGGAACTAAAGTTACTCAACTTGTAAGAAGTAATAAACTTTTAAATGGTTTTGATATTGATTTATCCCACTCTTTAAGGGAATCTATGCTTTCTTCTGGAATTAATTTAATTTTTAATGATGAGTTAGTCTCTATTATTAAAAACAAAGATAAATTTGATTTGCTACTTAAATCAGGCTCCAGAAAAGAAGAAGAAAATGTTCTTCTTGCTTCAGGTAGAGAACCTAATCTTAAAAATTTAAATATAGACTCGTTGAGTTTAAACATTAAAAATGGTTTTATAGAAGTAAATGAAATTAATCAAACAAGTCAATCGAACATTTTTGCTATTGGCGATGTAATTGAAAAACCCAATTTAACTCCTGTCGCCATAGAGCAAGGTAGGGTTTTTTCTGATAACTACTTTGGTAAACAAAATAGAACTATTAGTTACGAATTTATTCCTAAAGCAGTTTTTTCAAACCCAGAAATTTCATCTGTAGGTTTAAGTGAAGAAGAGGCAGATAACATTTACTCAACTGAAAATATTAAGGTTTATAAAAGTAAATTCACTCCAATGTCGAATACATTTAAAAAAAATAAGTCAAAATGTATGCTCAAATTAATAGTAAACAAATTAGACGATAAAGTTTTAGGATGCCATATGTTTGGTGAGTCTG
>CAYNKY010000175.1:0-2795 GCA_964397895.1 uncultured Prochlorococcus sp.
AGTGTATTTAATACTGTTGCGGAAATTTCTGTATCACTTAATGTGACTGCTTCGTCTCCTAATCCAGTTACACCAGAAGAATTATATGCTTTGCTTAGTGTTTCTGTTGTTCCAGCCAAGGATGTGACTGAACCAGCATTAACGATTCCAGTCGTATTCGCATCAAGTGCGTTAAGGGTTGTTGAAAATAGTGAAGTATCAGAAATTATTATGGATTCATCTCCTAAGCCATTGATCGAAGAAGACTCATAAGCGCTATTAATTTCAGATATATTACCTATAAGCGTGGATACGGTTGAAATATTAATTCCTCCAGTCGTATTCTTATTAAGTGCGTTAAGAGTTGTTGAAAATAGTGAAGTATCAGAAATTATTATGGATTCGTCTCCTAATCCATTGATCGAAGAAGACTCATAAGCGCTATTAATTTCAGAAATATTTCCCGTAAGTGTGGTTACGGTGGAAGCATCAATTTCTCCAGTAGTACTTCTATCAAGGATATTAATTAAAGATGCAGCAAGGATTATATCGCTGATAGTTATGGATTCGTCTCCTAATCCATTGATCGAAGAAGACTCATAAGCGCTATTAATTTCAGAAATATTTCCCTTAAGTGAAGAAAGTGAAGAAGCATCAATACTTCCAGTTGTATTATTGTCTAATGTAATTAATAGAGATACATTTGTATTTGTATCAGAGATAATTATATCTTCGTTACCAAGCCCATTTATTCCACTTGAAGAATAGGAGGAATTTAATTCTGAGATTGATCCTGATAATAAATTTACTGCTGACGCATCTATGTTTTCTGTCGAATTTGTATCGAGAAAATTTAGATCATAAGCCTCGTAATTACTGAGGGTAATTGTGAGCAAACTATTTAGTAATACATTTATTGTTGTTGTGAAGTCTGAAAACTCTATTATTTCAACGTTTTCAATTGTTGTAGTTCCATTTGGAGAACTTAAGCGATCATCTTTGATTACTAAATTATCATAATTCAAAGAAAAAGAATACTCATCATACAATCCATCGAAAATAATTATATCTGTACCAAGTTTTCCATTTATCTCATTAGTCCCTGAATTAACTTTAATTATATTTTCTAGATCATTTCCAGTAACATTTATATCTGAAGAGCCAGTTAATGTAATTTTCTCTATATTGTTTGGGAGATTATAAGAAATAGAAGCAATTATTAAATCGTTTCCTTCGTTTAAGTTCTCATTAACGGTATCTGATATTGAATCAACGATGTATATATCATCTCCAAGGCCTCCAACTAATAAGTCATTGCCATTGCCACCATTAAGTGTGTTATTTGAGGAATTTCCAATAATAGTATCATTCCCAGAGCCGCCAAAGGCATTCTCAATTATTGTTCCTGCTGAAATAACAAGATTCCCAGTCAGGCCTGCAATACTTGAGGCAAATAAAGAACTTGAAGATTTGTCAGTTGATCGTAAATCTATAGTTTGATTATTAGAAAATCCACTAAAGTCAAGCGTGTCGATACCGTTACCATCTGAAATGGTAAAAGCTGAGGAACTAATCCAGTTTTTTAACTCAGAAAAAATCAGACTTTTAGAGTTTGGAATATTAGTATTAAATCCATAAGTTGTATCTCCTAAGAATGAATAACTGGATGAAAATCCTTGGGGACTGTATAGATCATCAAGTGCTATCAGATCAACTGCACTTAAACTACTTAAATATGCAAAACTAGCATCAGTGTAAGTATTATCCCTTTGACTAAAATATGACATTATTGATGACTGCCAACTGTCGTTTGTGAAATTAGCATCATTTAAGTAAGAACCTGATCCGTTATAATTACCTTGATGACCTAAACCAAGAGCGTGACCTATCTCATGTAGGATTGTCTGAAAAGTATAGTTACCAAATCCATTAAGATTACCGTTCCAGCTGTTTGAAATATTTATATTTGCATAATCAATATTTCCCGAAGAAGAATTTAAGTAAGAATAGGCTCCGTTATCATAATCTGAGAACCTAATATCTGCATTAGAATCTGTTGTTTTCTCAAAATCTATTCCAAAAGTATTTTCTATTATTTTAAAACTTTCATCCACTAGTAATGATCTTTCAGAACTAATACCATCATTGTCAAAAATATTTGAAGTAGTGTTGTATGTTATGACGCCGTTTTTTGCGAAAACTCCAGAATTAGTTAAATTAAATTTTTGAGATGTCTCCCCAAAGTCACTCCAAAATCCCGTTGTAAGATAAGTTGCAAGATCTTGATTTGTTCCTAAAACTCCTGCTCTTAGTATTTCTGAAGCACTAGGCAGTTCAGAAAAATGATCTTTATAAATATTTCCACAATAGACACACACAGTATTGAAAATATTTTTAACTACATACTTAAAATAACTTGGTAAAAAAATTTTTTCTACTATTTAATAATATTTATATTGCTATTAATAAAAATGATAAAAAAAGATTTTTGCAATATCAAAGTAAAAAATTTAAGATTTTTTCCAAAAAGCTAAATAATTATTTTAGGCATAATTTTTGGAATAATTGTTATATTTTTATGGTTAAATTTCAGATATAAAAAAATATTTTCTAAATTTTTTTCGTTTTGAATGTTATAATTTTTGCTACTTTAAAGGTTATTGAATGATTGATTTGGAAAAAGATATAACTGAAAAAGTAAATAGTATCTCAAATGAATTCATAGCTCTTTTAAAAGAAAATGGAGTGCTAAATCAGTTTCTGAGAAATTTCATAACTAACCTTATTTGTTCTAAGTTTGATTTAAAAATTAATTT
>CAYNKY010000176.1:0-2788 GCA_964397895.1 uncultured Prochlorococcus sp.
TTCTTTAAAAGATTTGTATGTAAAGAAATATAACTTATTTATTAATATTTGTAAAGCATTTCTTGAAAATAAAATTTTTTATACATTTTAGCTGCTTTATTGGTATATAACTGTATCGTTTATGTAACAGTTTAGAGATTTATCTGTGTTGTTTAATTCTTGCTCATGAATCATTCAAACAAAAGCCGTGGAAGGTTATTTATCTTCAAGCGTTTTTAATCTTTGATATTCTTTCAATGCCAACTTTGGTGCAGTCCACAAAGTAGAAATAATTAATGGCGTTACAGGAACCGCTGTGATAACTATAAAAGCCTGAAGAGCATCAATACTTGTACTATCACCAACTCCTGAGCCAATTCTTAATAAAGCGATAGTCAAGAAACCTATCATTAACGCCCAAAATAATCTCACTCTTTTAGGTGGAGTATCTTGTCCACTTACAACAATTGCAGCTGCATAGCTGATAGAATCAGCGCTTGTACACATAAATAAAATTATCAAAATTATTGCTAAAAATATAAGCAAAAATGAAAATGGAAGCTGACTTAAGGTGGCAAAAAGTACACCTGCAGAACCACTCTTTGCTAACTCATTTGATATCAAAGTAGGATTATTTAATTCAAGATAAATTCCATTTCCTCCTAAAATAGTGAACCATAAATTTGTTATGAAAGGGCAAATTACACAAACTACTATGATTAGTTCTCTAAAAGTTCTTCCCTTACTAACACCAGCCGTAAATAATCCCATTAATGGAGCATAGCCTAAGAACCATGCCCAATAAAAAACCGTCCATCCTTTAACCCAAGAATTATTAAAACTTGGAAGGGCCATTTCCTTAATTTTACTTAAGTAAAAAATATTACTACTTAGAAAATGTTGCAAAAGCCAAAGAGATGGTCCAACAAAGAATAACAATACTCCGAGAATAATTGTCAACCAGATATTTATTTCTGAGAGAAATTTTATTCCTTTTTGGATACCATTAAGAGTTGAAATTGTAAATATAGTAGTGAGAAAGATCACTATTATGGTTTGAATAAAAGCAGAATCATTTACAAAAGATAATTTTCCAGCTGCATTACTAAGTTGTAGTGATAAAAAACCGAGTGGACCAACCGTTCCTGCAATAGCTGCTACAACTGATAATCCGTCGGCCAAATCACCGACAAAACCATCAACTGTTGACTTTGGACATATAGGGATCAAAAGACTTCGAGGTCTTAATGGTAGTCCTTTTTGAGATATTAAGGAGAAAGTTATCGTAACCGTAGTGGCCACCAAGGCCCATGCGAGAAAGCCCCAATGCAAAAAACTTACAGCTAATGATGGATCTACAGCCTCTGAAGTCCCACCATTTATTTCTGTGAAATAGCTAGCAGGATTTAAAAAATGAATCAAAGGTTCAGCTGCGGACCAAAAAACTCCTCCTCCAGCAAGTAAAGTACAAATCAAAACAGCGCACCAATCAAAAAACTTTAAAGAAGTTTTTGCCTCTGGTCCTCCGATCTTTAAAGAGCCTAAAGGAGAAAATCCTAAAAAAAATGCAACTATACTTACTCCCACAACCATTAGTAACCATATTGAACCAAAATTCGAAATTGCAAGTTGTTTTCCAAACTCAGTAATATTTTTTGCTAATTGAATATTAATTCCACAAATGATCAAGAAAATAATTAAAGGTAGTCCTCCAATTAATAAAGAATTACTTCTTAAAGATTGATCCTTAAAAAGGCCTCTTGCTAAATAAAAAAATTTATTCATAAATTCAATGAACATAATTTAATTTTAATAAAAAATTTAACAACCTATTAATTCAAACTTATATTTAAAATGGTACATAAATTATTTGAATTACCTTTAAGACTTTTAAAGTCTAAAAGATTTGTTAATAAATATTATTTTGATTTTATTCTTGGTTCATATACAGCACCATTGCATACTCCTACAGCTAAGGATTCTTCAGCCGCTTTATTCCAATCTTTCAAAGTTTTCTCATTCTCATTAATCCAATTAATCGTATTATTGAAACAGCTATTCCAATAAGAAGCTTTTCTTGCAACAGGTATCATAGCAATTGCTATAAATACTATTGATAAAGTTGATACCATAACACCTAATTTAATTATATTAGGACCTTTATGAGGACTCATAATATTTAGAAATTTAAAAACTAAGCTCATACTCTCAAAGATATTTGAACTTGAAAAGTTTTTTTGAATTATTTATTAATAGTTGTTGGTATTCCTTGAGCTGATGAAACACTCACAAAAAGAACAGCAGGTTTATCACCTACACTTATTACATAATGCTCTTTACCATAATTACTTTCTATAAATGAATCCCCTGAACTAAAGAAATTAATTTCACTCCCCCTAACATGCTTTAATTTGCCTTGAGAGACATAGATCAACATGGGAGCAGGATGAACATGAATGGGGGTTCTTAACCCTACTGGAATCTTAACCTTCAATAATCGCAATTCAGCTTTCCTTCCTCTGGGATACGAAATATATTTACCTTCAAGTCCCGTTGAAGACTTTATTAATGGTGTTACAACAATTTTTTCTTCTGCATTTAAGAAATTAATTGGTTGAAAAAATATAAAAGAAGTTAATGCAGAAAAGAGTAATCTTCTTATATAAATCATGTAGATTGGCATATTTTTAAATTTATCTTAATATCAATAAAAAATTGTTCATGATATGTGTTTATTCAATAATTATTATTTTCTTCTAAGAAATATTTTAGAATCTCGTAATTGAAAGAAAAAGGCCTCTATAAAATA
>CAYNKY010000177.1:0-2787 GCA_964397895.1 uncultured Prochlorococcus sp.
GTATTGAAACTTCATCAAATCCAATTTTTATAGGATCGTAATTTTCATTTGCAGCCTCAAGTAGTATATGATCATTTTTTCTAAAGAAATATTTAAGTGTAGTGCCTGCGCCAGGAACCATTGCACTTACAATTGTTCCATTCCTTATAGAGTTTTGATCATTTATAGGTTCCATCAAAACCATATCCCCATCAGCTATATAAGCGTCCTTCATAGAATCACCATTAACTGTAAGAGCAAAGACTCCATCCTTTTGAAGGGTATCAGCTAAATCTAGCTTCTCACTTATATCTGTAAATGATTCTATTAAGCCACCTGCCGCTACTGAACCTAATATGGGTACACCACCTTGAACTATATCTTCAACCAATTGAAGTGTTCTTGCTTTGCCTTCTTGCCAAGAAAGATATCCCTTTTCTTGCAAGTGTTTAAGCCGACTTTGAATTGGAGCAGGTGATCTTAGCCCCATTCCTTCCATCATTTGCCTTATTGATGGGCTATGTTGAAATTTTTGTATGTAATCTTTTATCCACTCAAATAATTCATTTTGAGCTTGAGTAAGATCTTTGAATTCATGCATAAAAGAGATTCAATCTAATACATTTGTACCTATAAAGAATAATTATTGCAAGTTTGAAAACTAATTATTGAATTATTAGCAATTTAATATCAGATGGAATATATACTCTAAGGCAATTTAATGTAAACATTATTGAATATTTACGTAAGAATAGACGCGAGTAAAGCTTGCTGGGCATAAAGACGATTTTCTGCTTGCTGGAATATTCTGCTAGCTTTTGATTCAAAAACTTCATCAGTAATCTCTTTACCTCTGTATGCAGGGAGGCAATGTAGTATTACAGAATCATTTCTTGCAATATTTAAGACTTCAGTTCCTACTGTAAAACCCTTAAATTGATTTACCTTTAATTCAGATTCATCTTCTTCGCCCATAGAAGCCCATACATCTGTATAGATAACGTTAGATCCTTCAACAGCTTCATAAATATCATTTGTAATAAAAATCTTGTTAGGGTTTTTATAAATTTCTAAAGCTTTAGTTAAAATTTCTTGTTTTGGCTCAAAGCCTTTTGGGGATGCAATCCTTAAGTTAATGCCTAATAAAGCTCCACATAAAATTAAAGAATTAGCCACATTATTACCGTCTCCTATATATGAAAGTGTAACTTTATCGAAACTTTTAAATTCCTCTAAAATAGTTAGATAATCAGCCAAAGCTTGGCATGGATGTTCTAAATCAGTCAATGCATTAATGACTGGGATAGTTGACCATCTAGCATATTCAATCAAATCTGATTGTTTGTAGGTTCTTATAGCGAGCACATTGCAATATTTACTTAAAACTCTTGCAGTATCTTTGATTGGTTCTCCTCTCCCAATTTGTGAAGTATTTGGATTTAAATCAACTGTAGAACCTCCTAGGCGCGACATGGCGGCTTGAAAGCTTACTCTTGTTCGAGTTGAGGCTTTATCAAAAATCAGGCCTAGTATCTTTCCATTATTAGGTTCAAACGAAACCTTATTTTTATATTTTTTTGCCAAATCAAATATTTCGAGAATCTCGTTTCTGTTGAGATCGAGACTTGATAAGAAATTTTTTTTCACAATATTTAAAGGAAACTAAAAATAAGAATCAGACTGGCATTTTGGTTTCAGATAATAATTGTTTAAGATCTTGCCCCTCAATGACCTCTTCTTCAAGAATTTTCTGAGAAATCGATTCCAATAAGGGTAAATTATTTCTAAGGATTTTTAAAGCCATTTCATGAGCATTATCAACTAGATCTCTAACTTCCTTATCTATTGCTTGGGCAGTCGCATCACTCACTGCTCTCCTTGGGTTATTTCCATTACCTAAGAATTGTCCACCTCCCTGCTTATCATATGCAAGAGGCCCAAGGATTTCACTCATACCAAATGTACCAACCATTTGTTCTGCAATATCCGTAGCTCTCTGTAAATCATTAGAAGCTCCTGTAGTGATTTTTCCAAAAACAATTTCTTCAGCTGATCTCCCTCCTAGTAAAGTAGCGATTTGTCCTTGTAATTCTTCTTTTGAATTAAGAAATCTTTCTTCAGTAGGTAACTGCAATGTATAACCTAGAGCACTCATACCTCTTGGAACTATTGAAATTTTAGCGACTTTAGATCCACCTGGCATTAGGTGACCAACTATAGCATGTCCGACTTCATGATAAGCAACGACTTTCTTTTCATCATCTTGTAAAACTCTACTTTTCTTTTCAAGTCCAGCCACCACTCTTTCAATTGCTTCGCTGAGATCTTGCTGTTCTACACTTTTTCTATTTCCTCTTGCCGCTAATAGAGCTGCTTCATTAACCATATTAGCCAAATCAGCACCTGCAAAACCAGAAGTAGCCTGTGCAATTGAATCTAAATCTATTTCTTCTGCTAATTTAACTTTTTTAGTATAAATTTCTAGAATTGTTTTCCTCCCGCTCAAATCCGGTCTATCCACTAACACTTGCCTGTCAAACCTACCAGGCCTCAGCAAAGCAGCATCAAGAACCTCAGGTTGGTTGGTTGCTGCAAGAACTATCACCGGTTTATCTGAAGCAGTAAATCCGTCCATTTCAGTAAGTAACTGATTTAAAGTTTGCTCTCTTTCATCATTGCCACCTACAACTCCCATTGAACCAGAGCGACTTTTACCAATAGCATCCAATTCATCTATAAAAATGATACATGGAGCTTTCTTTTTAGCTTGCTCGAATAAATCTCGGACTCTCGCAGCTCCTGCACCTA
>CAYNKY010000178.1:0-2772 GCA_964397895.1 uncultured Prochlorococcus sp.
AAATATAAAACTAAAGAAATATCTTTTAAAATTTCAAAAAAAAAAAAATAAAAATAAATAAATATACGATATTAAATTAGGCAAATAGTTAATTTAAGTAATCTAAAATTATAAATCAATAAAAAAAAGCCTGGAATTATAAAATTCCAGGAATATTGGTTAACAGGACTGCAGAACAGTTATCATAACTAATATACCGTCTGCAATATTTAAAATAAATCAAAAATTCTAAGACACTTATAGAATTCCTGGAATTATTTGACCAGTTGAAATATATGCACCAAAAAGTGCAACAAATCCTAACATAGCCCACCTTCCATTAACTTTTTCGACATCCTGTGGATAATTAATGTAAGGTTCATCATTTTGAGGAAAGAGGTCAGTCTTTTGAATTTTTGACTGAGTACCGCTTTCTAAATTGGGGTTCATTTAGGCTTAGAACCAACCAGGTATAATTTGGCCAGTTGTTACATATGCGCCAACTGCTGCTACAAAACCAAGCATTGCTGCCCAACCATTAAAACGTTCTGCTTCTGGAGTCATGATAAAATTAATTAAATTATGTAAAAGATTGTAACAGCTTTATGAAGGAATGTAAAGCCTTTTAAGGAAATTCATTATTAGGCTAGATTAAGCATAATTAAAGATTACAATTTAGTAGCATATATGATACAGAAATGTAATTCAAAAATAAATCAGATTTGATTACTTAAGATTTTTAATAAATAATTTGAATAAAAAACGACTCAAAATTAAAAATTCATTTAATGTTTACAGATTTAATTTATAGTTAATTTAAAAATTTCTTCAATTGTTTAATAAAGTGGGTCGCCTGAGATTCGAACTCAGGACCAGCCGGTTAAAAGCCGGATGCTCTACCGCTGAGCTAGCGACCCATAAGTAATTTGGTTACATAAGAAATTATCCCTTTTAAAGGAGAAAAAAACAACTGTATATCTTTAACTCGAACAATAGAGATACAATAATATTCTAAATTCAAAATATTAAATAATTTTTAAACATTATTATTAAAAACATGGAAAGTATTAAGAAATAGTTTTTATTAAAACAACATTTTTATGAGTTTAAAATAAATAGTCCTTATTAAAAAACCAAAATATAATTAGATAAAGGTATTTTTAATTTTGCATAATCCTGAGGTAATAGTTATAGGAGCTGGATTAGCAGGATGTGAAGCAGCTTGGCAAGTAGCCAACTCAGGAATACCTGTAAAACTTTACGAAATGAGACCCTCTCTTTCATCTCCAGCTCACCATACAGATGAATTTGGAGAACTGGTTTGCAGTAATAGTTTTGGTGCCATAAGTCCTGACAGAGCTGCAGGATTACTTCAAGAAGAATTAAGAATTTTTAATTCATTAATAATCAAATCAGCTGATAAATTTTCTGTTCCTGCTGGTGGTGCATTAGCTGTAGATAGATCAAAATTCAGTAAATATTTGACAACCACACTTTCAAAACATCCACTTATAAAAATTTATAGAGAAGAAAGACTTGAACTCCCAAGAGTTAACGCAATCACGATTGTTGCCACTGGTCCATTAACTTCTGAAAAGTTGGCATCAGAAATAAGAAATTTTACAGGTTTAGATTCATGCCACTTTTATGATGCTGCAAGCCCGATAATCTTTGGAGAAAGCATCAATTATGAAAAAACTTTTAAAGCCAGCAGATATGACAAAGGAGGTCCCGCTTACTTAAATTGTCCGATGGATGAAAAAATATATAAAAATTTTAGAGAAGAGCTAATTAATGGAGATCAAGTTAAATTAAAAGATTTTGAAAAAGAATCTTCTAATTTCTTTGAAGGATGCCTGCCGATAGAAGAAATTGCACGAAGAGGAATAGAAACAATGCGTTATGGCCCTTTAAAAGCAATAGGCCTATGGAATACTGAATGGGGAGATCTTCACGATCGAGAAAATAGATTAAAAAAGAGACCTCATGCAATTGTTCAATTAAGGAATGAAGATATGGAGGGGAAATTATTAAATATGGTTGGTTTTCAAACAAATCTCAAATGGTCAGAACAAAAAAGAATTTTTAGAATGATTCCTGGACTGGAGAATGCTGAATTTATTCGATTTGGAGTAATGCACAGAAATACTTTTTTAGAGTCACCGAAATTACTTTTGCCAACACTTCAATTTATAAAAAGATCTAGTTTATTAGCAGCAGGACAAATAACAGGAACCGAAGGTTATGCGGCAGCGGCGGCAGGAGGTTTAATTGCTGGTATTAATGCATCTTTGATTGCCAAAGGGCTCACTCCAATAACTTTTCCTGAAGAAACTATGATTGGGGCATTAGTTAATTTTATAAGCAATAGAAATGAAATTTACGCCAAAAAGAAAAAATATAAATTTCAACCAATGCCTGCAAATTTTGGTTTAATCCCAGAATTAACACAAAAAATTAAAGATAAGAAATTAAGATATAAAGCATATAAAGATAGGTCTATAAATACAATAAAAAATTTTGAAAAAATGGTTAGATTAAAAAGCTAAAAAATCTTCTTTAGAGTTAACTAATCAATTATTATAAGAAAAAAAGGAAAAATGTATTCGACACAAGATCAAATAGATGTAATCGTTGTAGGTTCTGGAATAGGAGGTCTTGTAACAGCTTCTCAGCTTGCAGCAAAAGGAGCAAAAGTTTTAGTCTTGGAAAAATATATTATCCCAGGTGGAAGTGGTGGTTCATTCAAAAGAAAAGGTTATACATTTGATGTTGGTGCATCTATGATTTTTG
>CAYNKY010000179.1:0-2726 GCA_964397895.1 uncultured Prochlorococcus sp.
ACTTTAAAAAATATCGATATCCTTTTTTAATAATTGGAGTAGGTAGCTTAATTAAAATTAAAAGACCAAATTTGTTTATTGAATGGATTAAATTTCTAAAGAAAAATAATATACCTGTTAAAGCAATCTGGTTTGGTAAAGGTCATTTAAAAAATGAGATGATCAAAATCACAAAAGAAAATTCATTAGATATAGTTTGGTATGGACAAACTGATCAAGAAACTATTTATAAATATCTCAATAAAGCTAGTTTCTTAATGCAAACATCAATATTTGAAGTTTATCCGACAGTTGTTTTAGAGTCGTTTTGTTTTGGAACGCCTGTGATATCATCAAAATATTGGGGCGTTGATGAAATAATTCAAGATGAAATTAATGGCATTATTTTAAAAGATGATTTTTTTTCTTCTAGATTAGAATCTCAAAAGCTTATAAAATTATTCTCTGATGAGAAAAAATATTATGAATTATCTAATAACTGTAGAAAACAATTTGAAGAACAACATAATACCTATAAAAGTACATTTTTAAATTATTTGCGTCTTTATGAAAATGCTCTAATACAAAAAAATTCTAACCTTTAGCTTTTAATATAATTTTTATTGTTTTAAATAAAATAATGAAGTCAATTAATAGAGATTGATTCTTAATATAAAATAAGTCATAACTTAATTTATTGATGGTTTCATTAATGTTATTACTATATCGATAATTCACTTGAGCCCAACCGCTTAGTCCTGGTTTGATAGAGTATCTAAACTTATAGTTTTTGATTTTTTTATTTAAAGTAATATCAAATTCAGGTCTTTCAGGTCTTGGGCCAATTAAACTCATTTCACCTTTAATCACATTAATGAGTTGAGGAAGTTCATCTAATCTAAATTTTCTAAGTAATTTTCCGCAGAATGTTATTCTGCTATCATTTTTAATGGACCATTGAGGCCCATTAATTTCGGCATTTTTATTCATGGTCCTAAACTTTATTATTTTGAATGGTTTTCCATTTAAACCGCTTCGTAATTGGGAGTAAAAAATAGGAGATCCTTGAAAAACATAAAGAAAAGTTATTATTACTAATAAAATTGGAAATAAACTTATTAAAAGAAAAATACTTAGACTAATATCTCCTAACCTTTTTATTCTATTTCTAATATCATAACCACTGTTATTGTTCAAAAAGAATATTTCATTCTTTTCATGTAAATCTGAAGGAGAGCTATGCAGATATTTTTCGCACCAGTAAAGAGGTTTAAGGATTGGTAAATTATTTTCTTTAATTTTCTTTATATAAGATATTTCTTTCTCATTTAATATAAATTCATTTTCAATGATTAATCCGCAAATATTTGAATTAAACAAGTCAGAATTGTTGTTGTTGTTATTGTTGTAAAGTTTTAGATTATAGAAAGTTTTAGAGTTCCTATTCATCATTTCTAAAATTTCAAAAGTTTGTTTATTTGATATTACAATCCAATTTCTACGATGATTTTTCTTAATTATTAATATGTCAATTATAACTTGCGATAAAACTATTAGAAAAAATATTTTCAATATTATATTTATAAAGGTAAAAATCATAAATATATTTAAATCTAATTTTTCACCTAATAAATTTATATAAATATAAATAATATTTGCAGAAAATGTTATAATAGAGGTATTTAATATATTTGAAAATATTTTCTTACTTAAAGATTTATATAAACGCTCATATTGGCCTAATATATAATTAAATAGTACCCAATAAATTATTAAAATAGCAATTATTAGCTTATTAGGGTTACTTTGAAATATATTATTAAATTCACTATTATAAATAAAAAAAATAATAATAGAGTCTTTTATTATTGATAAGAAGCTATATCTAGAAAGAATTAAATTCATATTATTTTTACTTATAATTATATAAATCTTAAATATATTACTATACTAAATAATAAAGTACATATATTATTAAAGGCTAATATCATTAATAAATATTTTTTATTTTATTGCAAATCTTTTTTTTTACAAAATTACGCTTCCTGCAGGATTCGAACCTGCGGCCCACTGCTTAGAAGGCAGTTGCTCTATCCAGCTGAGCTAAGGAAGCACATTAAAAATTTTAGAACCTTAAATTCTATGATTTCTTATTTAGCTAATATAAACATGAAATTAAAATTTAAGTTAAAAAATGTTCTAATAGTAAATATCTTACAGTTTTAGATGAAATAAAAAAAGTAATTGAGATAAAAATAATTATTAATTAATTTCTTATTTAGAATAATTTAATCAGCTATAATAGGAACCACAGACATTTTTAATTAGAGTTTGCCAAAAAGAGTTTCTGAAATTCAAAAAAAAGAGATCTTAGATTCCTTTTTGAGTGGTCTAGGTCTTAATGAATTATCTCTGAAATATGATTTTACAAAAAATACGATTATTAAACAATTAAAAAAAATTATAGGGGAAGAAAAATTTAAGAAAATAAAAATCAAGAATACTAATAAGAAAAAATTTGATGTTAAAAAAAATTTTGATAGAATCGATGATTTTAAAAAAGATGAAATTTCTGAATCAGATGAAATTGTAGAAAATATTAATGATAGTGATTTTTCCAATATTAATAATTCAATAGAGCAAGTTTTTTTTGAGGTTCCTCCTTTATCTACTGAAATTAATACATCCGAGCAAAAAGAATTAACAAGTGAACCTTTAAAAGATGCGAAATTTCCTTCCGTGGTTTA
>CAYNKY010000180.1:0-2698 GCA_964397895.1 uncultured Prochlorococcus sp.
GCAACTGCCTTCTAAGCAGTGGGCCGCAGGTTCGAATCCTGCAGGAAGCGTTAGCAATCAATATCTTAAATGGAGTAAAATTGGAAATAATTAATAAAAAAAAAAAATAAAATCACATATTTCGGTACTATATGCTTTGACCTTGGTCTTTTCTTACTTCCAAGTACTTTTGTAATATCTGGTATTTTAATATTATTTGCCTCAATAATAGGTTTTTTTAATCAAGAAGGCTTTTTTAAGAATGATTGGAATAAATTTTTATTTACTGGGAGCCTCCTTATTATTACGAGTAGCCTCATAAATACTCCTAAACTTTTTGACTTTAATTTACAAAACTTAAATTTAGGTTTTTTAAATTGGGTACCTTTATCAATATTGTTTTATGGTTTCCAATATTATCTTGATTCTTATCAATTAAGGAGAAAATGCTGTTTATTATTACTAGCAGGGAGTTTCCCAGTCATTATTTCAGTTGTAGGTCAAATCTTCTTTAATTGGCATAGTCCACTTCAGGTATTAAATGGTTTAATTGTTTGGTACCAAAGCCCAATAAAGGGTTTCAATGCTGTATCTGGCTTATTCAATAATCCTAATTATCTTGGAAGCTGGCTTAATATAATATGGCCTTTAGGTATTGCATATTTATTAAGTCAATATAGGATTAAATTCAAAATATTGATCATATCAATTTTTTTAACATCTATTGCCTCAAGCATTTTACTTTCTGCTTCAAGGGCTGCTTGGCTTTGTCTCCTTTTATCTATTATTCTTTTTTTAATTAGATTTACAAAAAAATGGTTTGTTATTTTTTTTGTTACGATTGCTAGCTTATATTTACTTACTTCAAATTCTTTTATTTTTGAAAGTATAAATCAGTTTCTCCATACAAACCTACATATAGAATTGCTTGATAGTTTTAATAAAGAAACTTACATTAATGAAATTTCAAGGATTGACATATGGAGAATAGGAATTAATAACATTTTAGAAAGACCTATTTGGGGACATGGAGCATCTTCCTTTCCAACCCATATAAATGAATTAACTGGATTATGGAAAGGGCATGCACATAACTTACCTATAGAATTAATATATAGCTATGGATTACCTGCAGGGATTTTAATTTTATTACCATTTTTCTATATATTATTTTTAGCATCAAGAAATATATTTCTTATTAAAAGATATCAATCTAATGATTATATATTTGATAAAGGAATTTTAATATCTCTTTTACTTCTAGCCTTTTATCATTTATTTGATATGACTTATTTTGATGGAAGAATAAGTATAACTGGTTGGATAATGTTTGCAGCAATTAAAAATATTTTAAGAGAAACAAACCATAGATTCACATTAAAAGAAAAGGAATAAATTATTTTGAAATTAATTAAACCATCCTTAGTTTTTATTTTACCAAGAAATATTTGGCCTCCTTACGCAGGGCAATCAAGACTATGTTTTTATCGTGCAAAGGAATTAAAGAAAAAAGGTTACAAATTAATTTTAATTTATTTTTCTAATCGAAAGGATTTAAATAATATCGATGCAAAAACCTTAGAAAGTACTTTTAATGAAATGCATTTTATTAAAATAAATTATATTGATTTTATTTTTATATTTTTTAATTCGTTATTATTGAGAATTTTTAAAAAATTACCTTTACAAGCATCTTGGTTAAATTCACCAAGATTAAAGAAAAAATTTAAAAATAAAATAAATCTTATTATAAAGAATAATAAGAAAATTATTTTTCATTTTTATTCAATAAGAAGTTATTCTTTATGGTCTTTAATTAATCTCTATAAGAAACCATTTATAATTGATTTAATTGATTCAATGAATTTAAATATAAAAGGTAAAATTCCTAACTTAACAAATAAATTATCAATAATATTTTGGTTTTTAGAATTAAAATCAATTAAATATTTTGAAAATAATTTACCATTTTATTCATTCTGTAGGAGATATTATACAGTATCTAAAATTGATAGAAATTTTTTTAGAAATAATTCATTAAAAAATAAAATTCCTATAAAAGTTCATTCTATTGGTACAGAAATAACTGAAAAACCAGCTAACTTTAAAGAAAATAAATTTAATAAGAATATTATTTTTTTTGGATCTTTAGATTATGAACCTAATTTAAGTTCTATCTATTGGCTTATAGAGAGGGTAATGCCAAAAGTTTGGGAAATTGATTCAAATATAATTCTAAATATTGCAGGGAAAAATCCCTCTCAAAGATTAATTGATATATGTGAGAAAGATAAAAAAATAATATTAATCCCTAATCCCAAAAATATGAGCAAATATATTAGAAAAGCAGTCATCGCTGTGGTTCCATTAATATCTGGTAGTGGTCAGCAAAATAAAATACTTGAAGCGATGGCAAATGAGTTACCTGTAATCACTACTAATAAAGGTGCTAAACCTTTTGGCTTCATAAATAATAAAGAACTATTAATTGAAGATAAAGCATTAAACTTTGCTTCTGCGATATTAAATCTATATAAAGACTATAAAAGAATTGATAAATTAAGAGAACAAGCATTATCAGAAATTAAAAAAAATTATACCTGGGCTGCAGTCGTAAATTTATTAGATGAAGATTACAATAAATTAAATAATGAGAATAATTAATTTAATATTTCATCTTCAATAATTTCAAAGATTGTTTTTGAACATTTATACCAAG
>CAYNKY010000181.1:0-2659 GCA_964397895.1 uncultured Prochlorococcus sp.
CAGCAATTCTTACATATTGATTTTTTAAAGTTTGGTGTTCTTTTTCAAGCTGTTCCACTCTAGCCACCCTATTTAAAATATCTATTTCATCATTAGAAATAACTTCAACTTCACTTGGGATAAATTCAGAATTAATCTTTATATCTTGATCTATATCAATATTGTTATTTAAAGAATTACTAATTGCCTCGTAGGATTCTTGAATACCTTTTGAAGGCTGCTTGCTATTTTTATATTTATAATTCTTTTTTTCAAAAATCCTACCTAAAGATTTTTTTATATCAGCATTTGTACTATTCCTTAAAATATCATAAGCCTTATTTATCAAAACTAATTTTGAGTCATCCAAACGGTACAACTTAAATAATTCTTTGAAGGAAGATCTAAGTTGTTTTTTTCTGAAATCTTCAATGCTTTTAATTTTATTGATATTTAATAAGGAAGCTGCTTCACTTAATTCCATTACATAGAAGAAAAGGTTTAAAAATTATCTCAAAAAAGGGTCCATTAATTCTGGAATATCTTCATAATCTTTATCAATTATTTGATGAATTGGTAATTTTTCATATCTATTAATATATTCAACTTTCCAATCAATCAAATTCAGATCTTTAATATCTTTTTCATGCGAAATCTGAAATTCGCATTTGGATATTTCTTCTATTAGTTCATCATCTGCCCCTTTTTGAATAAGATAAATTTTACTATTTTTAACCTTCTCAAAAAGTTCATCAATAAAAACATTTTTATGAATAATTTTTTTATCATCATTAAGAAATTTCTCAGCCTCTTCTCTTAAATTATTAATTTGATCTTTTGAAAGTTGTTGATAATTATTGATAATTACTTGATTTTGAGAATTGCTGACTCTTTCCCATCCATAGGCTTTTAACATTCCATTAGAGTCAATTTCAATAGAAACTTCAATCTTCGGTTTCCCTTTAGGTTCCTTAACTATACCCTCAATAGTAAATTCTCCTAATTTCAACGTTTTACTTGCTAATTTTCTATTGCCTTGCCTAATTGGGAATGTGACAGTTTCTTGAAAATCATATACGGTGGTAAACTCTTCAGTATTTTTGCAAGGGATTTTAGTATTAGCTTTGATAAGAGTAATATTTTTTCCAAAAACATCTTCAATTGAAAGATCTAAAGGTGTTACATCAGAGAAATTTACTAAACCTTTGTATAAGTATTCAGCACATAAAGAAGCACCATAGGAAACAATTTCATCAGGGTTAACACTAGATAAGTTTTTAGCAATTTTCTTTGAAGTTAGCTTAGAAACTATATCCTTAAATAAGGGTATTCTTGATGAGCCTCCAACTAGTACAACATTATCTAAACTTTCGTTTTTAACTTCTTTTAGTCGGAGAAAAGATTTTATCACTCCCTGAATTTTTTTAACTAAATCACTAGATGCATCCTCAAACTCTTTTCTTGTAATTTTAATTTTTTTTATAAACGGATTATTATCTAACCTTGCTATAGATGAGACATCTAAAAGTATTTCTCGTCTAAAAGAAAGTTTTTTCTTATAACTACTTGCAAATTCTCTTACAAGGTTATTGTCCTCTGAAGAAAACTTTACATTAGGATTAATTTTAAGACATTTTTCTTTTATTAAATTTAAAAGAACATAATCAAAATCATCTCCTCCTAGCATATTATTTCCACTTGAAGCAATTACGTCCCAAAATTCATCGCCATCATAATTTACTAGAGAAATATCAAAAGTTCCTCCTCCTAAATCAAAGATCAATGTATTGGATTGTTCTCCGCCTATCTTTCCATATGCTAATGCAGCTGCAGTTGGTTCGTTAATAATTTCAAGATTTTTTATTCCTGCAATTAAAGCTGCATCTATAGTCGCAGCTCTCTGACTAGCATTAAAATAAGCGGGTACTGTAATCAAAACTTGAACTAATTCATATTTTTCATGAGGGAAGCTCTCATAATAAATGCTTAAACACTCTTTTAATATAATTGAAGAAATAAATTGAATTGGTAGTTGTTTTCTAAGATTTGGACAATTTAATAAGACTGAGTTTTCATTTACTCCTAATGAATATTTATAAAATTCCATCTCTTTAACTGGAATTTCTTCAATTTCACTTGCTGTTCTTCCTATAAATCTTTTTGTAGAAAAGAAGGTATTCTCAGGATCCACTTTTAAATATTCCTGTGCATTTTCCCCCACATATGATTGACCTTTAGACAAATGAACTATTGATGGTATTAATCGACTTCCAGTTTCAGTCGTTAATGTTACTGGTGATTCATCTAAAATCTTTGCAGTAACAACTGTATTTGTAGTGCCTAAATCTATACCAAGACAAACTTTAATTTTCAACTTTAAAAAAAACTGTCTAAAAAATATAATTCATGTATATTCAAAAAAACCATAACTTTATAATCTATTAATTATTAATTAAGTTATATCATCAAAATTCAAAATATTTCATTTTTTATTATGACTGAAGAGATTTTGATTACTCATGTACAAATAATTTATGAATGACTCCATAAATTAATTAAAATTTAAATTAATAGATTCTTTATGTATTTTTATTATGGAATTGGAACAAGATGAAAAAGATTTTAAACTTTTACGTAATGATCTTTTAGAGATAATTGAAGATTTTCGCAGAGGTTTAAA
>CAYNKY010000182.1:0-2631 GCA_964397895.1 uncultured Prochlorococcus sp.
GACTTGATTACTAGTAACATCAATAGTCTCAACTGTAGAATTATCAGAAGTCTTCCTGATCAATATATTTCCAGATTCAACATCTACTGACTCTGAGAATGAAAGAATAATATTACTATCGACAGCAACAGCTATTGCATTATCTGCAGGAGTAGAGCTACTTAAAGTAGGTGGAGGGTCATCAACAGGAATATGATTATTTATTACTCCATTAGATGTCGTTTGAGATATCCCAGTAAAAGTAAATTTAAAATTCAGGTAATAGGTAGTATTTTCAAGTTCTTGAGGAGCCGTTGACTGAGATTGAATTGTTTCAACATTCCCTCCAAGGTTTGAGGTATATGTGCTTGTTTGTGCAGGTATCTCAGTACTTTCAAAAACATAACCAGGGGGCGGACTTACTTCAATCGAGTATAAGCCTGTGCTCGCTATGTCAGCATTAAAAACGAAACTATATACTCCATCATTATCTGTGGTTTGAATATTTTCACCACCGCTATCATCAAGCCAATCATTGCTTACAAGATTTCCATTATATAGAAGCCTCACTTCTGCTCCAGATAAAGGTTGACGCGTATTTGAGTCATATATAACTCCAGCTGGATCTATTAACAAACCATCCAAATCCTTGTATTCCTGACAATCAGAAGTGATTACAATATTTTTAATCCAACGGCCAGATATTATTGTTCCTTCCCCAGATGTAATAGCCTGGATATTTTTGTTTGTTTCTCCTGGAAGTCTGTCAAATTTTATTTTATAAATACCTGCCTCAGAAGGAAGAAAAGTATATTTACCAAGACTATCTGTAACTATTTTTTCGACTAAAGTGCCATCATTTTTATGTAGAAAAATACTCCGCCCTACAATTGGATTATCTATGCGATCTAGATACTGGCCAGAGATAACACCACAAGTTTCAGGAACTGTTTGGATATTAAAATCATCTTTTGAGAGCCCAAGAAAGTAATTATTACTTTCATCTTTAATAGACATCCCATCTATTGAAAGATAATATTTTGTATTGGGTTGCACATAGTTATTACCTACCCCATCATGAAGAAGAATTTGTAATGAATCTCCTAAGATATTTATTTGTTCTGATGTTTTAAGGTCATAGGTGTGGACAACTTGATCATCTACAAAAGAATGAAGTTTTATATTTCCTTTACCTAAGCGTATATCTTCATTGAACCGAATATCAATTGAAGGTTCTATCAATGAAAGTTTATCTGTGCCGCTCAATGGTGAATAACCAATTACTTTTGGAGGGCTGTCTTCTTCACGAGTAGAAAAATTAAGCCTAGATTTATCTGATATCCCCTCAAAATAATATTCTTTTCCTACTCTCTTTATTGCATTGTGATCTATAAGGATGTAATAATCAGAATTTTCTTCAAGAGGGAGATCCATAATCGCAATGTTTTTATCTACTATCTGGACACCTTTATTCAGCCTTAGTTTCACATTGCGAATTGAAACTTGTTTATCACCCTCAATTCCTTTCTTAAAGAGTTTTATATCGCCGTCTTTACCAGGTTCAATATTTTTGTCAAAGGTTAATTTCAATTGACTATCAAGCGGGACTGCAAAAGAATTATCCGATGGAATATTTTTCTCCTCAATTAATATTGGTCGAGCAGAATTACATCCTTTAAAACCCCAGCATGGTCGTTTATGTGCTGCAAGTTTGACTCCCTTAAGAAAATTTTTGGGCATTTGTTCAACATTTTTTACATCCCATAGACTTAAGTTATGATCAAATTCCTTAGCATTGCCAAGCATACCTTTTAGGCCAGAAGCAGGCGCTTTCCCGACGTCCCACGAACCAATATCTTGATTAAATTTGCTTGCGTTAAAAAACATTGCGTGAAAATTTATCACATTAACTGTCTTCCAAGATCCAATATCTTGATCAAATGTTGAAGCATTTTCAAACATCTTTTGCATAGTTTTAACAGCAGAAACATCCCAACCACCAATATCTTGATTAAAATTCTTGGCACCTCTGAACATGTAGTTCATTTTAGTAACGTTATCTGTAGTCCAGCTCCCTATATATTGATCAAATTGAGTCGCTCCCGAGAACATAAAACTCATATCAATAACGCTACCTGTTTTCCAATTACCTATATTTCCATCAAAAGCTGTCGCATTTTCAAACATTCTTGTCATATTTTTTACTTTACGAACATCCCAACCACCAATATCTTGATCAAAGATAACGGCATTTCTAAACATTGAACTCATATTAGTTACACTACCTGTTTCCCAATTACTTAAATTCTCATTAAAGGATTTGGCATTAAAAAACATATAGCTCATATTAATTACGCTAACTGTTTTCCAATTACCTATATCTCCATTAAAGGTTATGGCATTTTCAAACATTCTTGTCATATTTTTTACTTTACGAACATCCCAACCACCAATATCTTGCTTAAAAGCCCTAGCATTCCTAAACATTTGGGACATATTTGTAACTTTGTATGTTTCCCAACTACTAATATCTTTATTAAATGAAGTGGCATCCCTGAACATAGAAGCCATATTTGTAACTTTGGATGTTTTCCAATTACTAATATCTTGATTAAATGAAGTGGCTCCATAAAACATGGAACTCATATTTTT
>CAYNKY010000183.1:0-2630 GCA_964397895.1 uncultured Prochlorococcus sp.
TAATTCTTTTTTGCCTGGAGGGGTGGTCGAGTGGTTTAAGGCTCTAGTCTTGAAATCTAAAGTTGACCTCAGTATTTGCAGTCGATTAGAGATAATTTAAAAAATGTGGACTATATGTTGTGGACTAATTAAAAGGGCTGATTAAAATTTTCAACTATGTTCAATCATTATCTATATTAATAATTTGATTATCCTCTAGAAACTTTAACATCTTTGGAGCGATTATATTTCGTGAAGCAAAATTAGTTATGTGATTGTGATCGTTGTACAATAATTTGTCTTCAAGGGTTCTTTTGCAACTTGATTTCTGACAAATTGCACTTAAAGCATCAAAGAGAAATAGATTATCATTTTTTGATGTGATATCACTTAATTTCCTATTAATAAAGTAATATTTACCACTTTTACTATTAAAAAAGGTTTTGTTATAAGTACATCCAACCGCATATAAATTATTAAACCATTGAAGGTTTTGTTCTTTGCATTTATTTAATTTGGCTGCTGGGTATTCTGGCGTTGGAGTGGAGATTATTACTTTTACATTATTTTTTGATAATTTTTCTACAAATAAATTTAATCTAATTAACCACTCTTCAAAATGTAGAATTTTAGATTTTCTTGTGACAACCTTCCCTCTCTCATCGAAAAATCGCCAAGTATTTATTGGAAATTCATACCAATATTCTCCAAAATGATAAGGAAATCTTAAATTGATGAAAATAACATCTCCATTTTTGCTTTGCGAGATGATTTCATTCTCTAACGCTTTGAAATACTGATATTTCTTCAAATAAAATGATTCTCCTGGCTCTAATCGGAAATATTTAATTGCAGGAAATAATGATCCAGGATTACTAAATACGAATAAATTAGATTTTGTTTTTTTGGCTAAAAATTCTGCTCCCAGCCAGAAAGCTTGTGAATGACTATCTCCTATAAAAAAAAATGTCTGCTGATTATTTTCATTTTGTTCAAAACACTCATCTAAGACTTTCTTATGGTCATATCCTCTATCAAAATCCATACCGTAACAACTTTGATTGATCTTAAAAGAATCAAAGTAGGGAACTTTAATTTTTTCATGATTTTTTTCAAAATAAACCTTATTAGGATCTCCTAAATATAATTTTCCTTTTAAAGGCTTTTCAAGTCCTATTAGTACGAGTCCAGAAAATAATAAAGCTATTGTTCCTTTAAAAAAAGTTTTCCAATTAAAATCTGACCATTTCTTTGACCTTAAGGGGGTTTCGATAAATTCATACGAAATAACTGAAAAAAACAAAATCAGCATTAATTGGAAGGGTATAGACCACCAATGAACTCCAATAGTCCATCGACTTATAGAAAGCACACCCCAATGCCACAAATATAATGGATAAGAAATCAATCCAATATAAATAACTTTCTTTCTTGTAAAAAACCAAAATAGTCCAGTACCTTTTTTTAAGCAAGAAATTAGTATTGCGGATAAGAAAACAATCGCAATAGTTGAAGGAACAGGATAAGAGCTTGGTAAAAATAAGATTAATATTAAAACAAAAAAAACTGCAATTGGCGGAATCTTTTGATATTTCTCGAGTAATCTACTTTTAGACTTTAGTGAAATAAACGAGATACAACCAATCGAAATTTCCCAAAATCTCGTTGGCATTGAAAAATAAGCAATAATTTGATTTGTAGAATAAAAATAAATAAAAGAAAATAATGAAATAGTTGTGAGAAATAAAATTACTATAAAAAGATTTTTTGTGCCTTTTTTTGCTTGACGACCGAACCCTGAGAACCATATTAAAAAAGGAAACAAAATATAAAATTGTTCTTCTACTCCTAGTGACCAAGTTTGTGTAAAAACATTTAATTCTGTTGATTGGGCAAAATAATCAGTTGATTGTTTTATTAAATATAAATTTGACACTCCAAAGAGAGATGCTAAACCAGTTCTTAAAATACCGATAGGTGAGAAATTAAAAAAACATATTAAGAAACTGAATATCAAAACAAAGAATATTAACGAAGGAATAATTCGCTTAATTCTTCTTTCATAAAAAGAGCCAATAAATTCTAAAAAGTCTTTACTTTTTCTTGTTGCTAGTGATGAAGTTATCACATATCCTGAGATTACGAAAAACACATCTACGCCTAAATATCCACTTGGAAGTATATCTTTATTGAAATGATTAATAATCACTGCAATAACCGCAAAAGCTCTGAATCCATCTATGTCAGGCCTGTAGTTTTCCTTTAACAATTTTTTTAATGAAATAATCAATTACTAATAAAGATTACTTTTTAAGAAATTTTTAAAAAATTTCCTTAATTATAAAATTTAATTAAATAAAATCTAATAAACATTCATTTATATTTTATTTTTAAAATTTTGTATTTTTCTTTATTTAATTTATGTCCTGAAAAAGTGGACTATACTGCGTGGTCTAAGTATAACAATTATCTATAAATTAATGCAAGTTAACCTATATTCTGTCAATCAAAAAATAGTTTCATTTCATAACCCCTGAGAACCCTAGTAATAACGTGAATTGCTTGACTATGACTAACTTCTTGTGATATAAATAACAAGTTCGGAAACAACTGAATAACCCGTTGGAGGGGTGGTCGAGTGGTTTAAGGCT
>CAYNKY010000184.1:0-2617 GCA_964397895.1 uncultured Prochlorococcus sp.
TGAAAACTTTAGATTTGGTTATAAAAGAAGCGGTGATATTAATACTATTAAAAAAACTATTCAGAACAAAAATATCAAGCTTAACATCGTACCGCTTTTAAAAGATAAAGAGGGGAGAATAAGTAGCAGCAGAGTAAGGAAACTTCTTTCTCAAAGTAACTTATTGCAAGCTAAAGCACTTCTAAAAAGACCTTATAGTTTTTCTGGCAAGGTTGTTAAAGGTAAAGGTATTGGAAAAACGATCGGCTATCCAACAGCAAATCTTGAAATTGATGGTAGGAAATTTTTACCTGGTGAAGGAGTATATGCAGCATGGACTAGAGAACTCAAATCTGGTAATCAATTCCCATCCGTAATGAATCTTGGGCCACAACCGACAATTAATCCTTTATCTCCCTCTGCAGTTGAAGTACATATCATTGATAAAAATATAAATTTATATGGTTTAGAATTATTTGTTGAACCAATAAAAATGATAAGAACTCAAATTAAATTTTCTAATATAAAAGAGCTGTCATATCAAATTGCAAAAGATAAAGAATTAGCAAAAATAATTTTAAAAGAAACTAATAATTGAAATCATGAAAAAAAACAACTATCAAAAAGATGATTTAAGAATTGCCCAAATTATTGATGCTAATCTTGATAGAGCTAGGGAAGGTTTGAGAGTTTTAGAGGATTGGGCTAGATATGGTTTAGGCAGAGTTGATATAGTAAAAAAACTTAAAGACTTTAGGCAAATACTTGGTGGGCTTCATTTAGATGTTTATAAAAAGGCAAGGAATTATACCAAAGATAAATGTAATGGATTAACCCATCCTGAGCAATTTAAAAGATTGAGCACAGAAAATATAATAAGTTCAAATTCCAGTAGAGTACAAGAGGCTCTTAGAGTTTTAGAAGAATTTTCTAGAAATAATAATTTTGAACTCTCACAAGCAGCATCTTCGATTAGATATGAGATTTATAACTTAGAGATTGAACTTATAAATGCAAAATGCAATCAATACTCTAATAAAATAATTATTGAAAATAACTTATATTTAATCACAAAAGAAAAACTAAACTTATTAACAGATATTGAAAATCTTCTTATTGCAGGTGTAAAAATAATTCAACATCGATTTAAAGACACAAATGATTCAAACAACTTGAAAAAAGCAAAAATTATTAAAAAATTATGCAAAAAAAATGGAGCTTTATTCATTGTAAACGACAGGGTAGATATAGCTTTAGCAGCTGACGCAGATGGAGTGCATCTTGGACAAGATGATTTAGATATAGTTTCAGCAAGGAATATATTAGGATTTTCCAAAATTATTGGAATAACTGCTAACAATGAGGTAGATATAAAAAATGCAATCGATCAAGGATGCGATTATTTAGGAATAGGGCCAGTTTTCGAAACTAAAAGCAAAAAAAATAAAAAAACATTAGGTATTGTTAAAATTAAAGAACTTACAAAAGATATAAAAATTCCATGGTTTGCTATAGGAGGAATAAAAAATAAAAATATTCCTATACTAAAGTCAAATGGAATTAACAAAGTAGCTATTATTTCAGAGATTATGGATGATGATAATCCTAAAAATAAAGCTATGATTATTTTAAAAACTTTAAATGATGAAAATTAAAGTAAATGGTGAAGAAAAATTTATAAATAATTTAGATAGAGAATCCTCATTATTTGAGACATTAAATCAACTTGGATATATCGATAAGAATATTATTGTTGAACTAAATAATGTAATAGTCAATAATCAATATTGGCATAAAAACAATGTACAAGATGGAGATAAATTGGAGATAGTATCAATTGTTGGCGGCGGGTAAATTATTAATTAAATATTAAATTTTGGCGATAAAAATATTTAAATGATGTTTTTTTTAACAATTAAAAAAAAATCAAAAATATCTTCATATTTTTTTAATCTAATTCGTGAAATATTTAATCAAAAAAATTAATTTTCATTTTATATTCGTAATACTTTAACAGTAAAAATGGAAAAAGATTTAAAACAAAACCCTAGATCAATGAAATGGGAGCAAAATGGAGAATTAGCCTCTAAAGATTTATCAGATCTAATTGATAGGTTAAAAAATGTTGAGACTGAATGTAATTCATCTGAATTATCAAGATTAAGTACCAAATCTGACAATATCGATTAAATTTGTTACTACCAGGTTGCGAATTAATAATATATTTGTTTCAAATTACTTAAAGAAAGAAAAAAAAATGCAAAAACGTTATCCAGAATGGGTTAATAATCAAGTTATTATGAAAGCGTTAAAAATGAGAGATGAAGGAGTTTTATCAAAAAGGCTTAATCTCTGGATTGAAAATCTTTTAGAAATAGATAACAAAAGTAATTGATTTAAATATTTTTAATTATTCTCAAAGCAGCCATTGCAGCTCCATAACCATTGTCTATATTCATAACTGATATTCCTGGAGCACAACTCGCAAGCATACTATTTAGAGCTGCAAAACCATCTTTACTTACTCCATATCCAACTGACACTGGAACAGATATTATAGGTTGTGGTAAAAGGCCTCCTAAAACTGTTACAAGAGCGCCTTCCATACCTGCACAAACTATTATCACATCAAATTTAT
>CAYNKY010000185.1:0-2602 GCA_964397895.1 uncultured Prochlorococcus sp.
AGGTTCTTAAAAATTAAAGACCTCCTAAGGGAGGTCTTTTTTTTGTCTAATTTTTATTTATCTGAATAAATAAAAATAAAGGGTAACTTATCCCTCTAGAATCAATGAACCCCTTTACTTTATTTCAAGTTAATTAATTATTAGATAATTAAATAAAGAAATGAAAATTAAGATATTTTTTGTAAAAGGAAGAAAAGTGTCTTATTTGTATATATCTTATTAATAATAAATGATCTTTTTTAAAACTATTCATCTAATTAAAAGTAACATAATGCATAACGTTTTTTTAATAAATAAGTCTCTTGATCTTTCAATATCTCTTATGAAAAAAGCATTCAAAATATAAATAATTTTTTTAAGAAAATTTCTTATTAATATGACTAAAAAAATTATTTTATGAATTTCCGATAAGAGATACTCTTTTTAAAGCATCTAATAAAAAGAAAAAAATAATCATAAATCTAAAGATAGATCATGATATTTCTCATTAAATAGAAAACTTTAATTTTAGTCCAAAATATTAAATTACTATATACATATAAATAAATATAAAATGCAAGTTAAGTCGCAAGAATGGAGCTTAATATTTAGTGTAGGAATAATAGTAATTGTTTTTTTAATTTTAAGAAAGTAAAAAAAATTGGAATAGTAAATCAAAATTGGTTACTATACAAAAATACTATTCAATGAATGAGGAATTATTAATTTTTAGGAAAAAAAGTTAAGCTATTATTTCTTCTGTTATATTGCCATTCCCAATTAGATTTATTTTTTAAAGTTAATTTATCTACCTTATATTTATGAATAAATCTCTTAAGTGCTCTATATCGTTCTAAATATCCTGGATGAGTCCCTTCTAGATCCGTTTCAACCTGCCAGCAATGATTTGTTGCAATATAAGTAAACTCTTTTAGTATCTGAGACTTTGAAAAACCAGCATTTATAAGCATTTTAGCGCTATTCTTATCAGCATTCTTTTCTGTATCTCTGCTAAACTTCATTTCTAATAATTTTCTAAATTCTTTTTGATTTGCATTTTTTTTCTTTTTAGATTCTTTTAAAAGTTTTTTATTTTGAGAGATATGATCATTAAAAATTATGTGGGAAATTTCATGTCCAATAACCCATGCCAGAAAATTTAATTGGTTTTTGTAAGATCTAAAAGATGATTTACTCATCCATACAACGCTTCTAAGTGCATAAGCCTCAATACCTCCAAAAATATATGCTTGTTTTGAAATCTCATTAATATTTATACCATTTATGTATTTGTTTCTTAAATATGGATTTAAATTTCTAAAATAATAAGAATCTTCTTCTTTGCATAATCCTAATTCTTGAGCCCTATACATTAGATAACTTCCAGAACCTACAGAAAAAACAATTTCTTTCTCCCCAAGATTATTTTTAGAAGCAATTCTATTCACTAAATTCTTTATTATTCTATATTCTTTAGGCATAAACAAAGTAGATTTGAAATATAAAAACTGAATAAAAAGATAACCTATAAAAAACACTATAGCGGTTATAAATATATCAAAAAAAAGTTTCAACATAATCTTAAATATGAGAAATTTTTTTAAAAGAAATTCTTCCTAGTAAATTTATAGAAAACTTCTTAAAGAATATTTTTAAATTGAAAAAGTTTGAAGGATTACTCCATAAGTTTTTTAAATTAATAGTTTCAATCAAATTAAAAATATTTCCTAAATTATTTTTTATAAAAAAGATAAATTTTATTACATAAATATATAGTAAATAATACTTACGAAATCGATCAGATTGAAAATGTAAAAGATTATATAAAGAAAATCTTTTTAGAGTTTTGTTCATTATTAGTTCCAAGAGAATTTATAAGCATTTGATTTTCCTAAAAAAATCCAATAATTAGTTTTTATAATTTCTAGATTGATTTAATTTCCAATCTGCAAATTTTTTATTAAACCATTTATCTAGATTTTTAAATTTATTTATTACAAATTTCTTATAGTTATTTCTATTTATATGTGCTTTGTTAATTTCATTATCATGATGATTACAAGGTATTCTTATTGTTTCCTCCCATTTACGAATATATCCATGATTTTTAGCATCACCTTGTATATATTTTTCTCTATAAACATTTCCATAGCACTTATCTTTACTTCTAAAACTAGAATGGAAATCATGCGAATAAGCTATGTTTGGTAAAAGCAAGAATAAAGCGAATAGTGTTCTTTTCATTGAAATATGTATTTATATACATATAGTTTTTAATTTATTTATTGTTTCTGATTAAAATAAAATTCAATTAATTATTATTCTCCTAATTGCAATTCATTAATAAGAAATAATACATACTTCAAATTATTTATATTAGATACAATTAATCCTATGATTTTTGGATCAGCTTTATTATTTTCTTTACAATAACGTTCTAGAACAAATTCATAGAAATTAGTCCATTCATTTATTATTTCAATTATAAATATTTTTAAATATAGATCAGGGTCGGATTTAAATTTTTTAATTTTTTTTATTTCCTTTTTTATTTCATAAATATAATGATTTATTGAAACTTCATAATCATTATTATCAAAATTTTTCATAGAATTTTTTTTTA
>CAYNKY010000186.1:0-2595 GCA_964397895.1 uncultured Prochlorococcus sp.
TCGCAGGTTCGAATCCTGTCGCCCCGACCATTTAAAAACCAAGTCATACAAGAGATTTTCCCAGACTCTCTTTTTTATTGCCAACACTTAGAAAGATGAGACTGAGCGAGCTTTGAGCGAGGATTTGCAATACCTTGCATAACTTTGCTAACCAATGTCGCTCACTATGAATAGAGATAGCTTTTGAATAAAAAATTTGTAGATCATCGCTACAACCCTGGGAATTAATTTTAAATTTTAATAAAAACTTTACTTATTTTATCCCTTAATTTAAAAACTATTATTTTCAATCTCTTAATTGGCAGTAAATTCTATACGCAGATTCAGCATTAATATCTTTTGTTGCACCCATTATAAGAAATAAATCTATAAACCACCATAGTCCGCAACCTCCTAATGTAAAAAGCTTTAATAAGCCTAAGATTGTTTGTCCTAGAACAAAACGGTCAATCCCTAACCCACCTAAAAAAAGAGAGATTACTAAAATAGTTGTAGGATCTTTTGCATCTCGATCGCATGCCATAAAGAAAGCTGGCCGTTCATCCTTAGGAAGCCTCTTTGCTAGAACAAGTGACCCTGCAAGTTTCAATTGAGATTCAGAAATAACATTTGAATCTGAATTTGTTATTTGATTTGAATCTGACATTAACTAAAATATTTACAAGTATTTTATTATTTTCTAGGCATAAATATACCCACTAATTAATTATTTTTATTAATAAATACCAAAAATCTGTTTTTAAAATTGTTCGATAATATGTATTGGAAATTTAACTTTAAAAAATAAAATAAATTTTTTTCGTGTTCATGTGAGAAAATTATGAAAATATTTATAGGACTAATTTGGAATCACAATTAATAATTTCAAAAGAAGCTAAAGCTGATTTACAAACAACTTGGAAGATTTACAAATCCCATTGGAAGACTTTTCTCGCCCTAACTGGTTTTATAATTTTGGCATATCTTATTTATGCTGTATTAGATCTAATAGTTAGCCTAATTGGAATTGCCCCATTAACTTTTTCTGAATACGAATATGTAGGAGGAGCTGCAATTATAATTTCTTTGATTATAAGGACACCCATTTACTTATTTTATAGTGTGGTATTTTCACTATTATCAGTTTTATTTATGGTAATACCTGCTTTATATTTTGAAAAGAGAGAGATCATTACTTGGAAAGTTCCATACAAAGAATTAAAAAGAAATTTTAAAAGGTATCTATTAGCAGGCATTTTATTTACTGGATGCTTGACGATAGGATATCTATTTTGTATTTTACCCGGAATAGTTATATCATTTATTGGTCCTGCGTATACAAATAAAATCGCTTGTTCAGATATTCCTATTTTAAAAGCATTTACAAGCTCATTTCAATCAGTTTTCAAATCTCCCAATTTATTACCATATATTGGGATGCAAATTCTAGCTGGATTGATATATATTATTCCAACAGTCTGCACCTGCGGAATTGGAAGTATTATTACTATTCCTTTGCTATCTATTTATTCACAACACCTTGCATACAATAAGGGAATATTAAATTAAGAAAAAATTTAACTTATAGGAAATCCAAAAAACATCCTAAAAATCCAATAACTTAATAAAGAAAACGACAAAATCAGCAAGATTTTTTCATTTATTAAGAAAGGAAATACTTTTTTTGTTTTAATCGATTTTATGGACCAAATGATTAAGAAAAGAGCTGCAAACGGGCCAAATATATGCATCTTAAAAGAATTCTCTAAGTCGCCCTGAAAAGCCAGGCATGTAGACCTAGTTAAGAAACATGTGGGGCAAGGCACTCCTGTAATTTGTCTAAAAGGGCAAGAAATCCCGGGCAAAGAATAGTAATTTTTTAGATATAGATATGATACTAAGCCGGATGGAAGAAAATATTTTCTTTTTAAGAAATAAGAAACTATCCTATTCATTTTTAATAAATTCTTTCAAGCTAACATAAACATAATTAACTAATTAATTAATGTCATTTATCCCTTTAATATTAATAATTATTGGTTCTATCTTTGAAATAATTGATGGAACTCTTAATCTCGTTAGTGAATCGCTTTTCAAAGATGGCGTAATTCCTGACTACATTAACCTTCCAAGTCTTAGTATACAAGTTTTATTATTTCTCTTAGCAATAATCTTTTCAACAATTAATCTACTTACAAATAAATCAACCAGAATTATTCATTTTTGTACCGCAATAATGGCTATGTCTTTGTTTTTAGGTCGTCTATCATGGTTAATTAACAATATTAAATGGGCTTATTTTGGTTAAATCTTAAAAGTTTTTAATTGAGCGAGATTCTGCTATAACTTGCATAACATTGCTGCCTGACATCGCTCAAGCTGATAATGAGATCCATGAATACATTGATGCGATTAGTAATGTTGATACTATTGCTTAAAAAAATAAATGAAACGCTTACTACTTACACTACTAGCTACACTTAATTGACAGCCGATCTAAATTAGAGAGGCAGAACCCCTTTTTTATGGATAAAAGATTTATTGCTGAGAAGATAATGACACTTCTAATTTCTTTAATTAGTTAATAATTGGATTAGCAAAGTTAAAAGCTTTCTT
>CAYNKY010000187.1:0-2591 GCA_964397895.1 uncultured Prochlorococcus sp.
CAGATTTCTTCAATATTTCTAGTTGGCGACCAATTTAAAATATTTTTCGCTAAAGAATTATCAGCAACAACAAAGGCATTATCTCCTGAGCGCCTATTTACAAAACTATAGGGTATTTTTACATTATTTATATTCTCAAAGGTTTTTATCAACTCTAAAACGCTTGTGCCCTTTCCAGTCCCAAGATTCAGAGTTAAGATTTGTGGCTTTTCTTTGAATAAATAATTAAGTGCTGATAAATGTCCTTCTGCAAGGTCCATCACATGAATATAATCTCTTACTCCAGTTCCATCATTTGTGGGCCAATCAGAACCAAATATTTTTATTTCATCTATTTCCCCTATCGCTACTGTTGTTATCTGAGGATATATATTATTAGGCTTTCCAGAAGGATCTTCTCCTATTAAACCTGATTCATGAGCTCCTACAGGATTAAAGTATCTTAGAGACGCAATTTTCCATTCACAGGGTTTACTATTATATAAATCACAAAGGATTCCTTCAATAGTTAATTTAGTATGACCGTATGGATTTATCGGCTTACAAATATCATTCTCATTAAGTAACTTATCTGAATTAGCTTTATACACAGTTGCACTACTACTAAAAACAATATTTCTACAATTATATTTTTCCATGATTTTCAAAAGGTTTATTGTCCCAAGAACATTATTCTCCCAATATATAATTGGATTTAATATTGAATCAGCAACAGATTTTAAACCTGCTAAATGAATAACTGCATCAATTTTCTTATTAAGTTTCTGACTCATCATAAATACACTTTCAATATCACTTTGATTTTTAAGATCCCCTTTAAATAAATGAAGTCTTTCTTTCAAAACTTTGTCTTTTTCATTTAAAATTAAAGAGATTCTTTCTATAGATTTGGGAGAAGAGTTAACAAATGAATCAATTACAAATATTTCAAACCCCTTTTCTAAAAGAATCAAAGAAGTGTGTGAACCAATAAAACCAGCCCCTCCAGTAACAAGTATTGACTTCATAATTCTCTAATAACTTTTATTATAAATAAATAAATAAAAACTTTGTTGGTAAATTAATAAATTATAAGTTAAATTAAAAGATCAATAATCGTTATGAAAAAAAACATATTAATTAGTGGCTCTGCTGGATTTATTGGATTTCATCTGTGCAAAAAATTAATAGAAAATAATCATAATGTTATTGGGATAGATAATTTAAATGATTATTATGATATTAATTTAAAAGAAAAAAGATTAGAAATTTTAAACCAAGTATCCTTAAAAAAAAATAATTGGAAATTTATTAAAGTTGACTTAGAAAACAAACATTCAATTTTAAATATCTTCAAGAACTATCAGCCTGAAGTGGTTGTGAATTTAGCCGCTCAAGCTGGAGTTAGATATTCTCTAGAGAATCCAAGTGCATATATCTCTTCAAATATTGTTGGGTTTTTAAATATTTTAGAGGCATGCAAATTATTAGAAGTAAAAAGTCTTTTATATGCAAGCAGTAGTTCTGTTTATGGAGGAAATACTAAAATTCCATTTTCAGAAAATGACCCCGTAAATCATCCAGTAAGTATATATGCTGCTACTAAAAGATCAAATGAACTTATGGCTCATACATATAGTCATTTATATAATTTATCTTGTACGGGTCTAAGATTTTTTACTGTTTATGGTCCTTGGGGCAGACCCGATATGGCTCCAATGATATTTACAAAAGCCATCTTATCTAGAGAACCTATAAGAATTTTCAATAATGGCAATATGTCTAGAAGTTTTACTTATATTGATGACATTATTGAAATTACCTACAAATTAATAAATAAACCAGCGACTCCAGATCATAAGTTTAATAGGAATACACCTAATCCATCTACTAGCTGGAATTGTCATAGAATTTTTAATGTGGGGAATAAAAACTCAATAAAGCTACTTGATTTTATAAAGTTATTAGAAGAAGAATTAGGAATTAAGTCATTAAAAAGATACGAAGATATGCAACTTGGAGATGTTCAGCATACCACTTCAGATGATTCATCTCTAATGGAATGGATTGGTCCTACAAATTACACTTCTATGAAAGAAAGCATCAAAAAATTTATAAAATGGTATAAAGTTTTTTATAAATATTGATTTATTTATATAAATATTTTCAGTAACAAAAAATTAGCTATCAATTTGTTAGGAATTGATACTAGATTTAATATTAAAGGCAATAAATACCAAATAGAAAATGAATAGAAAAATCAAAAAAAGCGAAAGAATTTTTATTGCAGGTGCTAACGGCATGGTTGGCAATTCAATAAAAAGAAATTTGATAAGTTCAGGTTATGGCTTAAATGAAGAAAAAGGTTTAATCTTAACCCCATCGAGACAAGAATTAAATCTTCTTAATTATCATGAGGTAGAAAATTGGTTCATTAAAAATAAACCTACTGTTGTAATTTTAGCTGCTGCTAAAGTCGGAGGTATTCAGGCTAACTATTCTATGCCAGCAGATTTTATACTTGAAAATTTAAAAATACAAAACAATGTTATTGAGAATTCATTAAAAGCAAATGTTAAGAGATTTCTTTTTTTAGGAAGTAGTTGTATTTA
>CAYNKY010000188.1:0-2586 GCA_964397895.1 uncultured Prochlorococcus sp.
CTAAATCTCTATTATTTTTAATAGATCCCAATCCAACACTTTGCATCGCTGCATACGGTTGCACCCATTCTGTGTGGAGCTTACTTATGGCAACTGAACTCGCAGTAACTGATTCTGAGGTACTTGATCCGTCTGTATAAGCGACATTTACTCTTATAGATTTTCCTTCTTCTGCAGATGTAATAGTATAGGTAGAATTTGTTGCGCCACTAATATCTGACCATGTAGCACCATCTGATGATGATTGCCAGGTGTAAGAAGTAACTGTTCCATTACCATCTGGGTCATCTGAGGAAACAGTAGCTGTTAAAGTTTTACCTACATATGTATCTCCACTGATTGAATATGTCGCGTCGCCTGTATCAGAAATAAAAGAATAAGTTGAAGAAGTTAATGACTCTGAGAAACCTTCATCATCTGTATAAGTAATAAGAGCTCTAATCATTCCGGAAGTAGAAGATGTAACTGTATAACTTGAGTCTTCAACAATTGTTATCCAGGTTGAGCCTCCATCTGTAGACTGCTGCCAAGAACTATTAATAGTTCCGGAGTTTCCATCTGGATCAACAGAAGTGATTCTTGCAGTTAGGGTATCTCCAATAGAAGAAGATCCACTAACTTCAATAGATGCATCACCATCATCACTACTAACATAAGCAGTTACAGATTCTGAAAAATTTTCTCCATCAGAATAATTGAGTATTACTCTAAAACTTTTACCAGCATAGTCAGATGTAACAGTATAAGTAGAACTTGAAGCCCCACTAATGTCTGACCAGGTGGATCCATCTGATGAAGATTGCCAAGTGTAAGAACTAATTGTTCCATTACCATCTGGATCATCAATAGACCTAGTAATTTCAAGAGTTTCTCCCTCAGCAAATGAACTAGCTCCTGAAATATAAAAAGCTGAATCTCCATCATCAGATGTCACTCCATCGAGATCAATCGAAATCAAAACGCCATCAAATCCTCCATTATTTGAAGTACCATTAAGATCACATTCACCAGTACCACCTAAAAAGACTGTCCCATCCGTACCCTCTGTCAAAGAAAATCCATACTCACGGCAACTTGAGCCAATCAGTTGAGTCCCACCATGCTGTCCATCAGATGAAAATTTACTTAAATGAATATCAAACTTACCAATACTGGTCTCTCCTCCTATTGTCTCAATTCCAGAGCTACCAAATTTATGTCCAATTTGTCCTACAACATAGATTGACCCATCTGAAGCAACCAATATATCTTCTCCATAATCTTCATTTTCACCACCAAGGGTTCTAGTCCATTTCAAGTTTCCATTTGAATCAAATTTTGTTAAATTCATGTCTCTACTTCCATATGCTGTTTCGTTTGCAAATTCTCCACTAACATAACCAGTGACATAAATAGAACCATCTGAACTAGATGCAATTCCTTTTCCTACATCTCTACCACTAGAACCATATTCGTTAGTCCAAATTTTCTCACCACTGGAATTAATTTTACTTACGTGAATGTCTTGCCTTCCGCCACTAATAACCGCGCTATCAGGAATTAAACCCGATGTAAAACCAGTAACATAAATATTGTCGTCACTGTCTTTTGTAATTGCCAGGATCTGATCTTCTGATGCAGATCCAAAATTTTGTGTCCAACTCAAATTTCCATTTGAATCATATTTACTTACGAATGAATCATAATTGCCTCTATTGGAAGTACCTCCTATATCACCTCTACTCATTCCTGCAATTATAATTGAACCATCACTAAGAGTTATTACAGATTGAGAACGATCATCCGCAGATGTGCCTAATGATTTCGTCCAGTTTTTATTCCCCTCATTATCAAATTGCGTAATAAAAGCATCATTATCACCACTATTATCTTGACTATCTAAATCACCAGCTGTAAATCCTACACCGTAAATAAAATCTGAAAAAAGAGCTCCATCTTGAAACTGATCTAAGGAAGTTGATCCAAGTGTTCTAGTCCATATTTCTTCACCAAGAGAAGAATATTTTATAAGTAGAGCATCTCTATCGCCTATATTAGGAACACTATTAATGGTCCCCTTACTGAAACCAAAACCATAAATTGCCGAATCTGAGAAGCTATATTCAATATCATATAAATAATCGTTACTATCAGATCCAATTAGTTGTGTATAGTCAATCGTAAATTCATCATCAGCTAATAACTTTTCATTAAAATTATTTGGCAACATAAATAATGTTAAAACGGGGATAGTTAATATTTTTTTTAAATTACTCAAGAAAATAAACAATCAGTTTCATATAATCTAACTATTTTGGTAATTGATTTGATAATCTAACTTATTTTCAAGACAAAATTTTTTTATAAATCAATTTCAATTATCTAATCGCTTTTTATGTGGTGATAAATAAATATGTTTTGGATGTGGAAATCTATATAATCTTCATAATAAATATGAAACGATCCTTATCAAAAAAAATAGAAATTCAGTTATTAAATATTTATCGATTACTTAAAAAAAATAGTTAATCTTAAAAGACCTACTTGGCGTTGGGCACTAGGTCGCTAAGGGGGGCACAAAAGGGGGCACTTAGCTTATATACAACC
>CAYNKY010000189.1:0-2584 GCA_964397895.1 uncultured Prochlorococcus sp.
CGATTGTCGTTTTGTCCTTCATTTTGAGCAATTAATCCAATTAAAGCAAAAATGCCAACTATAACCAGTAATGCAAAAGTTCTTATGAAATTAGTTGGGCTAGAATCAAATATAAAGAGCTAGAGTGGTTTTCTGGGGAGTAATTATTTGTTATCTGCAAAGCTATTATGTATAAAATGGAGTTAATTTGATAAAAAATTTTTCTGAAAGATTTTTTAAGAAAAATCTATTTATTTGAATTAAATAAATTTTAATCTTAAATACATTTATTATTCATCATTGATCTCTTAATTGATTTAAGAAATTTGTTACTTCTGGTATATTAAAAAGCCTTGTTGGTTGATTTTCATAATGATATGAGACCCATCTCTGTTCATTATTTTCTTTCCTGCTATAGAAATAACATGCATTCATATTTTTATGAGGAGATTCTCCAAATCTTATTAAAGGCAATAGTTTACATGATTCTCCAGTTGTTTTGGAAATTACGTGCAACATACCATCTTCAAGAGGATTTTTTAAAACAAATTCCTTTCTCTCTAAAGGGGTGGTATAACCCATAGCTAACTGACAATTGTAGTAATATGATCCCTCTTTATATCTATTTGTACTTGGAATAACTAATGGAGATTCAATCCATTCATTACCAAATAAAGAAAGAACATCAATGACCATTTCATAATATGTGTTAAATCTTTTAGTGGCTTCTTCATCTCCATAAGCACCAGTATGTCCACGCCATATATTTCTTAGTTTAGAAGCTTTCATCAGGATTCCAAATAACTTATCTCCAATTAAATTAATAAAAAATTGCTCACTATTAATAGCTAAACGACTCATCCATATAGATTGGGAATTAGAATCCTTCTTTATATCTTTTTTGATCTTTTTGGTTAACTGACTGAAAATTATATTCCATGTTCCAAAGTTGCTAATATCTATGCTTTGATTCCTTTCTTGAAGGTAGGAAGATAAATCTTCCCATGCTCTATTAAATTCTTGCTCATTTTTGTAGTACCCACTCATTATGTAAGTTGCTAAATATTGACTGAGGGCTTCGAAGAAAAACTCAATATGTAAGGCTTCTTTTATTGGAGTACCTTTAAAACTTTTAACCGTCCAAAGAATACTTGCTAATGGAAATGGAAGAATACTGATATCTATACTCTTATCTACTTTTTGATTTTTTTTAGGTTTTTCAACCACTAAATTATTAAATTGCTTTTCTGAAATCTCTGGAGTATCTACCCTGTCCCAAAGGTTATTTTCAAAATAGGATAATTGATATTTTAATTCGTGTATCTTTCTATCAATATCCTCTAATTTATCTTGTTTTTTCTTCTCTGGAATAAAAATGGTTAATAATCCAATACAACGAAGAGGGATATAAAACCCATTTTCAGAAGTAAATAATTTAAAAGCGAGTTGTCCTCTTTTACTTTGTAGGATTCTTACTAAAGTTCTTTTGTTTATTTTTTTTGGATCAATTACAACTTGTGCAAGTGATCTAGTTCTTATTCCACTTTTTAATTTTTTGGGATCAATGTCATATGCAAATTCGTAAATTTCATTATTTCCAACAAGTGAGATAAATATAGAGTTTTCAAACATTTCTATACTTTCATCAGTTGGATAAATAATTTTTTCTGAAAATTCATCTAAACATCTATGTTGGATATTTGTATGAACGGAACATTTAAAAAGGTTTTCCATACCAATAATTTGTTTTAAAGATGTTCCTCCATTACTTGGCGTATTAACTCCTAATGAAGGATCTGATCCTTGCCTTTTATATTTAAAGTTTTCGATTAATTGTTTATCTCTTTCCATATTGAAAGATAATTCTCCTTCAAAAATATGCTTAGAGTATTTTCCTTTTTTGATAACTAGTATTCTAGTTGCGATTCCTGTTAAAGGTTTAAAACCTCCTCTTGGTATGTGAAATATTGCTTCAATACTAAATCCAATTTTCTTAATAAAATCAAAAATATCTCTCTTCTCCTTCTGAATAAGAAAACTTGGTGAAACAATGAATAAAGCGATACCATCTTCAGATAGATTTTTTAATGATGAAAATATTATCTCAGATTCTTTATGATTAAATATATCTATGCTAATTCCATCTATTAATATACTTCTAAAATTTTTATTGGTTTTGACTACAAAAGGAGGAGAGGAAACTATTAAATCAAACTTTTCATTATTTTTATGGTCTGGAAAATATTCATTTTTTAAATTTGATTTGGGTAAGAATAGTTTTGCTAAATCATACTCAAGAGGACACGAACTATAGCCGCATATATTATTTATTTTATATTTTTTTGAAATCCCATATAGTAAGTTTCCAATTTTCATTGATGGATCAAGAATTGAATTGATATTTTGATCTCTAATCAACTCATTAATAAAGTCATTAATATATTTTGGGAAAAAAAATTCCTCATTTAATCCAAATCTTCCAAACCTTTCCAATAAATCTGTTAGATGATAAGGAGAAGGAGAAAGTCCATTATTCTTTACTTTATCGATATAAAAATCTAAAACATCTTCTTCAGATCTTAAAAATATATTTTTAGAGATTTCT
>CAYNKY010000190.1:0-2577 GCA_964397895.1 uncultured Prochlorococcus sp.
AATTTTTATAAATATATGCAAATATTGAATTAAAAATTATGAATAATTTTCTTGAAACCTTGGTCAGCTATTCCAATTCTAGAAAATGACGAGGATTTAGTTACTATTTCTAGTGATTTTAATTTTGTAGAACCTCATCCTTACTTAAAATTAGGTGCACCATATCAATGTAAAAATAAATTATGGAACCTAAGAAAAGGAGTTCTAAAAAGATTAAAATTGGCAAATAATTACTTGAAATCTAAATATTCTGATTACTCTTTGTTACTTTATGATACTTGGCGACCTATTGAAGTTCAAAGATATATGTTCAATTTTGCATTCGAATCTGAATGTAAAAAAAAAGGATTAAATATTCCAATTGATTTAATGGATCATTATCCAGAGATAGTTAATCTCGTTGAGAAATTCTGGGCATATCCTTCAAGTGATATTAAATGTCCACCTCCACACTCAACTGGAGCCGCTTTAGATCTCTCAATGATCGACTTGTCCGGCAATTTAGTCGATATGGGATGCGAAATTGACATGATTGATAAAAGTGCACATCCTGATTTCTATAAAAGATCTAAATCTCCAGAAGCTGTTATTTGGGACAAAAGAAGAAACATATTAAAGGAGATAATGCTAAAGTTTGATTTTGCGCAACATCCAAATGAATGGTGGCATTTTAGTTATGGAGATCAATTATGGGCTTGGAAAAAAGAAAAAGATTATGCTATTTATGGAAAAATTTAGGGTTTATTAATCGTCAAAAGTCTTAATATTTCATTGTCTTCAGTGATTTCTATGAAATCTCCAAAATCTAAATTTAAGTTAGATTTATTCCATTCAATAAGTAAAGGAGTGATAGTCTTTTCAAATTCATCAAGATCCATTCTCTGCAAATAAGGTTTGGCCAATCTTTGTAAATTTTTACTTCCTCCTAACCATAATTGGTATTTATTTAAACCACTTCCAACAAGAGCAAGTTCTGCCATGTATGGTCTCGCACAGCCATTTGGACATCCAGTAATCCTAAATAAAAGTGTTTTAGAGATTTTTAATGCTTTTAGTAGATCATCAACCCTTTGCAATATATCAGGTAATATTCTCTCAGCCTCAGTCATTGCTAAACCGCAAAGAGGGAGTGCAGGACAAGCCAGGGCGTGCCTCTGAATTTCGCTTATATTATCAAGATTGTCATATCCTATTTCTTTAAGAAGTTTTTTGATTTTAATTTTGTTCTTTTCATGAATGTTGCACAACAATACATCTTGGTTAGGTGTTAGTCTTAAATCTAAATCAAATTTTTCAACTATTAATCTAATAATTTCTTTTTTCTTTCCTTCTAGCCTACCCGAGAGTAATGGAAGGCCAACAAACCAATAATCATTATTTTGTTTTTGCCATCCTAGATAGTCAATTAATTTATTTTCAGGTTCTTTTCTTATAGATTTAATTTTCTTTTGAAAATACTTTTCTGTAAGTATCTTTTTAAACCAATCTATTCCTTTTTCATGTAGGAGATATTTCATACGCGCATTTTTTCTTGTTTTTCTATCACCATAATCTCTCTGAACAGCAACAATACTTTGAATTAATTCATAAATATTCTTTTCTTCTACATAACCTAAGGGATCAGCAATTCTTGCAAAAGTTTCTTCGTTATTATGAGTTCTTCCCATGCCTCCACCAATATAAAAATTGCAGCCCTCAAGGAGGCCTTTTTTATTCGTGAAAGCAACTATCCCAATATCATTTGTAAGAAGATCTACAGAATTATCTCCTGGTACAGTAACAGCGCATTTAAATTTTCTTGGTAAATATGAAGAACCATATAGTGGTTCATTTTTAATTCCGCTATAAACATGCTCGTTGAATTGAAGTTTTCTATTAGACTCAATTTCATTGTCAGGTTTTATTCTGTAAGCCAAATCACCGTCTGCCCAAAGTTCAAGAAATGTTCCTTGAGCTGCAACAGGGGTTAAAAGATCAGCTACTTTTATAGCTAAATCCCGGGCAACTTTATAATCTGGTGTCTCAAAGGGTGCGGCAGGGGCCATGACATTCCTATTAATATCTCCGCAAGCGGCTAGTGTAGAACCCATCGAATTAACAATTTCTTTAATAACTATTTTTAAGTTTTCTTTCCTTATCCCATGCATTTGGAAAGCTTGTCTAGTTGTAGCTCTAAGAGTTCCATTTCCCAGCGTGTTGGATAAATCATCAAGGCATAAGTATAATTTTCCAGGTATTTCTCCTCCAGGACTTCTTAATCGAAGCATCATCTGCCAGTCTTTTATCCCAGGTTTTCTATTCTCTCTATTATCTTGTTGGTAACTTCCATGGAACTTTAGAAGTTGTACTGCATCATTTGTGAAGTGATCACTATCATTTTTTAATTCACTTGCTAAAGGCTCTTTAAGAAATTGACTACCTTTCTTGAATTCTTCAAATTTAGACACTTCTAGCCCATTAGCCAAGCAAGCTGTCATTTTTTTCTCTACTTTTTTTTTCTTTTTTACTTTTTCGACCTTGATCACTTGATGACTAAATAGTATCTCTTTTTATACATTAGCTAAAAGCTTATTTAAC
>CAYNKY010000191.1:0-2573 GCA_964397895.1 uncultured Prochlorococcus sp.
CGCCCCTAATTTTGGCTTAACTAAAAGTCTTTCCACATCGTGATATAAACCTCTTTTTGTATAGGCAACTATCTGAGGAAGTAATGCTGAAGCATCAACATTCCTAGGTATGATTTCAGTCCTAGACAAATTCCCAGGATTCATTCTTATCCCATTAATAATAAAGTGTTGATATAGATTCATACATGAATTAAGGTCATCATTATCTTTGACATCTAAAAGTTCTTTTTGTGTAATAAGTTCTACCAATGATCTCCCTTCATAAATATTGTTAATTACAGGGGTTGCTGATAAACCTAGAACTCTTGCATTTGGGTTTAGATTTATTGAAATTCGAATAAATTGATTAATTAAACTTCTCCTTTGACTTGATTTATGTTCCTCTCTTTTTTTTGATTGGTGTATTTCGTCTATAACAATCATATCGGAAGAGAATTTTGTAGAAAAATGAAGCAGATTATCCGAAAATCTATCTTGAAATCTCTCATGATTTACTATCACAACATTTACCGCGTTTTGGATAATATTGATATTCCAGTTCTCCGGTTTTATGTGCAGTACTGCTTGAGGATATGCTGATTTAAAAGTTCTTATCCAACTATCAATTACTCCATTTGGACAAGAAATAAATATTCTCTTGGATTCACATATTTGAGATGCCAGTATTGCGGAAAGAGTTTTTCCAGTTCCTGTTCCACTAAGATTAAGAACTCTTTTATCTTTAAGTAATCTATAAGATACAAGCTTTTGCATCAACTTGGGTTGTCTTTCTCTTCCTTTAAGATCTCTAAACTTATAAGAGGATGGTATAGGTAAATTTTTGGCTCCGTTATATTCTTCTAAAAATTTTTTACGTACTTCTTCACTATATGTATCCAAACCTAATTTACTAGATTGAAGATTTCTAATTAGTGATTTTTCATCTAAGAAACAGCTATCCCATAGCTTTGAAGATGCTTTAGCTTTAAGAAACTCAATTCTTTCAGCATCTGTTCCAGATCCCTCAAGGATCCCTGCTGCTTTATCTAATGCTCGAAGAGTTCTTCCTGGATCGAGATTTGGAAGATCTTCTTTAGTTATTTCACTTAATTTTATAGATTTTGAGTCTTCGTATTCTTTTTTGAGAATATTAGCTTTTCTTTTTAGTAACCTTAACTCTTTTTCTTCTTTGGAGTATTTAAGTTTGACTTCACCTCCAAGATTAAGCAATTCTTTTATTGAAGGGACTTCAAGATTATTTGACCAGTCTTCTAAATCTTTTTTGTTTACAACACCTGTTTGAACAGCATCGATAAGGACATCAAATGTACGACTAAATTTTTCTTGTTCTTTCCTATTTATTCCTTGAGCCTGAAATAGAACAAATAATTCGGAGGGACTAAGAACAGTTAAATGTTCTCCTAAATCTCGTACAAAAGCTTTTATAAATTGAACAGTAACTTTTTGGGTGATCCCTGAGAAATATTTTTTATTAAATCTTTGAGCGACCTCAAGCCAAGCAAGATTGCCTAATTTTGTTAATGCAGCTACAGCAGAGGATGGTTTTTTATTTTCGTATTCTTGTAAATCAGTTGCTTTAAAAAAATCTATTATTTGTCCATAACTAGGCATGATATCGATATTCTGTTTAGAAAATATATTCACATCATCTAAAAGTTTTAAAAGTCTTTCGTCAGTCCAATAAACCCTAGTTCCATCAGTATTTACAAGTTGTCCTTGATAGATTAAACCTATCTTATTCGCAACGACACTTTGCCCACCATGTCTTTGAACAACTCCCCTAACTCTCGGCGATTCAGTTTGTTTTGGCATTAATTTAGGCTCACCTAAGAATTCTGCATGGCGATAAAGATATTTCTTAAGATTCTCAATATCGCTCCAATAGCCGTTTCCTACCTCACCGAAATCTTCAGATATATACTTATAGTGATAATCAAATTCATTTTCTGGAATTTCTAGTTTGTATTTTTTATATGTTTCAATTCTCTGAAATAGATTTAATAAAGAAATTTCATTAAGAAATTTATTGTTATTTTTATATTCATTTTCTTCATTAATAAATGGCAGATGATTAAATTCATTTATGTATTTTTCTATTAATAATTTCTCTTTTTTAAATTTTTTATCATCTAAATATTCAGTAAATTCATTACGAAAATCTAATGAAGATATATCTATATATTTAAGGAATCTTTCTTCCATTTGTCTTATTCTTTCCCTTGAGACTTCAAGCTCTTTTCCAATTTCAAGTAGAGTGCTTGAATTCAATCTCTTGAACATTGCATAAATATAATTTTCGTTTTTTCTTATCAAATTTTTAAAGTTTATAATCCATTTTTTTGCTTCTTTTGAGTTAAAAAGAGTTATAAATTTTTTAAAGATAAGATATATTAAAAAATTTTTACTTTCATCATTTATTTTATTCTTTTTAGCTTCTGCTTTAAAATAAGAAATTAATATATTAAATTCCATCTGAAGATTGTCTTTAAAACTATTTGATTTAAAAACTTCATGATTAATATCTAGATTAAATTCAGTAAATTCTTCAAGTAATTTTTCAATATTTTCAAAGG
>CAYNKY010000192.1:0-2568 GCA_964397895.1 uncultured Prochlorococcus sp.
AACCTCAGCCTTCCAAGCTGATGATGCGGGTTCGATTCCCGCCGCCCGCTTTTTATAAATTACTGGTTTGAAATAAGTCATCTGCTATTAGCAAAACAGAACTCCTCGCTCTTATATCAATAAACTTATCCTTTATTGGTTGAGGTTTCAATAAACTTGTTTCAGAAGTATCTAAAACTTTTATCCATTTATTTTTTAAAATAGGTATTGAGAACTGTATGTCGCTTATATAAGCATTTAAGCCCACCCAAAGTAATGGTTCATTATTCTTATTAATTGAAAACGCAAGAGTGTGGGACCAACTGCCCCAATCAGGTTTATTTAAAGTCGTGCCATGCCATTGATAATCTATTTTATTTGTATTTTGTAAATTCTTATTGAAATTAAGAGGATTAATAATATCTATATAATTTTTCCTTATTTGAATAATTCTTTTTACAAAATCAAATAAATCTAAATCTTGTGAATTCTTTTCCCAATTCATCCAACCTAAAGCATTGTTTTGGCACCAAGTATTATTATTACCTCCTTGAGTTCTCCCAATTTCATCTCCCATCAAGATCATGGGAACGCCTCTTGAGATTAATAATGTGAAAATTAAATTTTTTTGCTGCCTACTTCTTAATTCATTAATATTTTTATTAGAGGTAGGTCCTTCAATACCATGATTCCAGGAGTTATTATTGTTTTCCCCATCTTTGTTATGCTCTTTATTAGAAAAGTTGTGTTTTTTGTTAAAACTTACAAGATCTCTTAGAGTAAAGCCATCATGAGATGTTATAAAATTGATTGATTTAGTAAGTTGATTACTTGTTTTATAAAGTTTTGGACTCCCTTCTATTTTATCACTCATATCCCAAGCAGTATTGTCTTCCCCTTTCCAAAATCTTCTCACATCATCTCTAAAGTGCCCATTCCAAGTAAAAGTTAACTTTGATGGGAAGTCGTGAAGTTTATATAAGCCCCCGCAGTCCCAAGGTTCGCTTATTAGCTTGATCTCAGTCAGCTCAGGCTCAACTTCAATATCCTCAAATAGTGGCGGATTATCAAGAGGTGTTAGATTTTCTCCTCTTGTCATAGCGATTCCTAAATCGAACCTAAATCCATCCACTCCAAACTCATTCGCCCAACATTTTAATGATTCGATAATTAATCTTCTTACTAAACTTCTGTTTGCTGCAATACTATTACCGCATCCACTCACGTCTTGAAACATTTTATTCTCGTCAATGAAATAATATAAATTTAAATCAATTCCTTTCCATGAGATGGCTGGGCCATTGAGGTTCCCTTCCGAAGTGTGATTATAGACAACATCTAAAATCACTTCGATATTATGCTGATGACAAGCTTCGACGAAACCCCTAAATTCTTTTCTAATCATTTTTGGTGATTTTTCTGAAAAATATTGATAATGAGGGGTAAACCAATTAACAGGACTATAACCCCAGAAATTCTCAAGCCCATTAGGAGCATCATTTGGATCAAAAGAAAAAATTGGAAGTAATTCTATTGTTGTGATTCCCAAATCTTTTAAATATGGAATTTTTTGTATTATCTTCTTAAAACAACCATTTTGACTTTTCTCTAATGAATCAAGATTTTTTGTAAATGCTTGAATATGTAATTCGTAAATAATAGATTTAGACCATTCATGATTTGGCCTTGGATACTTTTTAAAGTCGAACTTATCTCTTTCGCAAACTATGCTTTTAAGAGAGCAATCTGAATTATCATTTTTATCAATTGACCTATTACGGTTATAGGTTGTCCAACCTACGATCCCCCTAGAACATGGATCTATTAATATTTTTTTAGAATAGTCCTCATTAATATTATTTTTCTTTTGATGAATTCTAAATGCATAAATAGTCCCTTCTTTAAGATCATTAACCTCTGCATGCCAGTAAGGTCCAGAAGTATATCTTTTGTCAAGCTCTATAGTAAATTTTGGGGAGATAGAATCTTCTTCATCGAAAATTAATATCTCAACTAATTCAGCATTAGTAGCAGCCAAGCAAAAGTTGACTCCATTTGTTGTCAATGTGCTTCCTAAAGGGAATGGTTTACCAATATTTACTTCAGGCACTTTAGAAAATAGGTATTTATTAGTAATTTAAAAACTTACTAATTGTATTTATATCATAATTATAAAAATCTAGAATTTTACAAATTTTGATTTTTTTTAGATTCAACCTACCTAAATTAATATAAAAAAGATAAAACTATCTCCTAGATTTTTCTAATAAATAAGAAGAAAAATATTAGTTTCATTTAAGAAAAAATTTTGAGGAATTTTTTTTAATCATGTGATGAGAAGAAAATATATTGGAAAGTTAATAAAAAATAATATAAATTTTCAAATCAATGAAATTAATAGAAGGAAATTGCACTTAACTTTTATTATTCTACTGAATTTATCTTTGAGAGCTAGTTATTACAATGGTTCTCAAGGTTAGGGTTAGAATTAATTAGATAAATATTTTAAGGCCTGATTTTTTTCTAACACTTTCGATTTTGAAAAAAATGTAAGTAAACTTTGTATAAAGCTATGCCCCATCGGGATTT
>CAYNKY010000193.1:0-2542 GCA_964397895.1 uncultured Prochlorococcus sp.
ATAAGTAAATCATTTTCCCGTGTAAGATTTTCCAAAGCTGATTGAGTAAATTGTTCTTTTGCTTCAAATTCAGGGGACTTGATCTTTTTTTTACTCGGTAAATTTTTTTTAATTTCTTGACTCATCAATTAATTTTAAGTAAAAAAATTCTATAACTTTGAAAATAATTTTTAAGTAAAATATTTTACAAAAATAAAGCTCTTTAACTCAAATAACATTCCAAAGTATGCAATGTACCTGTTTGTGGAAAAACCTGTTGAAAAAGGTTAAAAAAGTGGATAACTTTTTAGGGATCATTGTGAGAAGGTTGATTTGAGATCTATTAATTTAATACGTGAATATAAAAATATTTATAAATATTAAAGAAATAGTTCTTAGATAAATGTTGCTATCACTGGGGGATCATCATTAAATTATGTTTATAAAATAGAATGGATATTTTTAAAATTATCCCAACAAGTATAGTTTGAATTATTTTTGATTTTCTTCACAAAGATTGACCCAGTAATCAAAATTTCTGTTTAGGGTATCAATATGAATTTAAGTAATAATCCACCATGAGTTTTTGTATTAGGTTTTAATCAATATGAAAGACCCCATTTTGTATTTATCGATCTTACTAGCACTAGGTGCCATTGTGACTACCATCTCATTATTTGAAAAGGATGACGACGATGATGATGGAGATGGTGAAATCATTTTATCTACTACGGTCTTTGATCTTATGAAGGCAGTATGAATTTATGAATCCTTCGGAATTTATAATTAAAAATTCAATCAAAAATGCTCCTATTGGCGAAACAGATAACTTTATTTGGTTTATTTGTGATATCGGTATTGTGGCAATTTTTAAATTTAATAAAAATATACCTGAAGTAAAAATTCTGAATGAAGCATTAAGTATTTCTTTGGATTTGAGCAAAGAGGAAAAAGAAAATTATTTAATAGAAGGAAAAAAAGTAGTCCTATATTATTCCTAAATTATTTAATAGAAAGAAAAATAATTGAGCCTGCCTGTATCCCTACCAGCAAACTCTTTAAGATCCTAAAAGGAAATTATTAAAGTCATGAGATTAATCGTAAGTATAAATACTCTATTTAAAATAAGCTTCTAATTATTGCTGATTTGCGAAAGTTTTGAAAATATCTCTAAATTAAGAAAAGGCATAGAAATTAAGTAGAGATTTTGTTAAAAATAAATTTTCAATCTTTAAGGCAAATAGTTCTTAGTTAATATTTTTAAAAAGAGAGACTGTTTCATCTAGGTCTAAGCATGGTTCAATATTAATTTCCATAAGGTGGCTCCATGGATTCCATTGTTGCCATATTGTTTCTAAAGAATCAGAGGTAACTACAGAATGACCAATTCCTTTCTGGATCATAAATATCCATGAATGTACTATATAGTTTGAAGGTCTCTTTTTAGGCCCATTTGAGTCATACCATTCTATGAGCATTTTGCCGCCCTTAAGTTTATCTGCATTGCTATTAAATGCATAGGTAATAAGAAATTTTTGCATCATAAATAAATTAACTTTAAATATCTTAATTAATTAAAAACTTTTAAAATTAAAAGTCTTTAATTCAAAAAATCTATTCCTAAAATAATCTTAATTTAAAATCCATATAAAAATTATTTTTCAGAATTTAATTTTTTCTCTCTCATAAACATAAAAGCTCCGAAGGAGAATGCTAACGATACTATAAATGTAGCTGGGTAGTATAAACCCCAAAGTTTTAATTTTAATCTTTTACCTTCAGTAAAATAAAAAATAAATATTGCAATTAAAAGAACTGCAGTATCGGCTGAAACAAAACCAGCTGTTGGATTTGCCCATGCTCCATCTAAAAAAGATTTACCTATATCTAAAACTGATCCACTGATAGTACCATCTAATACTTTAGAAACAAACTTTGAAATAAAATAAAATGGCCAAATTAACCCGGCAACACAAGTCAAGGCATAAAAAGTTAATCTTAAATTTACCCACATAGTAATTTGTATAAAAATTTATTTATAGCAATAAAAATATTATTTTTGTTGTAAAAAATAATTCCATAAATTGATCATTGCTCTAATAGTTTATTATTTTAATACTAAAGCAACTTATTTTTAGTAAGAACTTTTTAACATTAGTATACTAATAAGACTCAAATTCTCAAATAATGCCAAATAAAGATAATACAGAATTCTTAGGTAATGTTGAATATAAAGATGTTTTGCAAGAAGAGATACAAAACTTCCTTGAAAAAGAATCTGCTATCGATGATAAATTTAATAAGAAACAAAGTAAATTAAACAAATTTAAAAGAACGCCATTGGAAATAATAAATAGATTATTATTTTTCTTGTTTTTGGGAAGCTTTATTTTTTCTTTTATATCTGTTTATTACGAGAATAAAACTTGGTTTATCTTTTATGTCATTAGTGCATTTTCATGCATTTTTTACACACCCAATAGAAAGGCATTAAAAGAACTAATAGCAGCTTGGCCAAATGTAGAGGATATTATTAGGGGTAGGAGTTTATGGAAAAAGAAAT
>CAYNKY010000194.1:0-2506 GCA_964397895.1 uncultured Prochlorococcus sp.
GATGACCAGTCATCGACTTAGTAGAGCTTACAGGAATAAGGTAAGATCTGTCTTTTAAAATTGATTTTATTGCATTAGTTTCATTACTATCATTTGCAGAAGTACTTGTACCATGTGCATTTATGTAATCAATTTGCTCTGGCTGTAAAGAGGCTTCATCTATTGCAAGTCTGATTGCTTCAGCGCCTCCACTCCCACCTGGTGCGGGAGAAGTTATGTGATGAGCATCACATGTTGTGCCGTATCCAATAATCTCAGCATAGATTTTGGCATCTCTCTTCTTGGCATGTTCAAGAGTTTCTAAAATAAGTATTCCTGAACCTTCCCCAATAACAAAGCCATCTCTCTCAGCATCGAAAGGTCTACTAGCTGTTTCGGGGCTATCATTTCTAAAAGAAAGAGCTTTAGCACTTGAAAAACCAGCGACTCCAAGTGGAGTAATACTTGCTTCTGCTCCACCGCAAATCATTGCATCTGCTTTGCCGAGTTGTAATAATCTAAAAGAATCACCAATCGCATTCGATCCTGCTGCACATGCAGTGGATACGGAAGAACTTGGTCCTTTAGCTCCCAAAGCAATTGCAGCTAATCCTGTCGCCATATTTGGGATCATCATTGGAACTGTGAATGGGCTAACTCTCCTTGCTCCTTTATGACTAAGAATTTGAGCTTGGGTTTCCATCGTTAGTAATCCACCAACTCCAGATCCTATTATCACTCCAATTCTTGCTGCATTATCATCATTGATTTCTAGACCAGAATCAGCAAATGCTTGTTTGGCAGCAATAACACCAAGTTTAGAAAATCTATCCCATCTTTTTGATTCTTTTGGTTCTATAAAATCGTCAAATTGAAGATTTTTTACTTCTGCTGCAAATTTGCATGGATGATTTTCGGGATTAAAAAGAGTGATGTTCTTGACACCATTCAATCCTTGTTGAAGTCCAAGTAAATATTCATGAACATTATTACCAATTGGAGTTACTGCTCCAATGCCAGTAATAACAACTCGATGGAAATTTTCCATCTCAGATCAACCTTTTTTTTCTTCTATAAACTTAACAGCATCCCCCACTGTTGCTATGCCTTCAGCAGCCTCATCAGGGATTTCAATATCAAAAGCTTCTTCAAGGGCCATAACTAGTTCAACAGTATCTAGGGAATCTGCGCCTAAATCATTTTGGAAATTAGAGCTTGATTTTACTTCTCCAGAATCAACACTTAGTTGTTCTGAAACAATTGCTTGTACTTTTTGAAAAATTTCTTCTTGAGACATAGTTATTCAATAAACTAAAACTTCTATAAGATTGTATTCCCCAGAGTTAACAAGAGTGAAGTAAATCTTAAAAATTTTGATTGATTGTAAGTAATTTTATTAAAAAAGAGCTTCTAGGGCAAATTTTAATGTAACACGCGGTTAAGTTTTACGACACTATTGACATTTAGACTCATGAATTACTTTAAAACCCAATAGGATTACATCAGGTTTTCAAAGACTACGAAAAAATGTCACACGCAGTAAAAATTTACGACACTTGTATAGGGTGTACTCAATGCGTAAGGGCATGTCCTTTAGATGTACTTGAAATGGTTCCTTGGGATGGTTGCAAAGCTGGACAAATAGCCTCTTCCCCTCGTACAGAAGATTGTGTTGGATGTAAGAGATGTGAAACTGCATGCCCTACAGATTTCCTAAGTATTAGGGTTTATCTTGGTGATGAAACTACTAGAAGTATGGGATTAGCTTACTAAAATCTATTAGTGCAGTTTTTATAGAGTCCACGTTTTAAATATTATTAAATTAATTCCACTAAGTTATAAAATAAAATTGATATGTGTGGAATTGTTGCTGTTACTGGATATAGACAAGCTCTACCTCTTCTTGTTGAGGGTTTAGAAAAGCTAGAATATCGTGGTTATGATTCTGCAGGCATTGCCATAATTAATGCTGAAAAGAAGGATCTTATTTGTAATAAATCAGAAGGAAAGCTAAAAAATCTTAGTAATAAACTGATGAAGAAAGAAATTTCTGGATCTGTTGGTATAGGACATACTCGTTGGGCAACTCATGGCAAACCTGTAGTAAAGAATGCTCATCCTCATTTGGATGGTTCTGGAAGAGTTGCAGTTGTTCAAAATGGGATTATAGAAAATTATTTAGATTTAAAAGTAAAATTACAAGATCAAGGAGTGATTTTTAAGTCAGATACTGATACAGAAGTAATTCCTCATTTAATTGAAAAGGAGTTAAATAATCTTAGTAAATTAAATTTAGAAGACAACGGTTCTACACTATTGGTTGCTGTTAGAAATGTTATTTCTGATTTGGAAGGTGCTTATGCATTAGCAGTTATATGGTCTGGAGCTCCAGATTCACTTGTTGTTGCGAGAAAGCAAGCCCCCTTAATAATTGGATTAGGAGAAGGGGAGTTTGTTTGTGCAAGCGACACTCCTGCAATAATGAATTTTACCAAAACTATTCTACCTATGGAAGATGAAGAGATAG